>JBKPRD010000187.1:0-10988 GCA_046734415.1 Actinomycetota bacterium | reverse complement strand
CGCGTGCCCCGTGCGTCAGCGAGTTCGCGTCGACGTAGCGCTCTCGAGGTACAAGCGCGACGAACAGCGTGCCGTACGAGACGAAGAAGAGGACGCTCAGGAAGCCGGACAGGAAGCCGACGACGTAGAGCTGCTCGAGCGTGAGCGCGCCGAACCAGTAGGCGACCGGCACGCTGACGATCAGCGCAGCCCGGCCGAGGTCGGCGGCGATCATCGTCCGGCGCCTGCGGCCGCGCTTGTCGATCCAGGCGCCGGCGTTCAGCGAGAGCAGGTTGGGCAGCAGCGCAGCAGTCGTCAGGTACCCCATCTCGGCCGGCGACGCATCGAGGACGAGCACCGCGACGAGCGGGAGGGCGATCATGGAGATCTGATCGCCGAGCAGTGACACTGCCTGCCCCGCGAAGAAGGTCCGGAAGGCCCGGTTCTCGCGGAGCAGCGCGGGGATCACGCGCGCGTGATGCGAATGTCGCCGCTCATCGACGTCGCTTTCAGCTCGACGAGCGGTCCCTCGGTCGTCGTCTCGACGCCGAGCACCTCGAGATCGGAGGTCGCCTCGCCGCTCAGCGAGCGCGCGTCGATATGGAACCTCGAGCCCTTGGCGATCCCGATCTGGATGTCGCCGGAGGCGGACTTGAGGTCGAGCGCGCCCTCGGCGATCGCGGCGACGACGAGGTCGCCCGACGCGGTCATGACCCCGAGGCGGCCGCCCGCCTCGCGCACGACCACGTCGCCGGAGGCCGTCCGGATCGTTCCGCCTCCGCCTGCCCGGCCGACGACGACGTCGCCCGAGGCGGTACTGAGGTCGAGGCGGCCGCCGATCGAGTCGAGCCGGACCTCCCCGCTCGCATTCCGGACTCGCACCTCGCCCAGGAGGCCCGTCGTGCGTGCGCCGGCCGAGGCGAGGTCGAGCTCGGCGTCCGCACCTTCGGGCGCCAGGACGCGCACGTCGTACGAGCCGCCCCCGCGGCCGAAGCGCTTCCTGCGCTCGACCACGATCTCGCGGCCGCGCTGCTCGACCGCGATCTCCTCCACGTTTCCGCCCTCGACCTCGACGACCGTATCCCCGCGAGGCGCAGCCTCGATCTCCACGTGGCCCGCGGGATTCGAAACCCGCAGCTTGGGCGGCTCGGGTGTGGCGAACTCGTACCTCACCGCGGGCGCCTCCGCAGCGGCAGACTCCCGAGCGCGAGCCGCGGCGGACGCGGGTCGCGTCGGATGGAAATCGAATCCGGGACAGGCTTCAGGCTGTCCCCGATGCAGTCGACTTCGACATGACCGATGGGGCTGGGATAGAGCGTCATCTCTCCTCCTCTCAGCTCTGGCCGAAGCCGGTCAGCCGGCTGCCGATCCGCGAGGTGGCAGCGAGCGTGAGGCCGCGGGCGAGCGCCTTGACGATCCACGTGTTCAGGGAGACGCCGTCCTGCGCCGCGGCGGCCTCCAGCGAGCCCTTCAGCGAGTCGGGCAGCCGCAGCGTGATCCGTGCGGTCAGCGCGTCGTCGCCCGGCGCCGGCTGCGTAGCGCCCTCGTCCGTGACGTAGACGAGCGACGGCTCCTCGCCGGCGAGTCGCAGCTCGACGTGCCCGCCGGGAAGCTGCGAGCTCACCTCCAGCGCCGCCTCGGACAGCAGCCCGAGCAGCCGCATCGAGATCGTCGGTGCGAGTGCCTCGCTCAGCCGCGAGGCGGCCGCGGCGACGTCCTCGTCGCCGAGCTCGGCGAGCCGCGCCAGCTCTGCGCGGAGCGACTCGACGTGCGGTTCCAGCTGCATGACATCATTATGACATCACTATGGTGGCTGTCAAGTGTCTCCTTGCTGCCGCAGTGACGAGTAGGCGTGCCCGTAGATCGTCTTCAGCTTCTCGACGCGATCGACGAAGCGGCGCGTCTCCTCGAACTGCACGCCCACGCCGCGTGCACGCCACGCGTCGACGTTGGCCTGGCCGGCGTTGTAGGCGGCGAGCGCCGTGCGCTCGGAGCCGTACTTGTCGATCAGGTGGCGCAGGTACCACGCGCCGTAGCGCACGTTGAGCTCCGGGACGTAGAGGTCGGAGACCCGGAACCGCGAGCCGCCGGTGCGCACGGCGATCCCCTTCGCCGTCTCCGGCAGGAGCTGCATCAGCCCGATCGCGCCGCGGTCAGAGCGCGCGTCCGACTCGAACTTGCTCTCCTGGTAGATCACCGCCGCGAGCAGGGCCGGGTCCAGATGGTAGTTCCGCGCGTGGCCGCGGACGATCTCGCCGTAGCGGAGCGGGTACCACAACCGCTCGTACCAGGCCGGCTTCGTGAGGTGGATCGTCCCGAAGGCGAGCGCGAGAACGGCGATCGCCGCCAGCCCGAGCACGAGCCGACCGCCGACGATCGTGCGGGTCATGCGGGCAAGTGGGCGAGCACGTCGCCGACGAAGGCGTCGAGCTGCTCGAGGGTGCCGTCGTTCACGTACACGAAGTCTGCACGGGTCGCCTTCTCATCATCGGGGATCAGACGGCCGGAGCGCGCGTCGACGGCGGCGCTGCGCTCGCGGCGCAGCTCCGGCGGTGCGGTGACGAGCACGACTGCGTCCACCTCGCGCTCGCCGCCGGTCTCGTAGAGGAGCGGAATCTCGGCGACGGCGACCGGAGCGTCCAGACCCGCGAGCCACGCGTCCCGCGCCGCACGGACCCGCGGGTGCAAGAGCCGCTCGAGCCACGCGAGCTCGCCGGCGTCGCGAAAGACGATTCCGCCGATCCGGCCGCGGTCGGTCGTGCCGAAGCGCTCCTCGAGCGCCTCCCGCACCTCCGCGTCGCCCGCGATCAGCTCGTGGACGATCTCGTCCGCCGAGATCGTCGGGACTCCGCGGCGCGCGAACGCCCGCAGCACCTCGCTCTTCCCCGCTCCGATGCCGCCGGTGACGGCGACGCGAAGCGGCCGCATGTGAGCCCTAGGCTGCGCCCTCGGAGGGGCCGTCGCCCGGCTCCGGCTCCTCGGCCGGTGACTCCGCGGCGACCTCGGCTTCCAACTGCGCGTCGGATTCCGGCGCGGGCGCCTCGATCGTCGCCTCCGCCTCGATCTCGCCCTCGACCACCTGTCCTTCGACGATCGACGTCGGATCCTCCGCGAAGACGTCCTCGGACAGGTCGATCTGCGGCCGTAGCGGCTCGCCTTCCGGCAGCGGGCCGCCCTCCCCCTCCTCGACGCGCTTCAGCGACAGCGAGAGGCGCCGCCGCTCGGCATCGACCTCGATGATCTTGGCGTTGACGACGTTGCCCTGCGAGACGACCTCGCGCGGGTTCTCGACGTGGTGCTGGGCGAGCTCCGAGATGTGCACGAGCCCCTCGACGCCCGGGAGGATCTCGACGAACGCGCCGAAGGTGACGACCTTCGTCACGCGCCCCTGGACGACGTCGCCCTCGCCGTAGCTGTCGAGCACCTGCTGCCACGGGTCGGTCTGGGTCTGCTTGAGGCCGAGCGAGATCCGCTGGCGGTCGCGGTCGATGTCGAGCACCTTCACCTTCACGGTCTGCCCGATCTCCAGCACCTCGCTCGGGTGGTTGACGTGCGACCACGAGAGCTCGGAGATGTGGATCAGCCCGTCCATGCCGTCGAGGTCGACGAAGGCGCCGAAGTCGACGATGTTCGAGATCTGGCCCTCGACGACGTCGCCCGGCTGGAGCTTGTCGAGGATCGCCTGGCGCATCTCCTTGCGCTCGTCCTCGAGGACGGCGCGCCGCGAGAGGACGACGTTGTTGCGCGAGCGGTTGAGCTCGATCACCTTGCAGCGGAGCTCCTTGCCGAGGAACTCGTCCAGGTCCTGGACGCGGCGGATGTCGACGAGCGACGCCGGCAGGAAGCCGCGGACGCCGAGGTCGAGGATCAGACCGCCCTTGACGACCTCGATCACCTTGCCCGTGACGGGCTGGCCGCTCTCGGCGGACTGCTCGATCGCCTTCCACGCCATCTCGAAGCGCGCGCGCTTCTTGGAGAGGATCAGGCGCCCCTCGGCGTCCTCCTTCGTGAGCACGAGCGCGTCGATCTCGTCGCCGAGGTTGACCTCGTCCGCGGGGTTGATCGAGCGGCGGATCGAGAGCTCGGCAACCGGGATCACCCCCTCCGACTTGTAGCCGATGTCGACCAGGACCTCGTCCTTGTCGACCCGCACGACCTTGCCGTGCACGACCTCCCCCTCGTTGATCGTCGGGAAGGAGGCGTCGTAGTCGGGGACGGGCTCGCCGTCGGGGCCCGTGGTCCAGACCCCGGGCTCGCTCGTATCGATTGTGTCGTTAGCCATCGGAAGCCGGTCAGTATAACCGCGCCTTCGTTAGACGCCCTCAGCGGCTTCCGGTTAGACGCGAAGAGGCCGGAGCGTATGCTCCGGCCTCTTCCGTAACGGGAGTTGCCTGCTTACCTGGTCCGGTGGTGCCTGCGGACCGGGGCGGTGATCACCCCCGGGTCGGTGAAGAACGTGCCGTCGGCGCAGGCGTTGCCGCCGCCGTCGACGAACGTCGCGTCGGTGCCGGCGCAGTCCTGCCGGTTCCCCGACGACGTGTTGCTGGTGAGCGCCGTGTTCGTTCCGTCGTCCTCGAGGCCCTCACCGGCGTTGTTCTTCGTCTGGTTGCTCGTCACCTCGGTCAAGTCGGCGGTCGCGGCAATGTGGATGCCGTCCTCGCCGTTGTCGTGGCTGTTGTTGCTGGCGACGACGTTGTTGTCGCCGGCCACCTCGATCCCGTTGTCGTAGCCGCCCGAGACGTCCGAGCCGGTCAAGATGTTGTCGTCGCTGTTCAGGAAGATCCCGAACAGGTCGTCCACGTCGCTCGAGTTCAGCACGGCGTTGTTCGACAGCGTGGCGCTGCCGCCCTGAACCTCGAGGCCGGTGCCCTGCATGTTCGTGATCTTGTTCCCCGAGATCGTCGCCCCGGTACCGCCGGAGTTGTCGAAGAAGAACAGCCCGTCCCGCTCGTTCCCGCCGCCGTCCAGCTGGTTGAGGTTCACCTGGGTGCCGCTGCAGTCCGAGTCGCACTCGACGTACATCGTCGCACCGCCGAGGAGCCCGCTGGCGTCGTTCCCGATGTTCGAGTTGACGATGGGGTTCAGGTCGACGTGTATGTCGAACGCCCCGTCGTAGCACATCTGTGCCTTGTTCCCGGTGAACGTCAGGGTGTCCGGGGTGATGATCCTGACGCAACTGGCGAACTGCGCGTCGTGGAACTTGTTGTTCGTGATCGTGTAGTCGCCGCCGAGGGCGCTCACGCCCAGGCTCGCCGACGCCGTCTTCTCGATGTCGTTCCCGCTGATCACGTTCGTTCCGGTGCCTTCCCACGCGATGCCTTCGCCCGATGCCGCGCCGGTGCCGCAGCTCGCACCGGTCGAGTTCTTCAGCGTGCCGTCGATCGCGTTGCCGGCGTTGAGGAAGGCGAAGCAGGTGCCCAACGCCGCCTCGACAACGACCGTGTTGATCACCAGGCCGTCGTCGAACCCGATCACGCCGGGGCCTTGCAGGACGCGTGCGCAATGGCCGTTCTTGAAGGTCACGTCCGCCGCCCCGGCTGCCGCCTGCGCGCAGCCGGTGTACATGCTGCCGAAGTCGAACCCGTCGACGGTGACGTTGTCAAAGGTGACGACGATCCCTGCGCCGTTGCTCGAACCGTGGCACTTGATCGTCGTCCAGACCTGATTGGGACCGG
The DNA here is from genome assembly GCA_046734415.1 of Actinomycetota bacterium. GTDB lineage: Bacteria > Actinomycetota > Thermoleophilia > Gaiellales > Gaiellaceae > DATBLE01. Next base: position 5,334 of record JBKPRD010000187.1, on the reverse strand, counting down.
CGGCCTCGAAACAGGTCGAGACCGCGTCTCCGATCGAGACGTTCGTGAACGTGGACCCGTCACCGGTGGCGACGAGCCCGAACGGGCCGTTGACCTGCCCGCAGGTGGCCTGTGTCCACACCTGGTTGTCGCCGAAGGACAGGAAGCACGAGGCTGCCGCCTGCCGCACCTCTGCGTTCGTGACCACCGCGTTGAGGCCGTTGACAACGATCCCGCTGTCGCGGGTCGCACCGCACTTCGTGTTCGTCAGCTTCAGGTTGTCGCCGACCGCAGTGACGCAGTTGCCGTGCGTGCCTCCCGAGGAGAGCGTCGTCGTAAACAGATCGGACGTGATGTTGTCGCCGATCAGGGACGCACCCATGCCGTGTTGGGAGGTCACGCAGGTGTTCAACAGGAACTTCGCGGAGTTACCGCGCACGAAGTAGCAGTCGAGCCATGCATTCGTGACCGTGTTCGCATAGATCTGGTTCGGACCGGCGACGCCGCCGTCGTCGACCACGATCGCGTCGGTCACCCCGGCCGTGCCCGACACACTGCAGCTGTTCCCGTTCTTCGGCTTCCCGGAGACGAGCTCGCCGAGGATCGCGTTCGTGTTGTGCGACATGTCGATGCAGCTGTTGTGGATGTTCGTGAACGTGTTCTTCTTCACCTTCCAGCCGTCGTTGCTCGAGTTGAAGTTGACGTCGCTCTCGATCCCGTCGAAGCCCATCCCGCTGAACGTGTTGGCGTTGACCCTCACGTCGTTGCCGTCTCGAACCCAGATTGCGTCGCCGAAGGGCGCACCCAGGCTCGTGTCGCGGCCGTTGCCGACGAATCTCATGTTCTGCACGTTGAGCCCGTCGAATCCGTCGGTGACGATCCCGGCGGTGCCGTAGCGCATCGTGAAGCACTTGAACTGGATGTTGTCCGCCGTGACCGTGAACACCCACCCGACATGCCCGGGACCCGTCGCCGGCGGATTGTCACCGTCGACGATCGTCTTCGCCGTCGCCGAACAGCTACTGCCCGACGTGTTCCCTCGAATCGTCACGTTCGGGACGCTGATCTGGAACCCGATCGGCGGAATCGACGCATCCGCCGTGAAATACGTCCCCGGCTTCAACACGATCGTATCGCCCGGGCTCACCAACCCCAGCGCCGCATCCAACTGCGTCCCGTTTCCGACCGTGAAGGTCGCAAGCGACTTCGCAGAGCCGCCCGCCGCCAGCATCAGCATCGTCGCGGCGGCCGCCAAAAAGGTTACGACTTGCCAGAGCCTCCTGGTTCGCATTTGAACCTCGCCTCCTTCTCCCTGTGTGCCTGCCTTGAAATCGATGCTGAACCGCTCTCAGTACGGAATCACGACCTCCTTTGAGGGGCCGTTTTCCAGTGGCGGGTTGCAGAGGACATTGCGAAGCCGCCCGATGCCGACATCGGCAATCGTCGCGGCGACCGCCGGGAGCATCGCGCCCCGCGAAAGCCCCTATCCCATTGGCACCCCCCTTTTCTCCCGGTTGTCGAGAGTGGAGGGTCCATGTTGAACCCGTTTTCCACAGGGGTCAAGGCCTGCGGCTTACTTCTGTTTTCGGTCAGCTCTTGGCTTCGTGCCAGTCGGCGCCCGCGCCCACGTCGACCGCGAGCGGGGGATCGAGCTCGTACGCGCCGCACATTTCCTCGCGGACGAGGTCCTTGACGGCCCCGACCTCGGCGTCGGGCGCCTCGAGCAGGAGCTCGTCGTGCACCTGCAGGACGAGCCGGGCGCCGCGGCCCTCATCCCTGAGCCGCTGGTGGATACGGATCATCGCCAGCTTGATGATGTCGGCGTTCGAGCCCTGCATGACGAAGTTGACGGCGAGGCGCTCGCCGAGCGAGCGGGTCTGGCGGCTGGAGGCGCGGATCTCCGGGACGGGGCGGCGGCGGCCGAGCAGGCTCGTCACATAGCCGTCGCGGGTCGCCTCCTCGATCGTGCGCGCGATGAAGTCCTGCACGTGCGGGAAGCGGGCGAGGTAGGCGTCGATGTACTCCTGCGCCTGCTCGCGCGGGATCTCCAGGTTCTCGGAGAGCCCGAACGCCGAGATCCCGTAGACGATCCCGAAGTTGATCATCTTCGCGATCGAGCGCTCGCCCTTCGTCAGCTTCGCCGGCTCGACGCCGAGCACCTCGGCCGCGGTCGCCGTGTGGATGTCCTCGCGGCGCTCGAAAGCGTCTCGAAGCTTCGGCTCGCCGGAGACGTGCGCGAGGATGCGGAGCTCGATCTGCGAGTAGTCGGCCGAGACGAGCTTGTGGCCTGCCTCGGCGACGAAGGCCGAGCGGATCTCGCGGCCGAGCTCCGTGCGGATCGGGATCGCCTGGAGGTTCGGGTTCGAGGTCGAGAGCCGGCCGGTGGCGGCGACCGCCTGGTTGAACGTCGTATGCAGGCGGCCGTCCGCGCCGATAAGGGCCGGCAACGGGCCGAGGTAGGTGTTGATCAGCTTCGTGAGCTCGCGCCACTCCTCGATCACGCCGACGATCTCGTGCTCGCCGCGGATCGTGCGCAGGACGCGCGTGTCGGTCGAGTACCCCGTCTTCCCCTTGCGGCCGGGCGTGAGCTGGAGCTTCTCGAACAGGATCCGCGCCACCTGCTGGGTCGAGCCGAGCATGAACTCCTCGCCCGCGAGCTCGTACGCCTTCGACTCGAGCTCCTCGACGCGGTCCTGCAGGCGGGCGGTGATCTCGCCCATCCGGTAGGTGTCGATCGGGACGCCGGTGTCCTCCATGTCCGCGAGCACCGGGCTGAGCGGCAGCTCGATCGTCTCGTAGAGCTCCAGGTTCCCGCGCTCGAGCAGGCGCGCGCGCATCTGGGAGATCAGCCGGGGAGGCAGAACCGCGCGCCGGATCAGCGCCGTCGTCTCCTCGTCCGCCTCGGGTGACGGCCTGACCCCGACCCCGTACTCCGCCGCGAGGTCGTCGAGCTCGTAGGATGCCCGCCCGGGCTCGATCAGGTACGCCGCCAGCAGCGTGTCGTCCCGCGCGGCGACGCGCAGCCCCTTTGCGTCGTGCACGACGAACTGCCCGCCTTGTAACAGACTGTTACTTGGCCTGGGGAAGACGACGGCCTCGCCGTTTCGCGCGAGAGCAGCCCTTTCGCCGTCCACGGCGTACCCTTCCGCGCCTTGTAACAGACTGTTACTTGGCTCGGATTCTTCGCGCCATGGGAGTTCCTCGCCCTCGACCTCGCGCGGGGCGGACGCCGGGAGGGCGGCGTCCAGGAGGTCGACGCGCTGGAGCAGGCCGCGGAACTCGAAGCGGCGGAACATCTCGGTCAGCTGCGAGCGATCCGGCGGCGCGAGCACGAGCTCCGACGGGTCGCAGTCGATGTCGAGGTCGCGGCGCATGGTCGCGAGCTCCTTCGAGTTGCGCGCCTGCTCCGCGTGCTCGCGGATCGCCTTCGCGCGGGCCGGGGTCAGCTCGTCGACGTGCTCGAGCACGCCCTCGAGCGAGTCGTACTTCTGGACGAGCTGCGAGGCGGTCTTGTCGCCGATCCCCGGAACGCCCTCGATGTTGTCGGAGGAGTCACCCTTCAGGCCGATGAAGTCGGGCACCTTGTCCGCGGTGATCCCGAGCCGGGCCTCGACCCGCTCGGGTGTGTAGACATTCACGTCGGCGACACCGCGCGGGGTCATCATCAGGACGACGTTGTCGCTGACGAGCTGAAAGGCGTCGCGGTCGGTCGAGACGATGCAGGTCCTGATCCCCGCGGTGTCGGCGCGTGTCGCGAGTGTCGCGATCACGTCGTCCGCCTCCCAGCCCTCGAACTCGAGGTTGCGGTAGCCGAACGCCTCGACGATCGGGCGGAAGTACGGGAACTGCTCGCGCAGGAGGTCCGGCATCGGCCGCCGCTCCGACTTGTAGGTCTCCGAGAGCTCGGCGCGGTGCACGGGCCGCGTGTCCCAGGCGACCGCGACACCCTTCGGCCGGTAGTCCGTCAGGAGCTTGAAGAGCATGTTCGTGAAGCCGAGCAACGCGTTCGTGGCGAAGCCCTCGCTCGTCGCGAGCTCCTCAGGAAGCGCGAAGAACGCACGGTAGGCGAGGTTGTTCCCGTCGACGAGGAAGAGCTCGGCGTCGCGCGCGGGCGCGTCGTCGAGCTGCAGCTCCTCTCCTGTCATCGTCTTCGGGGACATCTCTGCGAGTCTACGCCGCGTGGCCCGGCCGACGATCGTCCCGTTCCACGACGAGCATCTCGAAGGCGCAGTCCGCCTGCTCGCCGAGCGCCATGCCCGCCACCGCAAGGCCGAGCCGCTCCTGCCGGGCGACGTCGACTTCGCGGCGGAGCTCGAGAAGGAGCGCGACGAGCTCCCGGGCGTCGTCGCGCTCGAGGGCGACGAGGTCGTCGGGTACCTCGTCGGCAGACTGCGCGAGGACCACGTCGGCCCGCACGTCTGGAGCTACATCGCCGGCCACGCGGTCAGGGAGCCGGAGCTGACCCGCGACCTCTACGGCGCGGCGGCCGGAGCCTGGGTCGACGCCGGCCTGACGCGCCATTTCGTCTACGTCCCGTACAGGCCGGAGCTCGTCGATCCGTGGTTCCGGCTCTCCTTCGGCGCCTCGTCCGCTCTGGCCGCGCAGGAGACTTCACCGCGTCCGGCGTTCGACGCCGGCGCAACGATCAGGGAGAGCACGCCGGACGACATCGGCGCGGCGGCGGAGCTCGACCGGGCCATGGGCGAGTCGATGATCCCGTCGCCGAGCTTCGGGTGGGGACAGCCGGATGACAAGGAGGCGCTCCTCGCCGACTGGGCCGACACCTGGGACAACCGGGAGACGTACCGGCACTTCGTCGCGGAGCGCGACGGCCGCATCGTCGGGCAAATCCTCCTCTACCGCCGTCCAGCCGACCTGCGCGTGCCCGCGGACTCGATCGACCTCGCGCAGGCATCGACCCGCCCCGCGGAACGTGGCTCGGGCGTGGGCGTCGCGCTCACCCACCACGTGATCACATGGGCGCACGAGCACGGCTACCCGACGATGATCACGGACTGGCGGATGACGAACCTGCTCGCGTCCCGGTTCTGGCCGCAACGCGGCTTCCGCCCCACGTTCCTCAGGGTGTACCGCTCGATTCCCTAAGGCGTTGCGGACGGTTCCGATCCTGTACGGCTCGCGGATGGTGGTCGCCTCCGCGGAGGACGACGCCGTCGTGCTCGCGCCGCCGCCGCCGCCCGACCGGCCGATCGCGGACGTCGGCGCGGCCGTCCGCGACGCGCTGCGCTTCCCGCTCGCGGGCGCGCCGCTCGAGTCGCTCGTCGGCCGTGGCGCACGGGTGACGATCCTGGTCGAGTCGCCGGCGCTGCCAATCCCCGCGCCGACGCGCGACCC
>JBKPRD010000186.1:0-3980 GCA_046734415.1 Actinomycetota bacterium | reverse complement strand
CGTGCTGGCCTTGTCCGCAAGCCCGCGCGCCACCGATTGGCTGATCCACCAGGTCGCGTAGGTGGAGAACTTGCAACCTCGGCGCCAGTCGAACTTGTCGACCGCGCGCATCAGCCCCAGCGTTCCCTCCTGGATCAGGTCCAGGAACGGGAGCCCCTGATGGCGGTAGTTCTTGGCAATCGAGACGACCAGGCGCAGGTTCGATTCGATCATCGTTTGCTTGGCGCCCGCGTCGCCACGCTCGACCAGCTTCGTCAGCTTGACCTCCTGGGCCGCGGTCAAGAGTGGACGGCGACTTGCATCGCGCAGGTAAAGGTCGAGCGAATCCGTCGGCGCCTCGTCGTTCGACATCGAAAATCCTCTCTCTGGACCGGAACCGGTCGCAACGAGTAGAGGAGCCGGCGACTTCCGATGGACTGGCTTCGGCGTCCGCTACGACTGCTCGCCGTGGCCTGAGTCTGCAGTCTAGCCACTAGGCCTCCCGACCGAGCGCTGCGCTCTGCGCGCCGCCCCGGATCGACGGCGACTAGACCTCGAACACGATCGTGACGGGCCCGTCGTTGACGAGCTCGACCGCCATCCGAGTGCCGAAGCGGCCGGTTGCCACCGGCACAGCAAGCGCTCGCAATTCCTCGCAGAACGCCTCGTAGAGCGGCGCTGCCCGATCCGGCGGCGCCGCGTCCGTGAAGCTCGGTCGGTTTCCCTTCGCCGTTTCGTCCGTCCGTCAGATGACAACCGTACAGTGGAGGCCCCATGCGATACGACGGCTACATCCGAGTCAGCGACACCAAGGGCAGGAGCGGAGATCGCTTCCTCTCGCCCGAGATCCAGCGCGACACGATCGAGCGACTCGCGGCCGCAAAGGGCGTCGAGCTGGGCGAGGTCGTACAGGAACTCGACGTTTCCGGCGGGAAGAAGATCGAGGATCGGGAACTCGGGCGCCTGGTCGAGCGTGTCGAGCGCCGGGAGTCGGCCGGGGTGATCGTCTGGAAGCTCTCGCGCTTCTCCCGCAGCCTGCTCGATGCCGTCGAAACGTCGAAAAGGATCACAGACGCCGGCGGACGCCTGATCGCCGACGACTTCGACTCGGCCCAGCCGATGAACAAGGCGATGCTCGGCCTGCTGGCAGGGCTCGCAGAAGAAGAACTCGACGCCCGCCGCGAGGGTTGGCGGCAGGCCCGTCAGCGCCATGTCGAGCAGGGCATCCCGAACGGCCGCGCTCCGCTCGGCTACCGCAAGCCCGACGGGTCGGGGCGGCTCGAGGTCGTCGAGCGTGACGCGAAGATCGTGCGCAAGGTCTTCGAGCAGCGCGCCGAGGGTCTGGCCTTCTCCCAGATCGCCCGCGAGCGCGGCTGGTCGCACTCGACCGCTCGGCAGATCCTCTCGAACGTCGCCTACCTCGGCGTTGCTCGCTCGGGCGAGTACGTCAACGAGCAGGCGCACACGCCGATCGTCAGCCGCGAGTTGTGGGATGCCGCGCAGGCGGGTCGCAGGCATCAAGGCCCACCGCCCGGAGAGACGACCCGGAATCGGCTCCTGCTCGGGATCGCGCGCTGCGCCGGCTGCGGCAAGACGCTCAAGGTCGTCCGCCGTAAGCGAGCCGATGGCAGCTTCGTCGTGTCGTACTTCTGCAAGAACGCTGCTTCGGAGCCCTGTCCCGATCGCGCCTTCGTCCATGCCGATGAGCTGGACGCCTTCGTCGCTGCCTGGTTCGAGCAGGCCATCGAGAGCGCGCCGCGGATGATCGACGTCGTCAGCGCCGGCCGCGAACTCGAGCAGGCCCAGGCCGCGGAGGCCGAAGTCGTGGAGCAGCTGCACGCCTACATCGAGAACGCCGACACGCTCGACAAGACCCTCTTCCAGCGCGGCCTCTCTGCGCGTCAAAAGCGCGTCGAGCAGGCTCGCGAGACGGTGCGCCACCTAGCCGCCCGCCTGACGAGGCTTCCGAGCGGAGGATCGCTTACGGCGCTGTGGGCCGGGTTCACCCCTCTGGAGCGGCGAGAGGTTCTGCTCAGCTTCCTGGATCGCGCCGACGTCAGCCGCGGCGCCAGCGACGATCTCGCTGGCCACGTCCGCATCGTCTGGGCCGACGGCACGATCGCGCACGATGAAGCTCGCATCGGGAAAGCGGCGGCGTAGAACATCCACGAAGGCGCGCTCGCCGCGCTCGAGGACGACAGGCGGGATCACGGCGCCTCGCCCTTCCGCAGCTTGGCCAGCACCTTCGCGCGCCGCTTCCGATCCTCGGGCGAGAGACGCCAGCTCTCGCCGTTCAACTGCGCCAGCACGCGGTCGCGCAGCTCGGTCGCCGTCAGCGGCTCGCTGATCTTCGGCAGGTTCACCGCGTGGCCTTCCGTGGCCCGCGTAGCGAGTCCGAGAGCACGTAGACGACGAACCGGCGCCCGTCGCGTCGCTCGCGGCGAACCTCGAGCACGCAGGCGATCCGCTTCGGGATGCGCTCGCCGACCTTCACGCCGCTCCCAGAGCATGACGAAGCTCGCGCCGGAAGCGCGCGGGCGGGATGACTTCTAGAGGCGGTTCAGGCTCTGGTTCGCCGGGAGAACCGCGCGTCGGCGACGATGAACGCGTACGGACTCGGCGTTCGCGCGGTCTGGAGACGTTCTCCCGCCGCGCCGGAACATGAATCCGAATCAGCCGCAAGTACCGCCGCGGGCCTCGCGTGCGCCAGGCCGTGCGGTTTGCGAAGTGGGGACGCAGACGCTCGTCCTGAATCGGCTCGGGCTGCCCCGGCTCGCCGTCGCCCCACGTCGTCGGCGTGGCAAGCGCTAGGACAGGTCGCATGGCGTAGTTGACGGAAACATGTCTGGCCCCATGAAACAGAAGCCATCGGCTAGTACGAGAGGAGGCTCCCGAAGGAGCCCCCTTGACATGTTCCCGCGCCCTGGACGGGCGACCTACACCGAGACGGACACTAGCGAGCGCTCAGGACGCGGTTGTCGTCACCAGCGCCGCGAGACGCGCTGCGGCCGGCTCTTCGGGTTGCCCGGCTCCACGCGCCAGAGGCTTCGGATCGGGTCTTCGTAAATGCCGTTGTCGTCGAGGTTGAGGCGAGGCCTCTCGCCGTTCAGCATTGCCCGCGCAGCCGCGCGGTGGGCTGCCGTTCTCCGGTTGCAGCGTTGGTGAGAAGGGCCGAGGTAGGACTGCCCATCCGGGGCATGGTCAAGATCGAAGGGTTCGTTCTCGCCGATCAGCCCGCCACACCTCGCGCAGGCGACGATGCCCTGCGCGACTTGGGGGGCCCAACGCCGGCGCTCGCGGTCGTGCGCTGCTCGATAGCGCTGTTTACGCGGCGCCATGCTCAGAGCTCGCGCGGGGTGCTCATAGCTTCGAAGAGTAAGACGAAGCCCGGCGATGCTGGGGAGAGTCGCAGGAAACATCGTAGTACGGGGGTATTTTTGAGGACTGCGCGGGGTACGCAGCGCCTGCTCAAAAGAAACGGCTTCTCGGTTTCGCAACGAGATGGTCCCGTGACGCGCTCATTCGCCTGCTGGCGCTCTTGGGCGAGCACGGCGAACCGTTTTGTGGCCCCGAGTTCAAGCGCTTTGAGGGAAAGGCCAACACTCGCCCAAGCTTTGCGGTCAGCCCGTCAGCTCACCCGGCTCGAGCCGCAGCCGCTCTTCGAGCGCTCGCGGTTGCGCTCCTGCGGGGTCACGACAACGAGCGCCGCGCGCCGCAGGCGGTCTTGCCGAAGACGTACCAGCAGCTGGTCGCGGAGAAGCCGCAGGCGTCATCCTGGCAGCCGGATGCGGCCGCGACCGCGGCTGAATCGCGTGCCAACGGCTCAACGCTGGCGCTGGCGAACTCGGAGGCGCTGAAGGGCAACCTCGGCTGCCTCGAGTTCGGTATTGCCGCGCGCAACACCGTCCAGCGCGTTTGGGTCGGAAGTCGAGCGGAAGCGCCCGAGCCAGCCACCGCGTGCTTCACCGCGCGGCGACTTCTGAAGCAGAAGCTCGTAACCC
>JBKPRD010000185.1:0-8892 GCA_046734415.1 Actinomycetota bacterium | reverse complement strand
CGTCGGCTCGGTCTTCGACACCTCCGCCGGGATCCTCGTCTTCATCTACGCCCTCACCCAGGGCCTGCTGCCCCAGCCGCCGGAGCTGCCCGACCTGCCCGCCTTCGACATCGCCTTCTGGGCCCAGCATCCGGACTTCCTGGTTTTCACGCTCACCGCGCTCGCCATTCTGGCCGTGGTCGCCTTCGCCCTCCTCGCCCGCCGGGTCGAGGCCTTCTGGGACCGCGTCAAGCAGGGTGCCATCGTCCTGGCGACCCCGACCCTGTACCTGAAGACCGTCGCCTCCTGGCAGGGACTCGGCTGGGGCCTGCGCTTCGCCTCGTACTGGTTCTTCCTCGATGCCTTCCACATCGGAGGCTCCTTCCAGAACGTCTTGCTGGTTATGAGCGTCCAGACGATCTCGACGCTGTTGCCGCTGACGCCGGGCGGCGCGGGTGCCCAACAGGCGCTGCTGGTCGCGACGCTGGTCGGGCCGGGCCCGATCGCGGTCCTCACCTACTCGGTGGGCCAGCAGATCGCGATCGCCGCCTGGACCGTTGTCCTCGGCGCCCTCGCCCTGATCTTCGTCTTCCGGACGACGGACTGGCGTCGCCTGATCCGCAGCGCGAGCCGAGAAGCCGAACAGCACGCGAAGGCCTGACCGGACCAGCAATTGGCGCCTTACTTGCCATATAGGCAACTAACGCGCCAAATGCCACTGCCAGGGTGGTACCTCGCCGGCCGGGAAGCGGTAGTGGTCCCGGCCCGGCAGGGTCTCGAGGGGGACGAGTGCCGGATCGTCCTCCGCGTTCAGCCGGATATGTGACGCGGCCCCGATCTCCGCGGCGCCTGCGGTGCGGACGATCCGCCCCCAACCGATGCCCGGGCGGTAGAGCCAGTAGGTGATCCGGACCGGGCCGACGGAGCGGCGCTCGTCCTCAACGACCGTGAACTCCGTCACGCGTCGTCGTGATGACGTGACGCCGGGCTCGGAACCGGGTCCCGCGCACCTCGCCTGTCGGCAGTAGCGAAAGTCCACGGGCAGCTCACCCCCCTCCATTGCCGGTGTCGGGGCCAGAAACCGCACCAGCTTGCCGAGCGGGAAGCCGTATGCCAGCGCCAGGGCGTTCCGCTCGCAGGGCACCGGATAGCGCGGGGTGCAGGCGATCCGGCGGGCGAGCATCTCGCCGAGCTCGCGCTCGCCCCGCGTCGGCGGCGAGGCGACCAGGGCCGCGATGGCGGCGACGATCAGGATGCCGATCATCCCGGCGAGGGCTACGTACTCGACCGTGGCGGCGCCTCGACTCGGATCCGGGGGGGAGCGCACCCGCCGACGCTCTCGGCGGGACCGTCTCCGGGGGCATGCACGAGTGCCGAATCGGTGACCGGTCTATGATCGAAGGCATGGAAGGTTTTGGCGGACTCTTCGGCGATCCCGAGGAGATGCGCAGGCGGATGGAGGAGCTCCAGGAGCAGATGCAGGGGGCTCAGAAGGTCGCCTGGGCAGACAACGCGATCAAGCTGGCGGTGGAGATGACGGTCGCCGCGATCGGCTCCATGGAGCTGACGGGCTCGAGCGACGAGCAGGCTGTCCAGGTCCGCGACGCGATTCGGATCGTCTTCCCCGAGGCCGTGACACTGGTCCGTGAGGCCCGCGAGGGCCTTCAGGACTGACACGCGGCCTGACCATGGGCCTCCCTGAGCCGTCGGTCAGCAGTACCTCGCTGGTCACCGGCGCGTCGTCCGGAATCGGCGCCGCAATCGCCAAGGAGCTTGCCTCGCGCGGGCACTCTCTCGCGCTGGTCGCTCGCCGCGAGGAGCGGCTGCGCACCCTCGCGACGGAGCTGACCTCCGCCTACGGCGTGGCGGCCGAGGTGATCGCCGCCGACCTCGGGGACCCGGCCGAGCGCGACCGCCTGGCGGATGAGCTGCGCGGACGCGGCCGGGTGGTCGAGGTGCTGGTCAACAACGCCGGCTTCGGACACCAGGCCGACTTTGCCACCAGCCCGCGCGAGCGCATGGTGGAGATGGTCAACATCAACGTCGAGACCGTCGTAGACCTGACCAGCCGTTTCCTGACCGGCATGGTCGATCGCGGGCGCGGCAGCGTGATCAACATCGCCTCCACGGCCTCCTTCCAGCCGCTCCCCGGCTCAGCCGTCTACGCCGCCAGCAAGGCGTTCGTCCTCTCCTTCAGCGAGGCGATCCGCACCGAGCTGCGCGGCACAGGGGTCACCGTCACGGCCGTCTGCCCTGGGCCAGTTCGGACCGAGTTCATGGACGTCGCCGGCATCGGTGGAGTCGAGGACCGGACGCCCACAGCTGTCTGGATGTCCTCGGAAGAGCTCGCCGAGCATGCGGTCGACGGCGCCGTGCACGACCGCCGCGTCGTCGTTCCGGGGGCGCTCAACCGCGCCACCGCGCTGGCGGGCCAGCACAGCCCGAGGGCGCTCGCGCTGCCGCTGATCAGCCGGTTCTGGCGCAACGTCTGAGGCCGTGCCCACGCTCGAGGCCCGCGGCGTCGAGATCGCGTGGAGTGAGCGCGGCGAAGGGACGCCGGTCCTGCTGATCCATGAGACCGCGGCGATGAGTGCGGTCTGGGAGCCGCTGGCCGAGGCACTCGCCGGGGAGTTCCGGGTGATCGCCTACGACCGCCGCGGCTGGGGTGGCACCACGGAGCCGGACGACTACCGGCGGACGACGATCGAGGAGCAGAGCGAGGATGCCGCCGCCCTGATCGAGGCGGTGGCAGACGATCCCGTTGTGGTCTGCGGGGCCGGGCTCGGAGGCGTGATCGCGCTGGACCTGCTGCTCCGCCGGTCCGACGTCGTCTCCGCGGCGGTGATGATCGAGCCGACCTTGCTGCAGCTGAGCCCGGTCGCGACGGAGGCACTCTCCGAGGACCGTCACCGGCTCGAGATCGCAGCCGGAGCGCACGAGAACGTGATCGACGTCTTCCTTGCCGGAGGATTGCCCGCGCTCGGGCCGGGGGTGGCCCGGATGCCCGAGGAGGCCGCCGCGGCCGCCCGCGAGCGACCTCGCAGCGTCATGGCGGAGCTGGGGATCCCGGCTGCCTGGCGAATGCCGCTGCCGACCCTGTCGAGCGCGGAGCGCCCCTCGGCCATCGTCACCGCCGAATCGACGCCGCCACTCCTGCGAGAGGCCTCCCGGTCGCTCGGCGAGCGGCTGGCACAGAGCTCGGAGCCGGAGGTGAGCTCGCCTCGGACACCGCCGCACATCGGCGCCGTGGCCGAGGTCGCGTCGATCCTGGCCGAGGTCAGCTCGTAGGCGGCAGGCGGTCCGCCTGTACCTCGATCACCCCGCCGCGGCGGGCGAGCACGGCTCCCGTCTCCAGCACAACGGCGATGATCGCCGTCGGGATCGCGGCGAGGACGGTGACCACCGCGTCGATCGAGAACGCGGCCAGACCCCGTCCGGTCCCGGGCCGGAGCCGGCCGGAGGCTGCCTCCGAGGCGAAGTCACGGTGGAATGTGAGCAGGTTGAGCAGGGTCTGCCACATCGAGGCCATCCCGGGCCGGATCAGGTGGCGGATGCGGCGTGCCTCGAGTCCACGGCGCGCCAGGAGCAGGCCCGCGGCGCGCGGTGTCGGCTTGATCAAGTAGCCGCCCGGCCGTAGGGCAGCCCAGTTCTCCGCTCCGAGCCATGCCTGCAGGCTGGCGGCGTTGTCGGCGCGGATCGCCGCGCCGGCCCCGTTCGTCTCCCCGCCTCCGAGCAGCTCGTCGACCGCGCGTTCGGGCGATGGCACGGCCTCCCGCGCCACGACCAGGCCGCAGTTCTCGCAGCGGTCGATCACCTGGTCCTCGCGCGAGCCGTAGCCCTCGGTCTCGATCCAGACGAAGAGTGGTTGCTCGCACGCCGGGCAGCGCGGCGAGCCGGGAGTCGCTCCCTCTTCGAGGCTGACGCGCCGCCCCCTGCGGGTGGGAAGTCCGATCTCCCTGGCCACGCTAGACCTCGACCGCGACCGGGACGTTCGTCTCGAAGATCTGCCAACGGACGCCGAAGCGCTCGAGCCCGTCCAGGAAGCTCTTCGGCTCGAAGGCCTGGGAGGGAGCCAGGCCGCCGCGCCCGTCGAAGCCCTTGCGTGCGGCGAGCATCGCGCCCTGGACGATCGCCGCCGCGGTCAGCCCGTAGACGTCCCTGCCGGTGATCACGCCCTTGCGCTCGACCTCGCCGCGCTTCGCCTCGCAGGCAATCACCCAGCTCATCCTGTCCCGCTGCTCGGGCGTCTGCCCCTCGGGGAGGCGCGAGATCAGGGCATTCATGAGGCGCTTCAAGGGGGTCTTCATCGCCAGCCCCGCCGGGCGCACAGTCGCGCTGAAGATCGGTGCCAGCCGGTCGCTGGCGAACGCTCCGGCGTTCATCGCCGCGCGCACGTTGCGCGTGGGCACGTGGCGCGGCACCGTGACCTGCTCCCCCGACGGGTAGCGGAACATGTGCTGGTGGCCGAACGGCTCCGGGAACTCGTACGTCCCGCGGGAGACGCGCCCGCTCGCCTCGACCCACTCCATGTTCCGCCACTCGATGTCCTTCCCGGCGATGATCTCGAGGGTCGTCCGGGCGGTGCCTTGGCTCGGCGTGAAGTCCCGCCAGCAATAGAACATGGCGAGCTCGTCGAGCTCGCCCATCCCCTCAGCGGTCAGGGAGGCGATCATGTCGCCCGGCACGTAGTCGAAGCCCATCGCGGGCACGACGGCCACGCCGGCGCGGGCGGCGCCCGGGCCGTAGCGCTCGTAGGCCATCTTCATGTAGGGCTGCTCGCCGGTCGTGTCGAGGTAGTGGGCACCCGTCTCGACGGCGGCGGCCAGCACCGGCTCGCCGTACTTCACGAACGGGCCTGCGCAGTCGATCACCACCGCGCAGTCGGCGAGCAGGCTGCGAAGTGAGGCAGGGCCGTCGATCTGGGCGGGCTTGGCGGGGCCCTCCAGCTCGAACTCCCTCCTCAGCGCCTCCAGCTTTTCGGCGCTGCGGCCCGAGACGATGAAGTCGGCTTCCCCCCGCAGCAGCTCGGCAACCACCAGCCTGCCCGTGTATCCGGTGGCTCCGTAGACGGCTATTGGTCCCGTCTGGCGGGAGATAAGCGGCACGGCGGCCAAGATACAGTCCCGCCCCTCTCGTGAACGCAGAGTCATCAACCCCGGGCCGCTCCCTGCCGAGCAAGGAGGAGCTGCTCGCCTTCCAGGACCGTTGGCTGCGAAGAGCCGGGTTCGCGGGCATAGCCGGCGCCCTGATCGTGGCTGCGGGGATCGTGCTGCAGCGCGTCGGCCTCCACCTGCCCAGCGGAGACTCCGATGCCGACCAGCTGGTCTTCGAGCACGCCCACGCTGGGCGGGTGATCTACTCGTCAGTGCTCCAGGGGCTCGGCTTCTGCTTGTTCGCAATTCCATTGGGCTTCCTCTTCCGCTCGGCCGCTGGGCGCGCGGCGCGCGTACAGAGGGCGTTCCTCCCGGTGATCGTGCTCGGGCCGCTGGCATTCGGGATCGGGCTTGCGATCTCCGCGGTCGGCAGCACGATCGCCGCCGGCGACTTCGTCGACCAGGAGCCGGCGAAGGTGCAACAGGCGCGCGAGCAGGCCGTGAAGGCTCAGGCCGCGACCCCTGCGCCGAAGGGGAAGACGACCAGCACCGCCAAGGGGCAGACGACCAGCACCGCGTCCGCGACGACCGGCACGACGTCGACCACGACCCCGACGACCGCCGCGATCGCGAAGCCGAAGACCCCCGACCAGGCCGCTCACGACGCGCGCGAGGACCTCGCCGACCACATCAACAGGCACACCACCGTGCTGATCGTCGGCGGGATCGTCTCCACGCTCGGCGTGCTCGCCCTGGTCTTCGGGATGATCTACACGAACCTGTGGTGCATGCGGGTGGGGCTCCTGACTCGCTTCTGGGGGGCGCTCGGCATGGCCTTCGGCCTCTTCCTGGTGATTCCGCTCTTCCCGCCGATCCCGGGGCTGGTCCTCTGGTTCGCCATCACCGGGTTGATGCTGGCCGGGCTCTGGCCGAGGCCGCTGCCTCCGGCGTGGGCCGCCGGCGAGGCGATTCCGTGGCAGAGCCCGGGGAGCGACCTCGGTCCGCCGCCGGCCGAGCGCGGCGAGGGCGGCACGGTCGAGGGAAGCGGGCGCGAGGTCTCAGAGCCGCCGCTGCAGGAGGCCGGTGGGAACGGCGAGCCTCCGCAGCCGCCCTATGGCGAGACCCAGGGGCAACGGCGCAAGAAGCGCAAGCGGCGCGGCTAGCTCTTCGGCTCCGGCGGGAACGCCATCAGCTCGACGCGGTGCCCGCCCGGGGCGATCGCGAAGGCGCGGTCCGCGCCCCAGAGCTGGCGGGTGTCCTCGACCTGGAAGCCGGCATCCCGCAGGCGCTGCTTGGCCTCGGCGTGATCGCGCGCGACCACGGCCGCGTGGCCAAGAGCCGGGGCCGAATGGCCCTCCGTGAGGATCAGGTGGATCTGCGTAGCGTCCCGCTCGAGCCAGCGAACGGAGTCGCCGAGCACGTCCGCAGCGGGGACCTCCTCGAAGCCGAGCAGGTTCCAGAACTCGATCGAGCGGTCGGCCTCCTCGGGCGGGACCTCCAGCGAGACGTGATGGAGCACGCCTAGAAGATTGACAACCAGCGGCTGCGGGCGTCGCCCGCGCGGCGAACCAGCACGCCAGAGCCCAGCAGCGCGAGGCCGACGAGCACGAGCGCGCCGACGGCCATCCCGGTCATCGGCAGCGTCGTTGAGTTGCCTGCGGCGTCCGGAGATGCGACCGCGGACGACTCGGAGGTCCCTGAACCGCTCGAACTCGCACCGCCGCCGCTGCCACCGCCCCCGCCACTCGAACTCAACACTCTGATCGTGCCCTTCATCTGCGGGTGGATGGTGCAGATGTAGCTGAAGGTGCCGGCCGAGTTGAAGGTGTGGGAGCCGCCGCTGCCGGGGTTGATCGTGCCGGTGCCGAAGCTGCCGTCGTTGGCGGTGGCATTGTGGGGCGCTTGGCCGGTGTTGCGCCATGTGACCGTGTCGCCGACGGCGATCGTGACGGTGCCGGGCGAGAAGAAGAAGTCGCCGGTGTTGACGCTCGCCGAGGCCGAGGCATGCGCCTTGCGCGTCGGGCTGGAGACCGTGACGGGCGGGGGAGGCGCTTCGGTGGTCGTGGTCGGGACCGGGTCCTTGGGCTGGGTCACGGGATCCGGCGCCGTGGTCGCAGGCGTCGTCGTGGTGGTCGTGGTCGTGGCGGTCGTCTCGGTCGTGGTGCCCGCGTCCTGGGCTGCCGAGACCGCCGGCACGGCGCAGATCGCCGCCAGGACGAGCATCCCGCTCGCCAGGGCTCTCGCTCCCTTCACATTGCGAATCCTACGAGGCATTGACTCGTAGTCAACTACGGAATATCGGGACTTCTGGATTTAGCCGAGTGCGGAGACGCCCGGCGGGGCGTCCGACGGCTCCGGCGCGGCCTCGGCGGCGGCCCGCTTCCGGTGGGTGCGGATCTCGCTCATGATCCGCTCGAGACGTGGCTCGGTGGAGGCATCGACATGAGTCATCGCCGCCGCGATCGCCGGGTGGACCGAGGCGATCCGCTCGTGCATCGCCTGGGCGACGGCGCGGTAGGTGGGATGCCCCTCGCGCCCGGAGCGCAGCTCGATCAGGTGCATCGCCTCGCGGGCGTTCAGGTCGAGCAGGTAGCGGATCCGGTAGCCGAGGCAGAGGGCGTAGGGCGCGGCATCCGCCATACCGGCACTCGCCAGCCTCTCGTACTCGGTCCGTGAGATCTCCAGGGCGCGCTCGTAGTCCGAGCCGGCGCCCGCCTCGCGCACCTCGTCGGGGATCCCGGCGCCGAGGTCCGGGCTGAGGCGCTGCCACTGGCAGGTCAGCATCCGGTGACGCTGCAGGTCGCGGAAGCCGCCGTAGTCGGAGACGATCTCGAAGCGGTAGCGGACCGCCTCCCAACCGCGGCCGGGCCGATGGCGGCGGTTCGGCCGATCGCCGACGAGGTCGGCGATGATCTCGGCCTGCTCGTCGGGCGGCAGGGTGCGGACCCGATCGAGAATGGCCCGCTCCGACATGGCCGACGACTCGAAGAGCGAGGCGGCGATCAGGTCGTCCTCGGAGCCCTCGACGTCGATCAGCTCGACCGACGGGGCGTCGGAGTCATCGGGCCGGTCGAGCCCCATCCGGGCGACCCAGCGCTCGGCGGCGTCGCGGCGGCGCTCCAGGTAGGAGACCCACTCTCCGCCGCGGTCCGGGCGCTCGACCCGCGCCACGAAGCTCGGCATCACCTTCTTCAGCTCCTCGAGGATCATCGACGCGAAGTGGCGCGCCTCCGGCAGCGGGGAGGCGAGCATCCGGAGCAGCATCTGCTCGTAGGCCTGGCCCGAGGCGAAGATGCCGACGTGGCTCAGGGTCGCCGCGGGCAGCAGCCCGCGCAGCAGGTCGAGTGCCTTTGCCTTGACCGAGCGCTGCCAGGCGGCCTCGGGCTCGTCACCGCGCGGCCAGCGCTCGGCTGCCCAGTCCTGCACCTTCGCGAGCGAGTGGGAGTAGATCGCGAAGAGCTCCTCCGTCGCCGCGGCGTACTCGGGGCCGAGCTCGTCATCGCGGTAGAACCGATGGCCGCCGCCCGCCGACTCCGGTAGCGGCTGGTCGTAGGGGATGTAGCGGGTGGACTGCTCCAGGTAGGCAGCCAGCCGGCCGCGCTGCAGCACCTTGGTGAGGACGTTCGAGACCCATTCGCAGGCGACGTGCGCGCCGCCAACCTGGGCGATCGAGTCGTCGCCGTAGCCCATGAAGACCCGCTCGTATAGCCCGGCCGCACGCTGCCCCTCCTCGCCCTCGAATGGCCGTCCGCCCTCCGGAACGTCGGCGGCGAACTCATCGAGGTAGAGGCGTCGCAGCGCCCCGGGATAGCGCGAATAG
>JBKPRD010000184.1:0-5160 GCA_046734415.1 Actinomycetota bacterium | reverse complement strand
GAAAGCTGTATCGGCTCACCGTCGGCCTCGGGCACCTGGCGCTCCTGCATGCGACCGAGGGGCACGTCGAAGAAGCTGCTCCCCTAGTGGAGGACGCCAAGGCGATGAGCCGGTACTGGGCCGAAAGCCTCTTCCCGGAGTGGGAGGCGATCCTCCACTACTTTGCCGGCGACTTTCCAGCGGCACTCGCGTCGGCCCAGGAGGCGGCGGCTCGAGCAGTCGGCGAGCTCAGCAAACGACGCGCCTTGGGAGTCGTCTTTGCCGCGCTCTCAGCGGCCGAGGCGGGGGAGCACGCCCTGTCGCACAGCCACCTGGAAAGGGCTCGGCGGGCCTTCGGAGACCGCGATTGGCAGTTCTTCAGCCACACCTGCGGCCACGCGGAGGCGATGCTCGCCTGGCAGGAGGAAAGGGCTTCGGATGCGATCGCCGGCTTGCAGGAGGCTGCCGCGCGCATCCTCGCCACGGGCGCAGAGCCGTTCGCGGCCCTCGTTTTCGTCGATCTCGCCGAGGTCGCTGCCGACTCCGGCAACGCGGAGGCCGCGACGGAAGCGGCAGGCCAACTCGAGGCTCTCGCCCGCCGCATCGACCACCGTCTCTACCAAGCGCTTGCGGAGATGGGACCGGCCTGCCTTGGCGACACCGACGCCGCGCAGCGCGCCGTCGACCTTCTCTCGAAGACCGACTGCATGGCATTCCGCGCCCGCGCGCTCGAGCTGCTTGGACGGTCTCTTGTCGACAGCGATCGGACGGAGTCGATCGAGACGCTGAAGCGTGCCGCGGCCGCGTTCGAGGCATGCGGTGCCGTCTGGCGCGCGGACCGGGTCCGGGAGACCCTTCGCGGCCTAGGAGGCCGGGGCCGCATAGCCGCGACCGCGGGACTCGGCCCCTCGGCGCTGAGCGCGCGCGAACGAGAGGTGGCGCGGCTGGCCGCGCAGGGTCTCAGCGCCCGTGAGATCGGCGAGCGGCTGTTCATCGGCGAGCGCACGGTCGAGACGCACCTCGGCAACGTGTACGCGAAGCTCGGTGTCCGCTCGAAGGTCGAGCTAGCGCGGCGGGCCTCCGAGCTTGCGCTGAATCAGTAACGAAATCCGTACTTGTACGGAGGACGGCGCTGTCGGACATCCCTAGCGTCATCTCGGTTCGACTGCCAGAAGGAGGTCAACAATGAAAACGCCGTCTACCTTGCGCGGGCTGGCAAGGGCCGCCGTGCTCGGCCTCGCAGCCGCAGCGGTCATCGCAGCCGCTCAGGCAAGCTCGGCACCGCCCGCGACTGCGGCAGCGCCGGGTAACGCGGTCACCGACTGGAACGAGATCGCCCAGAACGCGATCGTCGTGGGACGACCGGTCGGAAGCGCCCTTGTGCTCGAAGGCATCGTCCAAGCGGCGATCTACGACGCGACGGTCGCGATCGAGGGCGGCTACGAGCCGTTCGTCGCCTCGCCGTCGGTGTCCCGCCCGGCGTCGACGGCCGCCGCTGTTGCAGCTGCCGCTCGCGGTGTGCTCGTCTTGCGGGTGCCCGGCCAGGCTGCGAGCATCGAGGCGCAGTACACCGCCTATCTCGCGTCGATCCCGGACGGGCCGGCGAAGACGAACGGCATCGCGGTCGGCGAGCAGGTCGCGCAGGCGATCCTCGCCTGGCGCGCCAATGACGGCTTCGACGCGCAGTGCGACCCCCCGAACGACACACGCGCCTGCTTCGAGCAGCCGCCGCCCGGGCCGGGCGTCTTCGAGCCCTATCCCGCACCGCCTCCTGTGGACGTGAAGCTGAAACAGGTTCGGCCGTTGACGCTTACCTCGAACGACCAGTTCCGTCCGGACGGGCCGAACCCGCTCACGAGCGCCGAGTACGCCAAGGACTTCAACGAGGTCAAGGCATACGGACGGCTCGACAGTCCCGTGCGCACGCCCGAACAGACAGAGGTGGCGCGCTTCTGGTCCGAGAACACCGCGGTCCAGTGGCCTCGCACCCAGCGGGATCTCGCGCTCGAGAAGGGGCTTAGTCTCGCCCAGACGGCGCGGATGCTCGCACTGGCCGAGGTCGCATCCGCTGACGCGCTCCTCGCGTGCTTCGACGCCAAGTACCACTACCTCTCCTGGCGTCCCCGCCTCGCGATCAGGCGCGCCGACACCGACGGCAACCCCGCCACCGAGACGGATTCGAACTGGGAGCCGCTGTTGGTGGTCAACCATCCGGAGTATCCGAGCGCCCATGGTTGTGGGACAGCGGCCGTCGCAGATGCGCTTGCATCCTTCTTCGGGACGGACAAGGTCGCTTTCGGGATGTCGAGCACCGTCACCGGGACGACGCACCACTTCGATCGCTTCAAGAACGCCGCGAAGGAGGTCTACGACGCCCGCACCTGGGCCGGCCTCCACTTCCGCAACTCGACGATGGAAGGAGCATGGATCGGAAGGAAGGTCGGGCGCTACGTCGCAGCCGATTTCTTCCGGCCGACGGGGGAGTAGCCTCTGGATGAGCAAGCGACGCCAGCGGGAGCGTAGATGCGAGCCAGGACGACGACGCGGCCGGTGGAAGGAGAGGCCGGTGCGAGCCTGGACGCATCCGCGCTGGCATCCCTTCGCGAATCGTTCCGAGGGGAGCTCGTGCTCCCATCGGACGAGGCCTACGAGCACGCCCGCCGCGTCTGGAACGCGGTCATCGACAAGCGCCCGGCGCTGATCACCCGCTGCTCGGGGGTCGTCGACGTCGTTCGTGCGGTCGATTTTGCCCGCGACCAGCACCTCGTGCTCGCCGTGCGCGGAGGCGGCCACAACGTCGCCGGGCACGGAACCTGCGAAGGAGGCATCGTCCTCGACCTCTCACCGATGCGGGGTGTGAGCGTCGATCTGGCGAGACGAACCGCCAACGTGCAGGCCGGCGCGACCTGGGGCGACCTCGACCACGAGACGCAGGCCTTCGGGCTGGCGACGACCGGGGGTCTCGTCTCGAGCACGGGGATCGCCGGCTTCACGCTCGGCGGGGGCTTCGGCTGGCTCATGAACAAGTACGGGCTTGCCTGCGACAACCTCTCCGCGGCCGAGGTCGTCACCGCCGGCGGGAGGATCGTGCGCGCGAGCTCCGACGAGAACGCGGACCTTTTCTGGGGACTGCGCGGGGGCGGCGGCAACTTCGGGATCGTGACCTCGTTCGAGTTCCGGCTCCATCCGGTCGGCCCTCTAGTCACCGGGGGCGCAATCGTCTTTCCCGGCGAGGACGCCGGCGATCTCCTGCGCTTCTACCGCGACTGGGTCCAGGAGGTCCCGGACGAGCTGACGACGGTAGTGAACCTGGCGACTGCTCCAGCTGCTCCGTTTCTCCCCGAGGAGGTCCACGACAAGCGGGTGGCGATCGTGAGCGGCTGCTACGCGGGCAACCCGGAGGACGGCGCGAAGGCCTTCCGGCCGATCAAGTCGTTCGGTACTTCGATCGCCGATCTGATCGGCCCCATCCGCTACACGGAGATGCAGAGGTTCGTGGATGCGCAGTGGGGGCCCGGCTTCCACAACTACTTCAAGTCCTCCTGGCTACCGCGACTGGACGAGGCGGCGATCGAGACACTCGTGCGTGCACACGAGCGCGCAGCGTCGCCGGACACCAGGATCCAGCTCTACCACTTCGGTGGAGCAGTGGCACGCGTCGGCCGAGATGAGACAGCGTTCTCGCGGCGCGACGCGCCCTACCTCCTGAACATCGCCGCCCGCTGGCAGGATCCGGCCGAGACCGACCTCCACGTCGGCTGGGCACGGGAACTCCACGAGGGGATGACTCCGTTCGCGACCGATGGCGTCTATGTGAACTTCCTCGGCGAGGAGGGGCAAGATCGCGTGCGGGCCGCGTACGGAGAGCACACCCACGCGCGCCTCGTTGACCTGAAGCGACGCTACGACCCGACGAACCTCTTCCGCGTCAACCAGAACATCTCGCCGCTGCAGGCGGATAGAGCACGGTGATCGTCCGCTTTCGGCGCCGAGCTATCTGGCTTGCCCTCGGCGGAGCCCTAACCGCCCTCGCTGTCGCAGCAATAGTCGCGGCGGTGAGAGGCAGCACCACAACACCGACTCGGTCGCCGGCCGGCGGTCCGGTAACCGAGGTCGGCGGCGGCGGCGGGACCCCTCCCCTGCAGGCGCTCAACGACGTTTGGGGACTTTCGTCGCGACGCTCCTTCTGCACGATGTGCCACGTTCTCAGGCCGCACTCGGGGAGGAACATCGAGGCAGCGACCTGGGCCCAGCAACCGGTCCGCTTCAACAGATTCGGCGCTTTGTACCGAGACGTTCTCTTCGAGCAGGTGGCCCCGGAATACCGGAATCGGCCCAGACGCATCTATCCCGTGCCGCTGAAAAAAAAGAAAGAGGCGACGCTCTGGCCGGCTCTTCTCGCGCGCGACTCCGATCGAGACGGCTATAGCAACGAGGTGGAGCTGACGTTCGGCTCGATGCCCGGCCGGCGTGACAGCCGCCCTTCGCGCCCCGCGGCGCAAATCGAGGGTTGGCGCGCGACCATCGTGCGGGAACTGCGCGGCAAGAAGATCGCCCGGCTCGAGCTCGATCCTCGGGTGCGCCGGGTTGGCGCCGACAGCGACGGAGACCGCGTCCCCGACGTGCTCGAACGCTTCGTCGGCTCGGACCCGCGTAGCCGCATCTCGACGCCGCTGGTCGCTGCCCGTCGCCTCGCTGTCTACCGCCAACTACTACTCGACGCGGGCGTGCCGATCCGCTGATCGGCACCACGTCGCCGGTCCGCCTCCTTCCAGGGCACGGCCAGGATTCCGCGCGCGCCGAATACCAAGGTATCGACAGACACCATCGTGCAATAGATCGCGTTCGCGTACACGCGTACTTTGATCTTGGGCTCGCGTCAATCACGTCCCAAGGTTCGGAGTGAGAAAGCCGCGGCCGTGCATTTAGGCGGAACACGGTGACATCGCTGCGGAAGCCCGATGCTTGCAGAACGCTTGCAACCTGGAGTCGCGCCGAGGACGCCGGAGGCGACACTTCACCGCGGCCGCTAAATGGCAACGCCGTGGCGGCCGCCGGCAGGGCCGGGATCGACCGCGCCGAAGCAGCATGCGAGCATCGGCCGGCGCGCCTTACGGTCGCCAAGAACGTCGAGCACCCTATGTCGCCGGAATCAGGCTCCGGGACGCGAGCACGACCAAG
>JBKPRD010000183.1:0-3854 GCA_046734415.1 Actinomycetota bacterium | reverse complement strand
GCGACCGAGGTCGGGCTCGAGTCCAACTCGATCGTGCTGGGCAAGCACTCCGGCCGCCACGCGCTCCAGGACGCCCTGCAGCAACTCGGCTTCAAGGTCGAGGGAGGCGCGCTCAACCAGGCCTTCAAGCGCTTCAAGGCGATCGCGGACAAGAAGAAGCAGGTGACCGCGCTCGACCTGGAGGCGATCGTCTCCGACGAGATGCGCGAGAGCGCCGAGGCCTACAACCTGAAGTGGTTCGAGGTCGAGGCCGGCTCCGAGAAGCCGCCGAACGCGCGGGTCAGCGTGGTGCTGCCGAACGGAGAGGAATCGATCGCTGAGGCATCCGGCGACGGTCCCGTCGACGCGATCTTCGGTGCGATCCGGGAGGCCACCGGAACGGACGCCGAGCTGCAGCGTTACGAGGTGGAGGCCGTCACTGGGGGCACCGATGCCCTGGGCGAGGTGAGCGTCTCCGTCCGGGCCAACGGCCGGCTGGCGAGCGGCCAGGGCGTGGCAACCGACATCCTCGAGGCATCGGCGCGCGCCTTCGTCCGAGCGATCTCGAACGCCCTCGAGGGCGTCGCGATCCGCGAGGCGGAGGACGCGACCGCCGAGGCCGCCGTGGAGCGCACCCCGGGTCCATAGCCGCAGCGATGTCGAGCGAGGCGTTTGAGCTCACGCGGAAGTCGTGGACTTACGTAGACGGGCGAGACCTGGAGGGATTTCTCGGAATCGTCCACGAGGACGTCGAGTTCGTCTCACTGGTCGCCGAGGCCGAGGGCGGGACCTTTCACGGTCACGAGGGAGTCAAGGTGTGGTGGGACAGCGTCGGCGAAGCGCTCGGCGGGCTGCGCTACGAGCCGCAGGAGATGCAGGATCTGGGCGATGGCGGCGTACTGACGCGTCTCGTGGTCAGTGGCACGTACTCCGGTGTGGAGGTCCCGCAGACCATGTGGCACGTCGTCAAGGTCAGGGATGGCAAGGCGGAATGGTGGGGATCGTTCCGGACCGAGGAGGAGGCGATGAGTGCGTACCGGGAGTGGACCGGGAGGGAATAGGCTGCCCGCATCGTGAAGCTGCAGCTGCCCGAGGCGCCCCCGTCGAGTTCGTCCCTGTGGTGGTTCTGGGAGCGGTTCACCGACCTGCATACGTTCGCCTACAAGGCGAGCGGCGGGCGACTCGGCGGCAAGGCCTACGGCGTCCCCGTCGTCCTGATCGAGTCGGTGGGGAGGAAGTCCGGCAAGCGGCGCACCCACCCTTTGCTCTGCCTGCCCGACGGTGAGAACCTGGTGCTGATCGCCTCCAAGGGAGGCACCGACCGCCATCCGGCCTGGTACCACAACCTCATGGCACGCCCGGAGACAACGGCGTGGTGGAAAGGTGAGGAACGGAAGGTTCGCGCGCGGGAGGCGTCCGGAGAAGAGCGCGAGCGCCTCTGGCGGATGATGGCCGACGCCTATCCGGACTACGAGAACTACCAACGCCGGACCGAGCGCCAGATTCCGGTAGTCGTCCTCGAGCCAGCCTGAGCGTCCCAGCGCATACGGACGTATGTGATAACGTACGCTGCCGATGGCGAGCGCAACTCAGTCGAAGGCTTCAGGCGATCCGGCAGTCTCCGCCGACGGAGCGGTCGGTGCGCGCGTCAAGAGCCTCCGCGAGGCAATGGACCTATCCCTGCGGGACCTGTCGGAGCGCAGCGGCGTCAGCGCTCCGATGCTCTCGCAGGTTGAGCGCGGCGACACCAGTCCGACCCTGGCCGTCGCGCAGAAGATCGCCGCCGGCCTGGATCTCACTCTGTCTCAGTTGCTCCGCTTGGACGAGGACCGCCATGTGGTCGTGGTCCGCGCCCGGGATCGGCGCACTCGCCGCCGCCGCGGGCACAGGGTGGAGGAGCTGACGCCGCCCTTGCCCGGACAGCGCTCCGACGTCTCTGAGCACACCCTGTCTCCGGGATCCGCAACGGGCGCGCCCGACGATCCACCGGTGCACGAGCCCGGGAGTCGTGAGACCGCGGTGGTGATCGAGGGCGCGGTGGAGCTCTTCATCGACGGCCAGCGCCATGAGCTGACAGCGGGCGACAGCGTCACCTTCGACGCCGACCTGCCGCACCATTTCGAGAACAATTCCTCATCCGAGGCCCGGTTGATCGCCGTGGTCGCCGCCGGCCTGAGGCGAGGTTAGGAGGACCGATGCCGAAGAACCTGTTCGAGAAGATCTGGGACGCCCACGAGGTCGATGACGACCTGATCTACATCGATCTCCACCTCGTCCACGAGGTCACCTCGCCCCAGGCATTCGACGGCCTGCGCCTCGCTGAGCGAGGCGTCCGCCGCCCGGACAAGACCCTGGCCACAGCCGACCACAACGTCCCGACGGACGGCACACCCGCCGCCCGGCTGATCGCCGACGAGCTCTCCCGCAAGCAGGTCGAGGCGCTCGAGGCCAACTGCGAGGAGTTCGGCATCCCGCTCTACTCACTGGGCTCGGACCGCCGAGGGATCGTCCACGTGATCGGCCCTGAGCTCGGCGTCACCCAGCCCGGCATGACGATCGTCTGCGGCGACTCCCACACCTCGACCCATGGAGCCTTCGGGGCGCTCGCGTTCGGCATCGGCACCTCCGAGGTGGAGCACGTGCTGGCGACGCAGTGCCTGGTTCAGCGGCGCCCGAAGTCGATGCGGATCAACTACTCCGGCGAGCTGGGCTTCGGCGTCACCGCCAAGGACCTGATCCTGGCGACGATCGGCCGGCTCGGCGTCGGCGGCATGCAGGGCTACGCGGTCGAGTACGCGGGACCGGCGATCGAGGCCCTCTCGATGGAGAACCGGATGACGATCTGCAACATGACGATCGAGGGCGGTGGGCGGGCCGGGATGGTCGCCCCCGACGAGACGACCTTCGAATACATCAAGGACCGTCCGGGCACGCCGGACGACTTCGACGCCGCGGTCGAGCGCTGGCGCCGGCTGCCGACTGAAGAGGGCGCGAGCTTCGACACGGAGGTCGACATGGACGCGGCGGCGATCTCCCCGATGGTCACCTGGGGGACGACGCCCGGGATGGTCGTCCAAGTCACCGACCAGGTGCCGGATCCCTCGGCGATGGACTCGCCCGCCGACCGCGAGGCCGCCGAGAGGGCGCTGACCTACATGGACCTCGAACCCGGCACGCCGATGACGGAGATCCCGCTGGACCGGATCTTCATCGGCTCCTGCACCAACTCGCGGATCTCGGATCTGCGGGAGGCCGCCACGATCGTCGACGGACGCAAGCTCGCCTCGAGCCTGCGGGGCATGGTCGTCCCGGGGTCGCAGCAGGTCAAAGCCGAGGCGGAAGCCGAAGGCCTTGATGATGTTTTCCGCTCAGCCGGCTTCGAGTGGCGCGAGTCGGGCTGCAGTGCCTGCCTGGGCATGAACCCGGACATCCTGCAGCCGGGCGAGCGCTGCGCGTCGACCTCGAACCGGAACTTCGAGGGCCGCCAGGGCGCGGGCGGGCGGACGCACCTGGTCAGCCCGAAGATGGCCGCCGCGGCGGCCGTCGAGGGCACCTTCGTCGACATCAGGGATTGGAGCTGAGATGGACGCGATCGACGTCATCGAGGGCCGCGTCGCCGTGCTGGACCGCAACGACGTGGACACCGACCAGATCATGCCCAAGCAGTTCCTGAAGCGGGTCGAGAAGACCGGCTTCGGAGAGTTCCTCTTTTACGACTGGTTCCGCTCGGGCGAGATTGAGCTCGAGCCGCATCCGATTCTGGTCGCGGGGCGGAACTTCGGCTCGGGCTCGTCGCGCGAGCACGCGGTCTGGGGCCTGAAGGACTACGGCTTCGACGCGCTGATCGCTCCCTCGTTCTCGGACATCTTCTATTC
>JBKPRD010000182.1:0-8169 GCA_046734415.1 Actinomycetota bacterium | reverse complement strand
CCGACCAAGACGAAGGCCGGCTACAAGATCTTCCTCCTGCCCAAGCAGATCGGGCAGCCGGTCTTCAATACGAACAACCTGGGTGCTCAGGAAGCGGCGAAGGCGCTCGGCGACAAGGTCACCTACAACGGCCCGACGGAGGCTGTCGGCTCGAAGCAGGTGCCTTTCATCGACACCGCAGTCCGCCAGGGCTTCAACGCCATCATCATCTCGGCGGACGACCCGAACGCGGTCGCACCCGCGCTCAAGCGGGCGCAGGCAAAGGGCGTGAAAGTCATCTCGTACGACTCCGACACCGCGCCCAGCGCTCGCACCATCTTCGTCAGCGGTCCTGATCAGAGAGCGGTCGGCTTCGCGCAGGTCGAGTGGCTCGGCTCGCAGATCGGCTACAAGGGCGACTTCGCGATCCTGTCGGCGACCGCGACGGCGACGAACCAGAACGCCTGGATCGGGTACATGAAGCAGGCCCTGAAGCTCCCGAAGTACAAGAACATGAAGCTCGTCAAGATCGCCTACGGCAACGACAACGACACGAAGTCGCTGCAGGAGGCGCAGGGACTGCTCCAGGCGTATCCCAACCTCAGGGGGATCATCGCCCCGACCACGGTCGGGATCGCCGCAGCGGCCCGGGTTGTCTCCCAGGCCAAGAAGTGCAGTGCCGTGCGGGTCACCGGGCTCGGTCTCCCGAGCCAGATGAAGTCGTACGTGAAGTCCGGGTGCGTCCTGAAGTTCGGGCTCTGGAACGAGAAGGACTTCGGCTACGTCGCCGTGCAGACTGCACACGCGGTGCTCGCGGGCAAGCTGACGGGCAAGGCCGGTCAGTCCTTCATCGCCGGGCGCCTGGGCAAGAGAACGGTCGGCAAGGGCGGCGTCATGATCGGCGTTCCCCCCTTCGCGTGGACGAAGAAGACCATCGACTCGGCAGGCTTCTAACGGCAGGACGGAGGGTGGGGGCCTCCCCCACCCTCCGCATCATCCGCAGTCGGTGAACGTCACTCAGCCGACCCGTACGCTCGTTCTGTCGAACGCGCTCGGCACGACGGCAGCCGTTTGGGATCCGCAGCTGCCGGCGCTCGGGGCATTCCGCGTCGTTCGGTACGAGCATCCGCCGTACACGTCGGTCGCCGAACTGGGTCGCGAGGTGCTGCGGCTCGTGCCGGGACGGTTCTCGTTGTGCGGGCTCTCATTGGGCGGAATGGTGGGAATGTGGCTGGCTGTGTACGCACCAGAACGTGTCGACCGCCTCGTCCTCGCCTGCACTTCGGCTCGCTTCGGAGACCCCGCTGAATGGGCAGACTGGGCCGCGCTGGTTCGTACCCGGGGCATGGGCGCTGTGGCCGAAGACGCGCTCGAGAAGTGGTTCACGACTGCGTTCCGTGCACGCGAGCCCTTCCTGAGGATGCAGCTCGAGACGCCGGCAGAGGACTACGCCGCCGGCCTCGAGGCGATCGGAAGCTTCGATTTCCGCGATCGCCTCGGCCGGATCGGGGCGCCTACCCTCGTGATCGCAGGCGCCGAGGACACCGCAACGACGCCCGCGGACGCCGCGTTCATCGCCGATCGGATCCCCGACGCCCGCCTGGTCGTGATCGAAGGCGGCGCACACCTCGCCAATGTCGAACGGCCCGAGGCGTTCACCGCCGCGCTGCTCGACCACCTTGGCTAGGCGGCGGGGTCGCTGACCAGCAGCTCATCCACCCTCGCGTTGAGCTCGTCGGGATTGCCGGCGCCGAACGCCCGAACGGTGCCCGTCGAGTCGACCAGGACGTTCGTCGGCACACCGCGCACTCCGAGGAGATCCGCGTACGCCCCCGACTCGTCCAGGAGAACGGTTCCATCGACGCCCCAGAGCTCGCAGTAGTCGTGCACCCGCTGCGCGGCGTTGCCCCCTTCCCACACGTCGACCAGGATCACGTCCAGACCGGACCGGTCTGCCTCGCGTCGGCGCAGCTCCTCGAGCAGCGGCGCCTCGGCGTTGCACGGGCCTCACCAGCTGGCAAAGAAGTTGAGGATGTACTTTCGCTCCGCCCATTCGCGACTCGTGCGGACGAGGCCGGTTCGCACGTCCGGCAACGCGAAGGGCGGAAGTGGCCGGCCGACCAGCGGGTGCTGCCCGTCTTCCGGGCGCTCCGAGGGACGCTCGGCAAGCAGATCCTCGACCACCGTCAGGGACGAACCGCCGGCGTTCGCGACGAGCAGGTGGCCGGTGAGCGGATCGACGGTGCAGCCTCCGGGGCCCTCGCCGACCGGGATGCGACCCCACTCCGCGGCGTCGGCGGCGCCGACGACGCTGACCGTCCCGGAGCCGCGGTTGCTGACGTAGACGCGGTCTCCCGACCTCGAGACGGCCGCGCCGACCGGCGTCCGGTCGACGCTCGTCGTCCCGATCACGGACAGGGTGTCGAGGTCGATGCGGGTGACGGTGTCGGCGAAGGAGTTCGAGACGTAGAGCTCGCTCCGGCCGGCGTTCACGGCGACCGCACACGGTGCCGCGCCGACCTCGATCTGCTCCACCACCGCGTTCGCCCGGGCGTCGAGAACGGTCACCGTGCCGGCGAGGAAGTTGGCGCAATAGGCGCGCGACCGGTCGGCGTCGAACGCGATGGCGCCCGCTCCGGGCTCGGCCTCGACCGAGGCGACGACCTCGAGTGTGTCGACGTCGACGGCGGCCAGGGTCGCGGACAGCGCGCACCCGCAGTAGAGCCGGCGCCCCGACTCGTCGAGCGCGAGCCCCGACGGGTACGACCCGACGGGGACGGAACCGACCGCGCGAAGCGTCGAGGCGTCGACGACCGACAGGCTCTCGCCGAGGAGGTCGGCCGTGAAGACCCGGTCGCTCTTGCCGTCGAAGGCGATGTCCATCGGCTCCCGACCGACAGGCACATCGCCGACGACGCTGAATGTCTCCAGGTCGACTACCGTCACTGCATCGCTGCGCGCGCAGGCCACGTAGGCCCGGCGCCGCTGGACGTCGACCGCGACGCCCTCCGGCTCGAGGCCCGTTGCGATCTCTGCCACGATCCGGTAGCGATCCACCGGCGCGATCCTGCCACGCGCAGGCCGAGACTCAAAATCGGTACCCGCGGCTGATCCGGCCTCAGTCGTCCGCGAGCGAGCTGTCGCCGACCCGGTAGAGGCCGTACGGCAACGGCTCGCCGACCCGCCACGTACCGTTCTGCAGGCGCGTGCCGGCGTCGCGTGAGCGCCGGACGGCAGCTGTCCCGAGCGCGATCTGCCGCCGCGACCACGTGACGAGGGCGCGCTCGACATCGCCGTGCACGCCGTCGAGCGCCTCCACCAGCGTCCATGCGTCCTCCGCGGCCTTCGCCGTACCTGAGGCGATGTGCGGCCTCGCCGTGAATGCGGCGTCGCCGATCAGGCACGCCGCCCCCGACGTCGTCCGCCCGACCACGAGGTCGAAGATGACCTGGATGAAGGGCTCGGGCGTCCCGATCAGGATCTCGGCAAGCGCAGGCGGGAGCCTCACCTTTGCCTCGTGGGCGAGCTCGGTCAGGCTGTCGCGCGCGACGAGCCCTCGGGGCACGGAGGTCGTGAACTGCGCGTCGTCGTCGCCGATCAGCAGATCCCGGAGCTCGGCACCCGGTCGCACGTTCCAGTACCAGAGCCAGTTCAGCAGCCGGCCGTTGGACGGGTCGGGCGCCGGGATGGGATAGGCGATGAAGTGCCCGGCCGGGAGCACGTGATAGGTGATCGCGGCGGCAAGCGCCCCGAAGGCGACGGGCTCGATCCGGCTCTCCTCGACGGTGCCTCGCCAGGCAACATAGCCGGCGTATCGAGGTTCCGCCTCTGGAGCGAGCAGCCGGCGACCGAACGAGTTGATGCCGTCGGCGAAGACGACGAGATCGGCCGGTACACGGCGCCCTGAGACGAACTCCAGGCACGGGTCTCCGGGGTCGTCGAGGCCGGTGCACTCCTCGCCCAGGTGGTACCGCTCGGCGCCGTAGCACCCGAGGAGTCGGCGATAGAGGACGTCGTAGGACGTGAAGCGGTAGCGGCATGGTTCCTGGTGCGCGATCCCGCCGGCGCGATCGAGGTAGCGCGTCCAGGTCACGGAGACGCCGATTTCGCCCGGCGTCGCCCCGACGCGCTCGACGAGGTAGCGCATCGTCGCGGGATGCAGAACGATCCCGCCGCCACGTCCTTCGAGGAGGGTCGCAGAGCGCTCGAAGACATCGACGTCCCAGCCGATGTCGCGGAGCAGGAGAGCCGCAGTCAGACCGCCGATCGACCCTCCGACCACGGCGGCGCACTTCACATCAAGTCCTCGCGAGCAGCCGCAGCCTGACCTCCTGCTCCAGCGTGATGGGAGGAGGCGCCGTCCGGATCTTCGCAGCCAGTGCCCGCGGCACCTTCGTGCCTTCCCAGTCGCCGACCTCTTCGATGCATTCGGTTCCGTTGTCCCAGACGTCGTTGACCACGAGCCATCGTTGGGCCTCGAGCGCGAAAAGGCCCTCGTCGAGTGCGCGCTCGATCTGCACGTCCATCGACGCGATCGTCCCCGCCCACTCCCGCATGTCGAGCGAGCCCAGGCGCTCACCTCCGGCGAACACCGGCGGTCGCGGCGACAGCGGCTGCGTGTCGACCAGGTATCCGCCGGGGGCGAGCGCCCCGTGGAGCGTGCGCAGGGCGTCCACGACACCCTCGAGCGGGACGCATCACAACGACCAGCCGCACAGGGCCAGATCGAAGCGCTCGCGGCCGACGTCCAACGCTGCTGCGTCATGCACCGCAAGCCGTACCCGCCGCATCTGCTCTTGTGTCAGTGACGAACGAGCTTTCGCGACGCGGTCCGGATCCGGATCGAACGCGTAGACGTGCGCGGCACGATCGGCTGCGAAGACGGTGAGCCGGCCCTCTCCGCAACCGACGTCGAGCACGCGCTTGGAGTCCAGCGGCGCGAGCGACGCGATCATGCTCGTCTCGACGCCTGCGGGGTCTCGCCGATGCACCGCTAGGCCCTGCCCGCCCTCACGGTCGGAATCCTCGCACGGCATAGCGGGTAAACGCCTCGGTCGCTGGCAAGCCCGGTCGTGCGGCGTTATGGTCGTCGGAGCGTGTGCACGCGCGGCAGGAGCAGCCGGCAGGACCCGGGGAGTGGCAGGCGGTGATCACGGGCGTCCACCATTTCTCGCTGAGCGTCGCCGACGTCGACCGCTCGATGGCCTTCTATCGGGAGCTCGGCTTCGAGCTGGTCTCCGACCGCGAAGTGGACGGCGACTACGTGGAGGTGATGACGGGCGTCCCAGATGCGTCTGTGCGGATCACCCACCTCAGCGGTTTCGGCCACAACCTCGAGCTGCTCGAGTACAGACGCCCTCGCGGCGCCCGCCGCGCGCGTGGCTATCAGGACGTCGGCAGCGCTCACGTCTGCCTTTTGACCGACGACCTCGACGCCGAATGCGACCGTCTCCGCGCACTGGGCGTTCCGTTCCGCTCGCCGGGCCCGGTGACGACGACCAGCGGACCGAATCGCGGCGGGCGAGGGATCTACGTCGAGGATCCGGACGGAAACGGGGTCGAGATCATCCAGCTCGCACGGCCGTGGGGCCCGGAGTCTGCGGGGACGGCCTCGGCTCCGGCGCACGGTTAGGATCGAACCCCGCGACGAGAGGAGGGGTGCGAACGATGGCGTTCACCGCGACGAAGGATCTGATGCTGCCGGCGACAGTGACCGGCTCGTGGCCGCGGCCGCGCTGGTACACGCAGAACATGTGGGGCCGGCCGCTCGACACGGCAATGATGGACCCGTGGTATCGCGAGCAGTTCACCGACGCCCACACCGTCGTCGTCTCCGACCAGGAGCGCACGGGCCTCGACATCCTGACCACCGGCGACTACCACCTGGACGAGGACGTCGCAGGCCGGTCGTGGCACCACTACCCGCTGCAGCGCTGGAAGGGCCTCGAGCACGAGGAGCTGCAGACGAAGAACACGCGCTCCCCGCTCCTGTCGTATCCGGTCGGGACGATGCTCGACTCGATCTACAAGACGTGGCGCTGGCCGCGCGTCGTCGGAAAGGTCGAGCACGATCCGAAGAACCCGCTCGAGTATCCGAAGATCTGGCGGATCGCGCAGCAGAGCGCAGCCTCGGGCAAGCCCGTCAAGTTCGGGACCTGCTCGGCGCAGGTGCTCGCCTTCTTCCTCGACAGCCACACCGCCGACTACGACCTCGACGACAAGAAGCAGCTGACGTGGGACATGGCGGAGGCGATGAACCTCGAGCTCCGCCAGCTCGCCGCGGCCGGGTGCAAGGTGATCCAGGTGGAGGAGCCGACGCTCCACTTCATCGCCCGGTACTACCCGGAGATGACCGACCTGATCGACTTCCTCGTCGACTGCTTCAACCGCGAGATCGAAGGACTCGACGACGTCGAGATCTGGATCCACACCTGCTGGGGCAACCCGAACATGCAGAAGGTCTTCAGCGACGAGTCGTACGCGAACTCGATCGAGATCTACCTCGACCGCCTGAAGGGCGACGTCTGGACGATCGAGGCGACCGAGAACGACCTGAAGGAGCTGCCGCTGTTCAAGTCGCACGCCGACTCGATGCAGAAGAAGGTCGCAGTCGGGGTGATCAGCCACCGGACGCTGCAGGCGGACTTCCCGGACGTCGTCGCCGACCGGATCAGGCGAGCGCTCGAGTTCATCCCCGCTGACAAGCTCGTCCTTTCGACGGACTGCGGCTTCGGGCGGCAGGGCTTCAACCGCCACCTCGCCTTCTACAAGACGGCTGCGATCCCGCAGGCGCGGAACATCGTGCTGCAGGAGCTCGGGGTCGAGCCGCGCTACGTGCCCGCGGCGGACGAGCAGCTCGCCTGGGACCAGCTCCCGGACGACGAGCCGTTCACGCATCTGAAAGCGCTGAGGTAGGGGTGGAGACGGGTCTGGCGGGCAAGACTGCCGTCGTCACGGGCGGCGCGAGCGGGATCGGGCTCGCCTGTGCCCGCGCCCTCGCCGGCGAGGGGGCGGCGGTCGTGCTCGCCGACCTGAACGAGCAGGAGGCGGCGCGGGCGGCGGAGGAGCTCGCGGCGCACTACGTGGCGGCGGACGTGACGAAGCCAGAGCACGCGCGGAGGGTCGTCGAGGAGGCGGTCCGCACAGCGGGGAGCCTCGACGTCCTCGTCACCTGCGCCGGCGCCTTCCACGCGACACCCCTCGACCGGATCGAGGCGGACGAGTGGGACCGGATCCAGGCCGTCAACCTGCGCGGCGTCTTCCTCGTCGCGCAGGCGGCGCTCGAGGTGATGATCCCGCGCCGGCAGGGGCGGATCGTCACCGTTGGATCGCTCGCGGGGCAGTCCGGCGGGCTGGCGGCCGGTGCCGGGTACGCGGCGTCGAAGGCCGGCGTCGCCGCGCTGACGAAGTCGATCGCGCGTTTCGCCGGGCCGCACGGGATCACGGCGAACTGCGTGAACCCGGGGATCATCGACACGCCGATGATCGCCGGGTGGCCGCGGGATGTGCTCGAGCGGACGGTTGCGCAGACGCCGCTCGGGCGGATAGGCAAGCCGGAGGAGGTCGCCGCGATCGTGGTGATGCTCGCCTCGGACGGAGCGGGATTCGTCCACGGCGCGCACATCGACGTGAACGGCGGCCTGTTCATGGACTAGCAAGGGAGGAGCGGAGATGAACAGCAACGCGAAGGTCTGCCGGGGAAGCTGGTGCATGGCGTTCGGCTTCGATCCGCCGGCGAGCCTCGAGCAGGTGGCGAAGGTGCTGTCGGCGTTCGGCTACGACGGCATCGAGCTCGGGGGGTTCTTCGACCACGCGACCGTCGAGCGGTACCCGGACAGGGCAAGCCGGCAAGAGCTGAGGAGGTGGCTGACCGACGACCTCGGCCTCGAGATCGCCGGGATCGCGCCGGGGCCGTACGGCGACCTCTTCCGCCTCCCGTGGGCGACCGGCTCCCAGGAGGTCTACGACGAGTACATCCGCTACTTCGAGAGCTACCTCCAGCTCGCCGCGGACATGGAGATCCCGGGGATGCGCGTCGACCCGGGCGCCGCGGGCCCCCTCCCCTACGACGCCGACTACGACGAGATCTGGGATCGCGTCGTCCGCACCTTCCAGCACCACGCCGAGAAGGGCGCCGAGGTCGGCTGCGTGATGCTCTGGGAGCTCGAGTCGCTCCAGCCGTTCAACAAG
>JBKPRD010000181.1:0-15690 GCA_046734415.1 Actinomycetota bacterium | reverse complement strand
AGTGCAGCTCCTTCAGCCGGCGCGGGACCGTGACCGACCAGCCGCGGTCACGGAAGTGCCGCTTCAGCTCGCCGACGACGGTCGGGAACACGTAAGTCATCAGCTCGACATCCCGATCGAGGTCGAACCGCTCGATCGCCTTGATCAGGCCGACCGACGCGACCTGCTCGAGGTCGTCGATCTGCTCGCCGCGCCCCGCATACCGGTACGCGATGCTGCGGACGACTGGGATGAAGCTCTCGATCAGGCGGTCGCGGGCCGCAATGTCGCCCTTCTCCCGGTACGCGCGCAGGAGGGCGCGGCGATCCGTCTCGGTGACCGAGCCGGGGCTCTTCACGCCTGCGGCACCACCCCGGCCGCGCTCCGGTGCTTCCGGAGCACGACCGCAGGAGCGGCGCCGGCGACGACGTCGACGCTGTCGACCAGCCGGCCGAGGCAGCTCAGCAGGTCGAGGCCTTCGCCCCCGTCGGGGAAGTTGCGGTCGATCGGTGATCCTTCGGAGCCGCTGACGGTGACGGTGAGTCCGGTTTCGTCGACGGCCAGCGAAACCGTCGCGTAGCCGTCGTGCACCGGAACCGACCGCAGCGCGAGCTCGATGGCGAGTTGGAGGTCGTCGATCGCCTCGTAGCCGAACTCCAGCTGGGAGCCGACGCCTGCCGTCACCAACCGGGCGACGTTGACGAATCCGTCTACGGGGAGGTCGATCGAAACGGCGTTCGTGCTGGGGGGCCCGGCCACGACGGGAGGGATACCACAGCCCGCCCCGCGACTAAACGTCGGGAGCGGTCAGGCTGTCGCGGCGCGGGATTCTTCCTCTTCCTCTGCGTACTCCGAAAGCGTGCGCTCGACGTCGCCGAGCGTGGCACGGCCCCTGAGGCACGCCAGCCGCCGGCGGCCCTGGAACATGACGATCGAAGGGATCTCCTGCACCCCGAGCCGGCGGACGAGATCGGGCCTGTCGTCCGCGTCGACGCGGGCGACCCGCACGCGATCGCGCTCGCGTACCTGGAGGCGCGCGAGGACGGACTCCATGCGGCGCCCCACGCCCGACGTGCGTCTGGTGACCAGCAGGACGAGGATGTTGGAGTTCGATAGGGCCACGGAACCCTGATTCCCATCGCGTCCACACGGAAACCTGGGCAGGCGCTCGTCAGGGTGGCGCCACCTGTGGGACGATGCCGGAACCGGTGCGTCGTCTACGTCTTCCGTTCGCAGACGAGCTGTCGCAGGCGGACCGCCTGTTCACCGGCAAGCGGGCGCGGAAGGCCGTCAAGTCGGGCGGGCACTGGGTCGGGTACGGCTGGTTCATGTCGTTCGGGACGGTGATCCCGCTCTTCGTGTTCCTCGGCGGATACGTCCTGCACGTGACGCTCGTCGGCGCGCCGGTGGCGCGGAGGATCTACCGCTTCGGCATCTGGACCTCCACGCTCGGCCAGGACCCGCCGGGGAAGGACAAGGTCGAGTCGAAGATGGCCGCCGGCGGGAAGAAGCCGTTCTTCGAGCGGGTGCGTCCGTACTCGCCACCCGGCTGGCTCGAGCGTCGTGACAAGCCCTTCTCGACGCCGGTCCGGGTCGTCTGGTTCATCCTGGCCGGCTGGTGGCTGGGAGCGGTCTGGGTCGTCATCTCCTGGACCCCGTTCCTGCTCCCGTATCCGCTCTTCGACACGGTGGCGGCGCTGCTGCGCGAAGTGCCGAGCACGATGACCCTCGCCCTTCCCGACCGCACCGCGACCGCTTGAGCACCGACGCCGGCTCGAGTCCCGCCCGGGCAGGTGCCGTCCTCGGATCGCTGATCGCCGTCGCGGCGGTCGCGAACCTCGGCCTCGCGGTTGCCAACGTCGCACTCCCCTCGATCGGCGAGCACTTCGATGCATCGCAGACCGCCCTGAACCTGATCGCCGTCGGGTACTCGCTCGGGCTCGCCGCGTCGGTCCTCTACTTCGGGGCGATCGGGGACCGGTACGGCCGGAAGCTGATGCTGATCCTGGGCATGGTGCTCACCGTCCCGGCGGATTGCCTGGCAGCCTGGGCGCCGGACGAGTACGTGCTGATCGGGGCGCGGATTCTCGGCGGCCTGGCCGCGGGCATGGCGTATCCGACGACGCTCGCCCTGATCACCGCGCTGTGGGCGGGTGCCGCACGGACGAAGGCGATCGCTCTCTGGGCGGCGACGGGCGGCGCGATCTCCGCTCTCGGTCCTCTGTGCTCCGGAATCCTGCTCGAGCACTTCTGGTGGGGATCGGTCTTCCTCCTCACCCTGCCGCTGGCCGTGATCGCGCTCGTGTTGGCGGTGAAGCTCGTCCCGGGCCACGTGAGCGAGGCGACGGAACCCGTCGACAATCTTGGCGGCGTGCTCTCGGTCGTACTCGTCGGCGCGCTGATCCTGGGGATCAACTTTGCGCCGGTGCCGAACCGGACGACGCTGACCGTCACGCTGCTCCTGATCGCCGGCGCGGGGCTCGTTGCCTTCTTCCTCCGCCAGCGCCGGGCGCCCAACCCCCTCTACGACCTGCACTCGGCGGCCCGACCGACGTTCTGGGTCGCCGCCGGCGCGGGCATGATCGTGTTCGGCTCCCTGATGGGAGCGATGTTCATCGGCCAGCAGTTCCTCCAGAACGTCCTCGGGTACTCGACCGTCGAGGCAGGACTCGCGATCCTGCCGGCCGCGGCGTGCATGGTCGTGGTCGCACCGCGCTCGGCGAAACTCGTGGAGAGAAACGGTGCCAGACAGACGCTGCTCTCGGGTTACGTCTTCGTCATGCTCGGCTTCCTGACGATGCTGCTCCTCTGGAAGGAAGGCATCGCCTACTGGAAGGTCGCGCTCGGGTACGCGTTCGTCGGGATCGGCGTCGGGCTGGCGGGCACGCCCGCCTCCCACTCCCTGACCGGCTCGGTCTCGGTGAAACGCGTCGGAATGGCGTCCGGGACGGCCGACCTCCAGCGCGACCTCGGCGGCGCGATCATGCAGTCGATCTTCGGGGCGCTGCTGACCGCCGGGTACGCCGCAGCCGCCGGAGCGGCCGTGGCTGCTTCGGGCAAGAACGTCAACGACCAGGTCCAGACCGAACTGACGAAATCCTTCGCGAGTGCCGCCGACACTGCGGCCCGGTATCCCCCCTCGACCCAGGATGCGATCGTCGCGGCCGCCAAGACGGCGTTCCTTCAAGGCGACCAGTGGGCGTACACGGCGGGGATCGTCGCGGTGCTCCTCGGCGCGGCGCTCGTCTGGTTCAAGTTCCCCAGGCGCGAGGAGGAGCAGCGGCTGCTCCAGTCGTATGCAAGCGAGGACGACGCGCGCACCGCGGCAGCACCCGCCCCGACGACGTGAGCCGGATCGACGCACGGACGACGCCGGGGCCGGTTCACCTGACCGTGTCCGACCTGGCGCGCTCGCTCGAGTACTACCACAGTGGGGTCGGTCTCGCCGTGCTCGAACAGGGTCGCGGCAGAGCGACGCTCGGTGTCGGTGAGCGCGAGCTACTGGTGCTGGTCGAGGAGCCCGGCGCACGGCCTTCGCGCGGCTACACCGGGCTCTACCACTTCGCCCTCCTCGTCCCGGAGCGTGTGCAGCTCGCGGCCTGGCTCGCGCACGCTGCGCGAGACGGCGTGCCGCTCGTCGGGCTGTCCGACCACGACGTCAGCGAGGCCCTCTACCTGGCCGATCCGGACGGCCACGGGATCGAGATCTACCGCGATCGTCCGCGCGAGACCTGGGAAGGGCACGTCTGGGAGCGGCTGACGACGATGCCGCTCGACGTCGAGAGCCTGCTGGGCGAGCTCGACGATCCGGCCTCGGCCCCGTTCGACGGCCTCTCGAACGGAACCGTGATGGGCCACATCCACCTGAAGGTCGCCGGGATCCCGTCCGGCGTCGACTTCTACCGCGACGTCCTCGGCTTCGACCTGACCGCGCAGCTCGGGACGCAGGCGGCCTTCCTCTCCGCCGGGGGCTACCACCACCATGTCGGCGCGAACACGTGGGAGAGCGCGGACGCTTCTTCGCCGCCGGCCGGCACCGCCGCCCTCAGGCACGCGACGATCCTGCTGCCCGACGACGTCGCCCGCGACGAGGTCGTGGTCCGCGTCGAGTCTGCGGGTCATCCGCTGGACGAACGGGATGGTGCTCCGCTCGTCCGCGATCCGTCGGGCAACGCCCTCGTCCTGGATGTCGCCTAGGATCGGACGATGCAGCTCAAGCTCGAGGAGCACGTGAAGACCAGGGACGGGATGTCCGGCACGCTCGCGGACGTTGTCATCGACCCGGGGAAGAGGGCGGTGACGCACGTCGTCGTCCGCGCGGGCGAGCCCGATCCGACGGCCAGGCTCGTTCCGCTCGAGCTCGTCTCGGGCGGCGAGAATCCTGGCGACGCCGTCTCACTCACCTGCAATGCGGAGGAGTTCGCGCGGCTGGAATCGGTGCAGGGCTACGCCTATCTTCCGGTGGACGAGCGCCCGGCGCCCGACTCGCAGTGGGACGTGGGCGTCGAGGACGTGGTGATGATGCCCAGCTACCAGGGCGCCGACCTCGGTGTCTACACCGCGGAGATCGATCCGAACGTCGGGGTCACCTACGACCGCGTCCCGAAGGGCGAGGTGGAGATCCGGCGCTCGAGCGTGGTCGTATCCTCGGACGGCAACGACGTCGGCACCGTCCAGGGCGTCGTTCTCGACGGAGGAACGATCGGCGAGGTCCTGGTCGAGCGCGGCCACCTGTGGTGGAAGCGCACCGTGCCCGTGCCGATCGAGTCGGTGGCGACCCTCGAGACGAACGCGATCGGACTCGGCCTGACGAAGGGCGAGTTCGCGAAGCTGCCCAGCCGGAAGCGGTAGCGGCGAACGCATCAGCCGGCGCTTATGCACCCTCGGGCTACGGCTCGGCGGCGACCACGGTGCGGGCCAGGTAGTCCTGCAGCGCCCGTCTGCGCCGGTCGAAGAGGACCGGCACGAAGCCGAGGAACAGCAGGGCGATCGCCACGATCAACCCGACCAAACGGACGAGCGACCGCCAGAGGGCCGGCGGCCTCCCGGACGCCGCCAGCACCCGGAGACGCAGCAGTCGCATTCCCGGCGTCTGACCCGTCGTGCTCCAGAAGCCGACGAAGTAGGCGACGACCACGACCGCCCACGCCGCGGAGGCGACCGATCCGGCCAGCCATCCCGATCGCAGCGAGCCGGCCAGCGAGGCGATCAACGCCACCGACCCTGCGACGAAGAGGAACGCAGCGTGGGCGACCATCAGGTCGACCACGAGCGCGATGCCGCGCGCTGCCAGTCCGCCGAATCCGGACGCACCGGCGGGCTGCCGACCCAACGCCCGATGGGCGGCCGCCTCGGCCCGGTCGTCCAGGTGACGGGTGCGATTGCGGAGGGCAGCGCCGATCTCGGACCCGAAACCGGCCGTTTGACGTACGAGCGCGCTCCGTACCTCCGGACTCTCCATCGCCGCAGAGAGCGCTCGCCTGAAGGCCGTGCTCTGGACGAGGCGCTGGGCGAGTTCCTCGGCCCGACGGCTCTCGACCACGTCGGTCATCAGGCGCTCGAGGGCCGGACTGGCCAGCGCCTGCTCGAACGCCCGGCCGAGCCGCTCCCGCTCGGGGCTCGGCTCCCCGTGCTCGGTCATCGCCGCGAGCCACTCGGCCAGCGCCCGCTCGACGACATGGTGCTCGACGAGCGAGCGCGCCACGGTCTCCGGAAACGGCCCGGCCAGCAATCCGTCGATCGCGCGTTCCGCCTCGGTCGTGAGGGCTTCCCGGCCCGAGCGTGCGGCTGCGCGCGCCGGCCCGAAGGCCATCCGGCTCAGCCGAGCGGCAATCCCGTCCGGATCGGCAGCGCCGTCGGCCACGTCGTCTTCCATCGCCCCACCGATGGTAGACCCGGCAGCGGCCGATCGCGAAGCCGTGCCCAAAAGCCGCCCGGTAGAGTTCTGAGTCGGCGTCGCTCCGATGAAGCGCATTCGCAGCCGGCAACCTCTCTTCGCCGCCGGACTCGCCGCCGTCGTCGTCCTGCTGGGCGCGGCGTGCGGCGGCTCGGGCGGTGGCTCGACCACGACGAGCGTCGCGGCAGCCAACGATTGGGCCAGCGGCCTCTGTACAGCGACGAACACGTACATCCAGTCGCTGGCGTCGCTGGGCGACACGCTGAAGGGCGAGAACCTCACCAAGGACAGCCTGAACCAGGCACTCGACACGGCGACGTCGGCGACCCAGGCGTTCGGAGACGACGTCAAGGCGCTCGGCTCGCCGCCGGTGTCCGACTCGAAGACGAAGAACGCCCTCGAAGACCTCCAGAACGAGCTGGCAAAGGACGCCGACACGATCAAGGACGCGATGTCGAACGTGTCGGGCATCTCCGAGGCGCTCAGTGCCGTCTCCACCATCACCGACTCGCTGGCGACGCTCGGCACGCAGATCTCGGCCGCCTATAACGAGATCGAGCAGGCCGACCCGAAGGGAACGATCCAGACCGCGTTCAAGAACGCGCCTGCCTGCTCCTCCCTGATCGGCTCCTAGCTCCTCGCGACCTCCGTCATTGGCGCCCTTCCCGGCCGCGGTGCATGCTTCCGGCAACCAAGACAAAGGAGGCCGACGAATGCAGCGCACGCCCAGAGTCGGATTGTTCCTCGGCGTCGTCGCCATGCTCACGGCCCTCGCCGTGGCCGGCAGCGCGACGGGCCGAAGCCAGGCCAAGCCGAGCAACCAGCAGGAGCCGTTCATCGCCTCGAAGGTCGCGGTCGTGGTCGGAGCGACCCTCACCGGCAACCGCGGCACCTGGAACGGGGCGCCGACCAGCTATTCGGACCAGTGGCTCCGGTGCGACACAGAGGGGTTGAACTGCAAGAAGATCACCAACGCGACGTCGACGACGTACACGATCGTCAAGGACGACGCCGGTCACACGCTCCGGTTCCAGGTGACCGCCAAGAACTCGGAAGGCAGCGCCACGGCCGAGTCGAACGCGACGGGCGAGGTCCCTGGTAAGGCGAACGCGCCGGCCGGGATCACGCCGCCCACGGTCTCCGGCAACGCGGTCGTCGGCCAGCAGCTGACGGCGACCACGGGGACGTGGGCCGGAACGCAGCCGATCAGCTACACGTTCGCCTGGCAGGCCTGCAATGCGGACATCACGTCGTGCGCAGGGACCGGGAAGAGTGGCAACACCTACACGCTCGGTGCGTCCGACGTCGGGAAGCGCCTTCGCGTCAAGGTCACGGCGAAGAACACCGCCGGATCGTCGTCGGGGCTCTCAGACACGACTGCTGTGGTCGCCAGCAGCGGCGGAGGCGGCGGGAACACCGTCAAGGTCGCCGACGTCGGCCCCGCGGGGGAGCGTCTGGTCGTGGACAAGGTCGTCTTCAACCCGAATCCGGTCACGTCCAGGAGTGTCCCGATCCACGTGACGGTCACGGTCAAGGACACGAAGGGGCGTCTCGTCCAGGGCGCGCTCGTCTTCATCCGCTCGACTCCGATCGTCAGCTCCACCCCGACCGACGCCCCAACCGGGAACGACGGGACGGTGTCGTACAACATCCAGCCGCGGTCGGACTTCCCGATCAAGAACGGCTACAGCGTCCAGTTCTTCGTCAAGGCGTACCGTGCCGGCGACCCGACCCTGGCCGGGATCTCCGGAACGCGGCTCGTGCAGGTCGCGACGCACAAGCCGTAACCGCATGCGCTTGGAGGGCCGGGTCTGCCGGCCCTCCACGCTGGTCGTCCCCTCCGTGCTAGACGCCCTGGCCGCAGTGCCGGAGCGCGTTCAGGCACCCGTTCACCAGCCCCTCGAGCGTGGGCTGGTTCCAGGCGTTGAAGAAGTCGGCGTGGCCGGAGTACTGCCCGCCGGAGGCCAGCACCAGGCCGGAGCCGCCCGCGCTCGGGTAGCGGATGTTCACCTGGAGCGCGGGCAGCGCGACCGGGTGGTCGGCGGGGCAGCGCCCGCGCATCGCGTACGCCATGTGGCTCTGGTGATCGGGGGAGTCGAGGTTCTTCCCGTCCCAGCAGTTCGGGAACTGGACATGCAGGGCGAGGCCGCGGGCGCCCGCGTCAGGGCACGTCGGGATGGTGCTCTGCGGCCGGACGCCGCCCTGCGGGCCGCAGTTCCAGGAGGTCACCGTCAGGCTCTGCGGCGCGGTCGCCTTCGAGTTGCCGGCGACGAGCTTGAACCCGGGTGGGAACGCCTGGACGGGGTCGAGCGTGTGCCGGCGGTAGTAGACCGTCGCCGCACGCGGAAAAAC
The DNA here is from genome assembly GCA_046734415.1 of Actinomycetota bacterium. GTDB lineage: Bacteria > Actinomycetota > Thermoleophilia > Gaiellales > Gaiellaceae > DATBLE01. The sequence continues at coordinate 7,463 of JBKPRD010000181.1, read as the reverse complement.
CATCGTCCCGGCGCCGGAGATGAGCGTCGGCACCCAGTACGCGGCGGTGTCGCCGGCACGCCGGCATGACGACGAGGCGCCGAGCAGCGTCCCGAGGGTCGAGAACGCGTTCGTCGTGTCGTTCCCGATGAACGTGTGGTCGTGCGACTTGCCCGGCTGGCCGGGGAACACGATCGGGTCGTCGGCGTTCCGGTGGCTGAAGCGGCAGCCGCTGACGAAGTTGATGCCCCGGAGCCGGGCGAGCGAGGTCACCTTCTGCCCGGCGGCCGCCCTCGTCGCGCCCACATGGGCGAAGGACCGCACGCCGCTCTCCGAACCGAACCCGGCCGAGGCCGCCGCAGCGGCGACGATTCCGGTCACCCCCAACACCGTGCTGACGAGAACCACCACGTAGCGTCTCATCGCCTCTCCTTGTCGGTCGCTTCCATCCGACCGGGAGTGTGCGAGAGCGATCCGCAGGACTTTGTAAAGCCCGCGTCATGCTCGTGTCAGGTCAGCGCGTATCGCGGTAGACGGGGCCGAGCGGCCCCTTGGCCCACTCCTCCTCCGGCCACGCCGCCAGCTCGGGATAGATGTAGGTCCTGGACGGCCAGATCGTGCGCGCGCGGGTGATGCCGTCCTCGAGCGTTTCCGGAAACCCGTCGGCTGCCGCCTGCGCCGCCCGACGCCACAGCCCGGTGACGAGCTCCTCGACGACGGCGGTGCCCTCCTTGTAGCCCCTGCCCGTCCGGGGGAAGTCGAGCATGACCGGGTTGCCCCAGACGAGGGCGCAGGTCCGGCGGTTCTTCAGATTCCAGCCGAAGGTGTCGACGCCGCAGGGGACGAGCGGCACGTCCTCCTGGATCGCCAGCATCGCCGCTCCCGGGTGCATCGGCCCCGGGTAGCCGAACTGCTGGCGCGTGCCCTCGGCGAAGATCCCGGCCACGTGCCCCTGCTGGACCGACCAGCGGGCGACACGCAGCGCGTCACGGTCGCCTTCGCCGCGACGCACGGCGTACGCGCCGGTCCAGTGCAGGAACTCCCCCACGATCGGGATCGAGAGCAGCTCGATCTTCGCCATGTAGTAGAGCGTCCGGGTGCTGTGCAGGCCGACCAGGACTGGGTCGACCTCCGAGAAGTGGTTGCAGGCGACCACGGCCGCTCCCTCGACCGGCATCCGCTCGTGCCCGTACCCCCAGCTCGGGACGATCATCCTCGCGATTGGGAGCACGAGCCCGCGGGCGACCGGCCACGTACGCTCGGGGTTCTCGCCGAAGAGCTTGTACAGGCCCAGCTCCGTGAGCATCGGCGCGAGTCTAGAGGCTGCCCCGAGGCGACCCGTCCATGACGGCGACGACGGCCCGCCCCGGGGCCGATACTCATTCGTCGTCGCGCGAGCCACTCCTCGTGGCCCGCGTCTCCGTCGCCGCGACCGACATGGCGGGGGCGGCCCAGCTACCGCCTGCCGTGAGAGCGGTGCTTAGGGAGGGGGGCGCACGGGGGGAACCGGCTGTTCTACCCGTGAAGCGAGCGGAGCGAGCGTCTCAGACGCAGTCCTTGAGCCCCTGTGCCTCCGGGAGCGACTCGAGCTTCTTGAGCGTGTTGTTCTCGATCTGGCGGATCCGCTCGCGGGTGACGCCGAACGCGCGGCCGACCTCCTCGAGCGTGCACGGCTGCTCGCCCTTGAGGCCGAACCGCAGCTCGATCACCTTCCGCTCGCGCTCGGGCAGGGAGTCGAGAGCCCGCTCGATGTCCTCCCGGCGAAGGGAGAGCGACGCCTGCTCGTCGGGCGACTCGGCCATGTCGTCCTGGACGAAGTCGCCGAGCTCGGACTCCTCCTCCTCGCCGATCGGCTTCTCCAGCGACACCGGGTGCTGCGCCATCCGCAGGATCTCGCGCACCTCCTCGGTGGTCATCTCGAGCTCCTCGGCGATCTCGTCCGGCCGCGGCTCGCGGCCGAGACGCTGGACGAGCTGCCGCTCGATGTGCACGACCTTGTTCAGCTTCTCGACCATGTGCACGGGAATGCGGATCGTCCGCGCCTTGTCCGCGATCGCGCGCGTGACCGCCTGCCGGATCCACCAGGTCGCGTAGGTCGAGAACTTGTAGCCCTTGCGGTAGTCGAACTTCTCGACGGCACGGATCAGGCCGAGCGACCCCTCCTGGATCAGATCGAGGAACGACAGTCCACGGCCGAGGTAGCTCTTCGCAATCGAGACGACCAGGCGGAGATTCGCCTCGATCATCTGGGTCTTCGCCATCAGGTCGCCGCGTTCGATCCGCTTGGCCAGGTAGACCTCCTGGTCGGCGGTGAGCAGCGGCACCTTGCCGATCTCGCGCAGGTAGAGACGCAGTGAGTCGAGCGACGGCTCGACGGTGAGGTCGAGCTTCGGGCCTTTCTCCTCCTCTGCGAGCGCCGGCTCCTCGTGGGGCGGGTGCTTGTGGTGCTCGCCCTCCATCAGCTCGACTCCGTGGTCGATCAGGTACGTGTAGAAGTCCTCGATCTGCTCCTTGGTGAGCTCGACGTCCTCGAGCCCGGAGACGATCTCGTCGTACGTCAGGAAGCCCCGTTCGACGCCGGTCTGAACGAGCTTCTGGAGTTCCTCGACCTCCGGAAGAGCGATATCGACGGTGAGCACTGAACCTCGGCTTTCTCGCGCGACTGGCGGGTTGTCGGTTGACCTACCTGCGACGCAAAAAGAGCCGGAGCCTTCCGCACTGTCCCCGGCCCACCTATGCCGGCGAGAGATTAGTACGCGCCCCGGCGTTTGGGAAGAGGAAATTTCTCGACTGGCCCAACGGAGCAGACCAGCCGAGAACAGCAAGCGGCGGGCTCTCGCCCGCCGCTGCAAACTCCTGGGCCCGCAGAGAATGGTTGCCGTCAGTCCCTCGGACGAAGAGGAGTACTGGCTCTATCGGCATCCGGCCGTCCGGACTTGAGGGACCTGCCGAGTAGAGTCAGACGCATGACGGGCGTCCTCGACCGGATCCGCACCGGCCCTCCGATCGTCGCCGACGGCGGAATGGGCCCGCTGGTCTCCGCCGCCGTCCCGCGCCTCCGCTGTCCCGAAGAGGCGAACCTGCGCGCACCGGAAACGGTCGTCTCGCTGCACCTCACCTTCATCAACGCCGGCGCAGAGCTGATCGAGACGAACACGTTCGGCGCAAACCGGCCGAAGCTCGCGGCCCGCTACCTCGAGGACGATCTGGTCGCGATCAACGAGGCCGCGGTGAAGCTCGCCCGCGACGCGCGGCAGGTGTCTGGGAAGGAGATCTTCCTCGCCGGCTCGATCGGGCCGCTCGGCGAGCACGAGGAGGCGTGGCCCGAGGAGCGCGCCCCGTTCTTCGCCGAGCAGGCGGAGCTGCTCGCGGGTCGCGGCGTGGACCTCTTCATGGTCGAGACGTTCTTCGACCTCGACGAGCTCGTGACCGCGATCGCCGCCGTCCGGTCGGTGTCGAGCCTGCCCATCGTCGCGCTGATGACGTTCGGCGAGGACGCCGAGACGATCGGCGGCGTCGGGGCGTCCGAGGCTGCCGAGCGGCTCGCCGGCCTCGACGTGGCCGCGATCGGGGCGAACCACGGCGCCGGCCCCGCGACCGCGCTGGCCGCGCTCCAGGAGATGACCGGCAAGGGCGCGCCCCTCGCCGCCCTGCCGAACATCGGCCTCGCGAGCATGTCCGGAGGCCGGGTGATCTACCCGCACGCCGCGCCCGAGTACTTCTCCGAGTTCGCGGCGCACGCCCGCGACCTCGGCGCGGCGGTGATCGGCGGCTGCTGCGGGACGACCCCGACAGAGATCGCCGCCATTCGCCGCGCACTCGAGGAGCAGCGTCCGGTGCGGGCCCCGCTCGAGCTTGTCGAGCGGGAGATCGCGGCGGCAGTCGAGCGGGACGAGACGGAGACCCGACTGGCGGCCGACCTCCGCGAAGGCCGGTTCGTCGTCTCCGTGCAGCTCGACCCGCCCCTGGGCGCGAACTACGCCGGGCTGCTCGAGGTCGCGGCCGCGATCCACGAGGCGGGGAGCGGAGCCTTCGTCGACGTCAACGACAACGCGACCGCCCGGGTGGGAATGAACCCGCTCTTCGTCTCGGCCGCGATCGAGCGCCTGGTCGGGATCGAGACGATTCCGCACCTCACCCCACGCGACACGACGGTGATGGGTCTCGAAGCGGTCCTGCTCGGTGCCCACGCCGAGGGAATCCGGAACGTGCTCGCCGTCACCGGCGACCCTCCCGACATCGGCGACCACACCGAGTCGGGCGGCGTCTACGAGGTCGACGCGATCGGACTGACGCACCTGATCTCGCAGCTGAACCGCGGCGAGAACTTCAACGGGAAGGCGATCGACGCGCCGACCTCGTTCTTCACAGGCGTCGCGCTCAACCCCAACGCCGACGACCCCGACCTGGAGCTCGACCGGTTCCGGCGGAAGATCGACGCCGGCGCCCGGTTCGCGATGACGCAGATCGTGTACGACCTCGAGCACCTCGACCTGTTCATCGACCGCCTCGGCGGCCACTCGCCGATCCCGGTCCTCGTCGGGATCTTCCCGCTGACGAGCTACCGGCTCGCGCTGCGCCTGCACAACGAGGTGCCGGGAATCGTCGTTCCGGACGACCTTCAGGAGCAGCTTCGCGAAGCCGGCCCCCGCGAGGCCGAGATCGGCTTCGCCCACGCCCGCGAGCTGCTCGCCGCCGCCCGGGACCGGGCGCAGGGCGTCTACGTGGTCGCCCCCTACCGGAAGCCGCTCTCAGTGCTGGGGCTGATCGCCGCCTAGCGTCCGTCAGGCCGTGGCTGTGCTGCGCGTCGCGCGACAAGCCCGCTCTCGTAGGCGTAGATCACCGCCTGGACCCGGTCGCGGAGATCCAGCTTCTGGAGGATGCGCGCGACGTGCGTCTTCGCGGTGGCCTCGCTGATCACCAGCTTCTCGCAGATCTCCGGGTTCGAGAACCCCTGGGCGAGCAGGTCGAGCACCTCCCGCTCGCGGGGCGTCAATTGCTCGACGGCAGCGGGCGTCGCAACCTCGGCGACCGGCCGCTGCCGCACGAACTCCTCGACCACGGCGCGCGTGACCGCCGGCGCAAGTAGGGCCTCGCCGCTCGCGACGATGCTGACCGCCGCGGCGATCTCCTCCGGTGGCGCGTCCTTGAGCATGAAGCCGCTCGCCCCCGCACGAAGCGCGTCGAAGACGTACGAGTCGAGCCCGAAGGTGGTCAGCATCAGGACGCGCGTCGTCGGCTGCGCGGCCACGATCCGGCGGGTCGCCTCGATCCCGTCCAGCACGGGCATGCGGATGTCCATCAGCATCACGTCCGGCCGAAGGCGCCTCGCAGCGGCGACCGCATCCTCGCCGTCGGCCGCCTCGCCGACGACAGAAACCCCGGCCTCGCTCTCGAGGATCTTGCGCAGGCCGACGCGGACAAGGGCCTGGTCGTCGGCGATCAGGACGGTCGTCATCGGATCGGCAGCAGCACACGCACGCCGAAGCCGCCGCTCGCCCGTCGGCCCGCGTCGAGGCGCCCGCCGTAGAGGGCCACGCGCTCGCGCATCCCGACCAGACCGTGCCCGCCGCTCGCGACCGGTGCCTGCGCGCCGGCGCCGTCGTCGACGATCTCGAGCTCGAGCGAGTCCGTCCCATAACGGACGTGAACGCTCGCGCGCGCCTGGCCGGCATGCTTGAGCGCGTTCGTCAGCGCCTCCTGGACGATCCGGTAGGCCGACAGCTCGATACCGACCGGAAGCTCGCGCCGCTCTCCCTCGACCTGCAGCTCGACCGGCAGTCCTGCCGCGCGCACCTGCGCCACTAGGGTCGGCAGATCGGCAAGCCCCGGCTGCGGCGCCAGTGGGTCCCCGGAGTCGCTGCGCAGCATCCCGACCAGGCGGCGCATCTCGGTCAACGCGCCGCGGCCGATCTGCTCGACCGTCTGCAACACGTCGTGTGTCGTTCCTTCCCCGACGACCCGCCGCTCTGCCCCGGCCTGGACGACCATCATCGAGACGTTGTGCGCGATCGCGTCGTGCAGCTCGCGGGCTATCCGCGCACGCTCCTCGACGACGGCCTCCCGTGCGGCCAGGTCACGTTCGCGCTCGGCAAGCTGAGCGCGCCGCTCGCGGTCGCCGATCACGCGGCGGACGAGCACCACCACGACCACGGTGACGACCGTGAAGGGAACGCTGTCCCTGATGCTGCCCCCCGGGCCGGCGCTGCTCGCCAGGTCGGCCGCGACGACCAGCGCGAGGCCGGTGCGGAACTGGCGCGGCGTCGTCCACACGGCAAGCGCGTAGAGCGCGCAGAAGTAGCCGATCGGAGCGGCGACGATCTGCGGGTCGACCCCTAGGGCGTGCTGCGACGCTGCGAAGACAGGCACCAGCGTGCCCACCAGCGCCGGGTAGCGACGGCGGACTGCCACGGACAGTGTCAAAACGCCGGCGAAGCAGGCGCCCCATAGCCGGTGGTCGTCCACCTCGGTCCCGAACCAGATCTCGAGCTGGGCGACAACGGTCAGGACCGCCGCGACCACGTAATCGAGCTTGACGGGGTCGATCCGCAGACGAGGAACGCCGGGGCGCACGACCCTCACGGTAAACCAGCGCCTCGGCGGCGTCATCAGCCGACCGGCTGATCCTCTCGCATCGGAAGATCAGCCGCCCGGCTGACGCGAAGATCGCCGGATCGCCCGACGAAATTCTCGTCCGTCGCTCCTAGCGTGATCGGCGTGATCGCCAACGTCAAACGCAGAGGAGGGAGTTCGAGATGAAGCACCTCGTCAAGCTATCCCTGGCACTCGCCGCAGCCGCCGCCGTTGCCGTTCCGCTCGCCCTCGCCGGCCCCTCCGGCGGAAGCCGCACTCTCGAGTTCGTCAGCGTCCAGCAGCGGTTCACGTCGGTCCCGCACGCGAGCCGCAAGAGTCCACCGCGTGTCGGCCTCCGGTTCGTCTTCCAGGATCTCAACTACAACCGCCGCGAGCAGTTCGGCAGGCCGGCCGGTGCCATGATCGGCCGCGCCGAGGGCGTGTGCACGCTCATCGCGGTCAGCAGGAGACCTCAGGCCCAGTGCCTGATCACCGCTCACGTCCCGGATGGTCAGATCATCCTCGCCGGTGAGGGCGACCCCGGCGGGAAGGTCAGCCGCTACGCGATCGTCGGCGGCCTCGGCGCCTACGCCAACGCTCGAGGCTGGATCACGGCCACCACGCTCAGCGGGACCAGGACACTGATCGCGGCTCACCTCGACAGCTGAGATCCGGAGTTCGGCCCGCACCGCGCGGGGCCTCGGCCGAGTGACGCGGGTTGCCGGCTAGGGCGCGCAGGCGCCGGTGGAAACCGGCGCCCGCGCGTTCGCGAGCACCTTCTGCACGACCGACGCCGGGATCCCGTAGCCGCCGCTCGAGCCGATCCGGGAGGCGAAGACGGTCGCCTGCACCCGGCCGTCGCTGTCGATCGCCGGCCCGCCGGAATTCCCGTGCCGGACCACCCCGGCGAG
>JBKPRD010000180.1:0-6653 GCA_046734415.1 Actinomycetota bacterium | reverse complement strand
GCTCGGCCACGGCTCTGACCTGTTCGGGACCGCCGGAGGCGGGATCAACTACGGGATCGTCAGCTCGAACACGGTCTGGTACGTCCAGGTCGCGGCGCTGGTCGTCGGCCACGTGGTGGCTCTGACCCTGGCGCACGACCGTGCGCTCAAGGTCTACGACAACGTCCGCCACGCATCCCGCTCGCAGTACTTCATGCTCGCGGTGATGGTGGGATTCACCTGCTTCGGTCTGTTCCTGCTCTCTCAGGCCAACGCCTAGCGAGAGCGAAGCCGATCACGATCCCGACGACGAGGATTGCCAGCTCCCAGGGCAACTCGGCAGGGGTGAAGTGGGCGAGTGGCATCGCCTCGACCTTACTGGCTCGCGAGTCGCTTCATTGCGACCGCGAGCCGCTGCGCCTCCAGCCCGCTGCCCTCGTCGTCCAGGACGACCACGATGTTCGACGCCTGGAAGCAGAGCAGACCGCCTGAGCCGCGGCAGGCGTCGAGCTGGTCGTCGGCATCGCCGGTTCCTCCGAAGACATAGAGCGTGCCGCCTGCTCCTCCGTCGCCCTCGGATCCGGGCGGGGGCGCCGGCTCGCCGGGAAGCGGCGGGAGCTTGACCGCGTACAGCTCATCGGCTTTCCCGCCGCTCGTCAGTTGCCGGCCGAGTTGGATCGAGACGCCCTGAGCGTTGATCCGATCGACGAACTCGGACGCAGTGAATGTCCGGGCGGTGCTTCCGCAACCGGCGATCAGCATCCCGGCGATGGGAGCGAGCGCCCCGAGCCATCTGATCCCCTGTCCCCGTGCCACAAGGCGGCAGGCTGCCACACTCCCGAACGATGAGTGCCGCCATCCCACTCGCCCACCTGGGCCACTGGTATCTGTGGATTCCGTACGTGATCCCGGTGCTGGTCGTGCTGGCGGCGTCCCTCCACGCCTTCCGGCAGCAGCGCCGCGAGGACCGCGAGGCCGAGCGTCCAGAGCAGACCAGGCCCTAACGAGCCTTGACGTGCTCGGCCGGCGCGGGTGGAGGCGGGTGATGCGCCGGGGGAGTGGAGCCCTTGAGGGCCACGGTCGAGCCGAGGGTCGCGGCAACGAAGATGGCCGCCGTCGCCGCCTTCAGGCGGCGCTCCGTCAACCACGTTTCGTGCCTTGCCTGGAGCCACGACCTCGCCCCGCTGGCGCCCGCCATGGCGGCCATTGCGCATGCAGCGCACATGGCCTGAAGATACTCCCCCGGCTAGTCCCCTTCGCCTTCGCAGTTCGCACACTCGCCGCGCAGAGTCACCTCGTGGCTCGAGACGTTGAAGTCCGGGCGCTTGGCGAGCGCGACGATCGCCTGCTCTAGCCCGTCGTCCTCGAAGGCGATCACCCGCCCGCACTGCTCGCAGACGATGTGGTGATGATGATGCCCGCTCGGTTCTACGCGCTCGTAGCCCGCGGCGTCGCTGCCGAGGTCGACCCTCTGGACCAGCCCGAGCGTCTCGAGCTGCTCGAGCGCGCGGTAGACCGTCGCCCGGCCAACCCCGGGCAGCCTCCGGTCGATCTCGAGCGCCGTGATGGCGCAGCCCTCCGTCCCGAGCAGATCGACGACCTGCCGGCGGCCGCCGCCGCTGCGGAAGCCTGCCTCCGACAGGGCGGTGACGGCCCGCTCGCTCCAGCCGCCCCCGACCGCGCTCATTGTGTCGCTCCCGCGGGGACCGCGATCCGCTCACCCAGCGAGCGCAGGCCCGCGCCGGCGATCGCGACCAGGTAGGCCGCGACGATGGTCCCTGCGATCGCGGCGCCGGCCGCGACCCCGGCGTAGTAGGAGAGGTAGAGACCGACGACTCCTGCGCCGATCCCGATGCCCGAGGCGGCGAGCATCATCGAGCCGATGCGGTGCGTGAGGACCCGCGCGGTCGCGGCTGGCCCGACCAGGGCCGCCACCGCGAGCAGTGTGCCCAGGCCCTGAGCCGCAACCAGGACCGCCGCGGCGAGGAGGACAAGCACGGCGAGGTCGGCCACGGTCGGCGAGGCGCCGAGCGATCCGGCCGTCGTCCGGTCGAAGGCCACCGCCAACAGGCGCCAGTGCAAGGCGATCAGGCTGATGAGGATGCCAATGGCGAGTATTGCCGCGATTCTCAGATCAGAGTCCGACGGCGCCAGGATGTCGCCGAAGAGCAGGCTCTGGATCCCCGGCGGCGAGTCGGGCGAGAGTGCCAGCAGTGCCCCGAGGCCGAAGAAGCCGGTAACGACCACGGCGACGGCCGTGTCGCGGCCAATGCCCGCGACCCGGCCGACGAGCGCGATCGCAATCGCCGCGACCGCGATGCCGGGGATGCCCCCGACCAGGATCGGAATGCCCGCAAGTGCGGCGACCACCAGGCCGGGGAACAGGGCGTGGGAGAGGGACTCGGCCGCGTACGAGACTCCGTAGAAGATCACCCAGCAGCCGAGAGCGCCGCCCGCGAGCGAGATCAGCCCGACCTCGAGCAGCGCCCTGCGAATGAACTCCTGTCCCAGCGGGTCTGTGACGAAGTCGACCATCAGTGGTGGTGGGCGGGCAGGATCCCGACGTGGTCGCTGCCGGGGATCTCGACGATCGCCCCGGCATAGGTCTCCTCGAGGACGTGGCGATCGAGCACCTCGTCGGGCGCGCCGAACGCGATCTGTCGCTTGTTGAGGCAGAGCACCGCGTCCCAGCGCCTGGCCTGCGCGAGGTCGTGGGTTGCGATGACGATGCCGCGGCCCTCATCTGCGAGCTCGGCGATCAGCGTCTCGAGGCCCCTCGCCGCCGGGACGTCCAGCCCTGAGAACGGCTCGTCGAGCAGCAGAAGCTGGGCGTCCTGCACCAGGCCTCGCGCGATCAGCACCCGCTGGCGCTGGCCGCCGGACAGATCGCCGAAGGTGTCGTTCGCGCGATTGGCGACGCCGACCCGCTCCAGGGCGGCGTGCGCGACCTCGCGGTCCAGGTGGCCGGGGCGCCGCCACCAGGGAAGGCGCGGGAGGGCGCCCATCAGCGCGACCTCGAAGGCGGAGACGGGAAAGTCGAGCCGGGAGCGCTCGGTTTGTGGAACCGTGGCGGCACGGCCTCGGACTTCCACGGTTCCACGCATCGGCCGCAGCTCGCCGAGTAGGACTCGGAGCAGCGTGGTCTTGCCGCCGCCATTCGGGCCGAGGAGCGCCACCCGTTGCCCGGACTCCACTTCGAAGGTGACGTCGTCGATCGCCGGGGCCCGCCCGTAGCCGGCCGCCAGGTTGCGCGTCCGTGCGAGAACCGTCTCGCTCATTTGGGCTCCACATGAACGGCCACGGCGAGTTCGCAACGCCTTTGCCCCCCGGTGAATCCCTCGACCATTGCCTTCGCGTTCGCGCCTTCCATGGTCAGGTAAGTGCTGCCACTCGAGTCCTCTGGCCCGAGCGTGTCGCCGTAGAGCGTGTAGTCGGCGCTCGCTCCGGTCTGCGAGGAGATCGTCTCCGCGAGCTTCGGGCTGAGCGAGCTCTCGGGGAAGACCGCCTTGACGCCCTCCGCCTTGATCAGATTGACCAGGTCGCTGAGGTCCTGGGCGTTGGGCTGCGCCTGGGTCGTCTGCGAAGGAATGACGGCACCGACGACATCGATGCCGTAGCGCTTCGCGAAATAACCGAAAGCGTCGTGGTCGGTGACCAGCTTGCGGTCGCCGGCCGGGACCGAATCGACGCATCGGGCAATTCCGGCGTCCAGAGCCCTGAGCTTCGTTTCGTAGGCGGCAGCGTTGGCCTCGAACTTCGCCTTGCCGGCCGGATCAAGAGCCGAGAGCTGGGTGGCGATCTGACGGGCCGCCTCCTCAGCATTCCGCGGGTCATGCCACCAGTGCGGGTCGAACCGGGAGGCCTCAGGGCCGCTCGACTCGCCGGGCAGTTTCACTGGGACGGTTTCCCCGAGGTCAACGACCTTCGCGTCGCTGCCGCTGTCGTCCACGACCTTGTCCATCCAGGCGTCGAGGTTGTCGCCGTTTGTGAAGATGATCTTCGCGTCCGCGGTAGTCGTGACGTCGTCGGGTCGCGGCTCGTAGTAGTGCGGATCGGTGTTGGGGGAGAGGATGGTGTGGACGTCGACCGCGTCGCCACCGACCTCGCGGGCGAAGTCGCCGATCTGCGTGGTTGTCGCCACCACCGAGACCTTGCCCGAGTCCGATCCTGAGCTCCCGCAGCCCGTTGCGAACAGAGCCACGATCAGTCCGGTGGCTGCGGCAAGGCTGAGCCTGCGAGGTCCGATCGCGCGCACCGCGGCGGCGAGACCGAACACCGCACCGCTGAGCGTCGCGATCGTCGCTCCGGGCGGCGCGTTGGTCTTCACGGACAGCCACAGCCCGACGGTGCCCTCCGCGGCGGCGAGCAGCACGCTCGCGACCTGCCAGCTGGTCATGCGGTTCGCGAACAGCCGGACGGTCGCCGCGGGTGCGACGAACAATGCGGCCACGAGCAATGCGCCGATCACGCCGAGCGCCGCGGTTGTCGCCAGAGCGATCAAGCCGAGCAACAGGACGTCGAGCCAGCCCTCGCCCGAGGTCGGGCCGCCGACCTCGTCGAACCCGGTCGCCAGCCAGCGCGGGCCGAAGAGGACGTTGGCGATCAGGATTGCCGCCGCGGCCGCGATCGCGAGCCAGATGTCGGCGCCGTCCACCAGCAGCAGGCTGCCGAAGAGGAGCTGCTCGACGTTCGATCCCGAGTGGTAGACGTCGCTCGCCAGGATCACGCCGGCAGCGAGGCAGCCGACCAGGACCAGCGCGGTGAGGCTGTCGTACGCGGTCCCGCGCCGACGAGCCAGCCCCCAGACGGAGGCGGTGAAGGCGACCGCCACCCCGAACGCGCCGAGCGGCGCCGAGAAACCGATCCCGTCAGCCAGAACCAGCCCGGGAAAGGTCGCCGTCCCCACCGCATGCGAGAAGAACGCCAGGCCACGCAGCACGATCCAGGTGCCGAGGACACCCGCTCCGACGCTGAGCGCGAGGACTTCGATCAGGCCCCTCTGGACGAAGGGCAATTCGAACGGCTCGAGCACCTCGCTATGTACCTCGAGCCGCTCTCACTGGGCTACTCGATCGGCGCGTCCAGAGCGTCCCAGTCGGCCTTGCTGGCGAACTTCGTCAGCTTGGTCCCCTCGTTGACCGCTCTGAACGCGTAGCGCACCTGGGTCTGGCCGTCCTTGCCCTGACGCTCGTAGGTCGTCTTCTTGACCTCGGACTCCGGGATCTGGACCTTCTCTCGCTTCTTGACGTCGTAGAACTCGATAGCCATTTGGGATTCCTCTCCTTGCACCGCGCGCTGGGCACGGGGTCGTAATGATAATGAGATTCGGTCTTATTTGCAGCCACAGGCGACGCAAAGCATGGCCGCGCCGTCGGACGCGCCTGCGTAATACCCCTGAAATGGGGTTTTGAGGGTGGCTAGGCGGCCCGGTGAGCCTTGGCGGCGGCCATCGCAGCGCGCGGGAGGCTGACGGTGCGCGGTCCGACGAGGCTCGCGCCCATCCGGTCGAAGACGCGGGCGCGCATGACCAGTCCGGCGGTCAGCGTGCCGGCCCCGGCACCGGCGTAGACGAGCCGAGAGCGCTCGATCCCCGCCATCCGGCGCATGTAGCGGGGCGTGATCGCGACAGCGGCCGAGGCCATCATCCGCAGCGAGACCTGATGGGGCAGCAGCTCCCGGGTCTTCGGCGGGTCGACCACCAGATGGATCGCGTCCTGAGAAGCCTCGCTCACGCAGAGGCCTGGGCGCATGTACTCGAAGAAGTCCCTGAAGGCCGCGCGGGATGACGGAACCAACTCCGCCGGAAGCGCCATCTCCTCGGCGGCGCGGACCTGCTCCGCGAGGTAGGCATCCTGCTCTTCGTCGCTCAGCCTGCCGCCATAGGCCCGGTATGCGGCGAGGAAGGAGTGGACCTCGACGCAGTGGACCCAGAGCTTCGTCTCGGTGTCCTCGGCGCTGAAAGGAGAGCCGGTGATCGGATCGATGCCCCTGACGCGGGAATGGATCTTCCTCACCATCGCACCCGCTCGCTCGGCCGTGGGAGTGTCGCCGTAGACGACCGTGGCGACGTACTCGGCGGTGCGTCGCAGGCGCGAAAGCGGTCGCCGCAGGTAGTCGCTGTGCTGATCGATCCCAGCCATCGCCAGGGGGTTGAGCGACTGGATGATCAGCGCGCGCAGGCCGCCCACCAGGAGGACGGGACTCGAGTGGATGCGCCAGCTGATCGAGTCCGGTCCGAAGAGGCCCCAGTCGTGCGGTCCGGCGGGGACAGGCGCCCCGCGCGGTCGGGCGGAGGGCGCAAGAACACGCTCCACTGGACTCTGGGCGACTTCCCTAGGGACTAGCTGCTGCTCCACCCGACTCTCCCCTTGACGACGTGGTGAACCTACCCACCACAAAGTCCCTGCGCATCGGCACTTTTCACCGTGCGCGATCCGGGTTTACCCGTTATGTCGACTGGCGCGGAATCCGAGGGACTAGGCGGGTTGGACCTGGCGCTCGCCGAGGATCTCGCCGAGGCGGCGCTCCAACGCGACCGAGACGGCGGCCCGCACAGGGCCGGGCTCAAGACGCTCGACCAGCGCCTCGAGGAAGCCCTCGATGATCAGGCTCTTCGCTTCCTCCTCGGAGAGCCCATGGGATCGGAGGTAGTGGAGCTGCTCGGAGTCGATCTG
>JBKPRD010000179.1:0-3617 GCA_046734415.1 Actinomycetota bacterium | reverse complement strand
GCTCACCCGTCTGCTGCAGAGTTCCGCTCCGCATGACCGCGATCCGGTCTCCCATCGTCATCGCCTCGACCTGGTCGTGCGTGACGTAGATGGTCGTCGCGCCGAGCTCGTGCTGGATCCGTGCGACCTCGGCGCGCATCTGCACGCGCAGCCGGGCGTCGAGGTTCGAAAGGGGCTCGTCCATCAGGAATACGCTGGGGTCGCGCACGATCGCGCGACCCATGGCAACGCGCTGGCGCTGGCCGCCGGAGAGCTGGCGCGGCTTGCGGTCGAGCAGGTCACGAAGACCGAGCACGCGGCCGATCTCCTCGACGCGCTGCCGGATCTCCCGCTTGGGAACCTGCCTCGACTTCAGGCCGAACGACATGTTGTCGAACACAGTCATGTGCGGGTAGAGCGCATAGTTCTGGAAGACCATCGCCACGTCCCGCCAGCGGGGGTCGACGTCGTTGACGACCGTGTCGCCGATGCGAATCTCTCCCTCGCTGATCTCCTCGAGGCCGGCAACCATCCGCAGCGCGGTCGTCTTCCCGCAGCCGGAAGGGCCGACCAAGACCATGAACTCGCCGTCGGGAATCTCGAGGCTCAAGTCACTGACCGCACGCACTCGGTCGTCGAAGACCTTCGTGACGTGCTCGAACGTCACCGATGCCATCGCGCCCACGGAGCATAACCCTGTCCGGCGGCGCGCTTGCAAGGGCTCGGGGTGTGTCCTAGACTCGTCGCGGCTCTCGATCTCGTCCGAACTGGGAGGTGACTTGAAATGATCGACGAGCACGAAGTCGACGAGTTCTGGGCGATCGACGAAGACATGCTCGATCGGCAGGAGCTGCTCCGTCGAGCCGCAGCCGCCGGTCTCGCGATTCCTGCGGTTTCCTTCCTGTTCGGGACGGGCAACGCCTTCGCCGCGGCGAACGCGCGGCCGCTGACGCCGACCTTCTACCAGTGGATCTACAACATCCACCCGGACATCCCGGGAACGATCAACAAGCTATACGGCAAGACGCACAAGCTCGACGCCAAGATCGCGCCGGTTCAGGGCTTCGGCATCCAGCGCTTCGTCGCCGAGGCGAAGCAGAAGAAGAGCACCTGGGACGTCTACGTCGGGATGACGCCGTTCGTGGAGATGGCCCAGCTGATCGCCGCCGGCGTGATCGAGCCGTGGGACACGTACATGCCGGCGTCGGTGAAGAGGGACATCATCCCCTCGATCCTGAGAGAGGTCACCTACCAGGGCCACATCTGGTCTTGGCCGTTCCTGCTCGACATCATCGTCCAGGCGCGGAACAGCGAGATCGTCCAGAAGGCGGGCCTCGACCCCGCGCGCAACCCGAGGACGTGGGACGAGCTGATCGCGATGGCGAAGACCGTCGTCGACAAGAAGGCCTCGCCGTTCGGCGTCACGTTCGACGCGCACGGCTGGCGCTCGCTCGCGCCGATCACGCACACCTTCTCGCCGAACGTGTACTACGGCCCCGGCCTCTTCGACTTCACGAGCGACGCCGCCGTCAACGCGCTCGAGGTCATGAAGCGGATGAAGGAGCTCGCCAACCCGAACGTGCTCGAGCCGGGCAAGACCGACGCAGGCGTGAACAACACGCCCGACGAGGAAGCGTTCGCCGCACGGCAGGTCGCCTACTACGTCAAGTACCAAAACGCCCCGATCCGCTTCGCTGCGACGTGGCCGGATCCGAGCAAGCTGCGGATGGCAGGACTGCCGAAGCAGCCGGGCGGCGCCGGCGCAACCGTCTTCTGGACGACCGGCTCGTGCCTGTTCAAGTACGGTCAGAACAAGCAGCAGGCGGCCGACTACCTGCGCTTCCTCACGTACAACCAGCTCGTCTGGCGGCGGTCGCTCGGGACGGCGCTGAAAGGCAATCATGCCGGCCAGCTCGCCCCGTACTCGTCGCTCTGGGTCAGGTGGTCGAAAAACCCGCCGAGCTGGCTGCCCCAGTGGGGTCCGCTCGTCTTCAACCAGCTGAAGGTGAGCCGCGCGATCCGGACGAACAAGTTCGGGCTTCAGCAGTTCGTCATCGGCCAGCCTTATTGGGAGAAGTATCTGAAGGGGGACGAGAAGAGCCCGAAGCAGGCGCTCCTCGCGGCGAAGAACGCCGTCTACGCCGAATACAAGAAGAGTTGAGGTTGTCCGCGAGCGGATGCGTCCAGACTCGCTAGGGCGGGCGGGTAGTGGCGACTAGAACGGTCGCCGCCCGCCCGCCTCCGCGCTCCGGACCGGTCGGCGCGACGACCCGGCGCTTCCTCGGGACCTGGCCGTACCTCGCCCCGGCCCTCTTCTTCTTCGTCGGGTGGCAGCTCTACCCGATCGTTCGCGTCCTCTGGATCTCGTTCACCGATTACCACTTCCTGACCGGCGGGCCGACACACTGGGTCTGGTTCGACAACTACTCGGAGGCCTTCTCCGACCCGGTCGTCCAGAAGGGGCTCCTCCGGGCGCTGATCTTCACGGCGATCTTCCTGCCGGGCATGGTCTTCTTCCCAATGGTGCTCGCGGTGCTGGTCGACCGTGTGCGCAACGGGTTCGTCGCATCGGTCTACCGCCTCATCCTGCTCATCCCGGCGATGATCCCGGGGCCGCTGATCTTCGTGCTCTGGGGCTGGCTCTACTCGAGCGCGATCGGCCCGATCAACTACTTCCTCGTCGACGTCTTCCACGTCTACGACATCTACAACCAGCCGCAGTGGCTGGGCAGCTCGACCCTCGTCTACCTCTCCCTGGCGATGATGGAGTGGTGGTGGGGGCTCGGCTTCCACACGCTGTTCTACCTGGCCGGTCTCGCCACGATCCCGAAGGAACTCTACGAGTCGGCACGCGTCGACGGCGCGAGCGAATGGCGGATCTTCTGGAAAATCACCTTCCCGCGGCTGCGGCCGATTCTCCTCGTCCTCGTCGTGCTCCGGTTTGGCACGGCCTTTGCGCTGATCGACGAGTACATCATCCTCGGCGGCTTCAACCGCGACCGACCGACCTACACGTGGACCGTCTACATGTGGGACAACGCCTTCCAGATCGGGGACTGGAACCAGGGCTATGCGGCGTCGGTCGGCTGGATCGGGACGCTGGGCATGCTCGCGGTCGTCCTCTACCTCTTCTACCTGTTCCGCTCGAGGGACTAGGGGCGGGAATGGCCATCCGTACCGAGTCCATTCGACGCAGACCCGCCTCGGCGACCAAACCTCTCCCGCGCCACGCTCGGCGAAGGAGCCGCGTCGGCCCGGTCGCCAAGCACGTCGTCCTCATCCTGAGCTGCGCGAGCATCCTCTTCCCGCTCGCGTGGGTCTTCCTGCTCTCGATCAAGTCGCTCCCGGATGCGTACACGAACCGGATCTGGCCGCGCCACTTCGATTTCAGCCACTACGGCGAGGCGCTCACCGGCATCGACACGCTGCCGCAGAATTTCAAGAACAGCATCATCGTCACGGTCTCCACGATGCTGATCACGACGACCGTCGCCGTGCTCGCAGGCTATGCGCTCGTCCATCTCCGGACGCCCGGCCGGAGCCTCGTGCTCGGGATCTTCGTCGCCTCGTTGTTCGTGCCGACGAGGGTGACCGGCCTCATCTCCATCTACCAGATCCAGAACGACCTCGGCCTGATC
>JBKPRD010000178.1:0-22013 GCA_046734415.1 Actinomycetota bacterium | reverse complement strand
CGCGATCGTAGTCCTCGTCGACGATGATCGTTCCATAGACCTTGTACGCGGGCGCGGCGAAGAGGCCCTCGGTAAGGACCTCGTGGAGGAGCGCGGGCTCGACGGAGTAGCTGCGAACGAGCGCGAATGCCTCCGCCATCGCCTCGATCGCGGCGCCGAGGGCGAAGTTGTTCGCCAGCTTGATCATGGTCGCCGATTCGGGACGAGGGCCCGCCTCGAAGGTGCGGCGCCCGATCGCCTCGAACAGCGGCCGGCAGCGGTGGAGCGCATCCGCGGAGCCGGCGGCGACGATACCCAGCTGTCCCGCAGCGGCGAGGTCGGGCCGCCCGAGGACCGGAGCGGCGACGAGGATCTGGCCGGCATCCGCATGCTCGTCCGTCAACGTCCGAACGGCGCTCACCCCGTGCGTTCCCATCACGACGTGCGTCGCACCGTTGTCGAGCGACTCGACGATTCCCCCGGGGCCGAGCGCGATCTCGAGCAGCACCTCGTCGTTCGCGAGCATCGTCATCACGACCTCCGCGCCTGCGCATGCCTCGGCGACAGACGACGCCACTTGGGCGCCGCGTCGAGCAAGCTCCGCCACCTTTTCCGGGGTTCGGTTCCAGACGGTGAGCGCGTTCCCGCTTCCCAGGACGCGCCCTGCGATCCCAGAGCCCATCCTGCCGATGCCAATGAAGCCGACGCGCATCGCCCGCTCTCCTACGTGACCTGCCGGGGATGCGTAGGATCGCCGAACACAGGCAGGTGTCGTGCAAAGTGGCTGAACATCAGGCGAGCGCCCACTGTAAGACACATCACGATCCAAGGAGAAGCGATCGATGTTGAAGGCATCGGCTGGGACCGTCCTTCCGACCACGATCATCGGCTCGCTGCCGCGGCCCAAGTGGTACACGGAGAATCTCGGCACGCGGTCATTTCTCGACGCGATGGTCGACATCGACTTTCGCGACCAGTACGTCGACGCGCTGACGATCTACATCCACCAGCAGGAGCTTGCCGGTCTCGACATCGTCACCGACGGCGACGCAAGGTTCAACCACGACGTGGGCGGTCAGAGCTGGACGCGCTATCCACCTCAGCACATGGACGGGTTCGAGCGGACGAATCCGAGGCTCGCACGCGCCGGGGCCGGGGGCCTAGCGTTTCCGCGCGGCCACATCCTCCACGACTACCTCGAGGCGCGGGTGATGCCGAAGATCGTCGGGGCGATCGGCCGCGGCGACCTCCAGTACGCGGAGATGTGGAAGGTGGCGCAGCGGCTGACTACGCGCCCCGTCAAGTTCGGAACCGTCACGCCCGAGCTGATCGCCTTCGCGGTCCAGGACGAGTACTACAAGGACATGCCGTCGCGGATCATGGCGATCAGCGACGCGCTGAACGAGGAGCTCCACGATCTCGCAGATGTCGGCTGTCCCGTCATCCAGATGGAGGAGCCGCAGATCCACCTGCTCGCAGCCCGCGGGATCGTCGACGACGTCATCAACCCCGAGTTCATGGTCGAGGTCTTCAACAACACGGTGAAGGGACTTCGGGACAAGACCGAGGTCTGGTGCCACACGTGCTGGGGAAACCCGTCCGCCCAGCGCATGTTTGCGACCGTCCAGTCGTACATTCCGGCGCTCGAGCTCCTGAACGCCGTCGACGCCGACGTGATCACGTTCGAGACGCGGGCGTCTGGCCCGGGCGAGCTCGAGGCGATCGGCCAGGCGATCACCGAGAAGAAGATCGGCATCGGCATGGTCGACCACCACACGCTGCAGGTCGAGTCGCCCACTGAGGTGGCCGACCTCGCTCGTTTGGCGCTCGAGCACATTCCGGCCGAACGGCTCGTCCTCACCTCGGACTGCGGCATGGGTCGTGAGGGAATGCCGCGACGACATGCCTTCTACAAGATCGTCTCGCTGGTGCTGGGAGCGAACATCGTGCGTGAGGAGCTCGGTGTGCCCACGGCCCAGGTCCTCGCTGCTGCGCCGGAGTACTCTCTGATCCGCACCAGCTGATGGTCCGGGCCGCGATCGTCGGGCTCGGCTGGTGGGGCAAGACGCTCGTCGAATCGGCCGCGGGGAGCGAGGCGATCCGCTTCGTCGCCGGCACATCGCGAACGTTGTCGCCTGAGGCACAGACGTTCGCCGCCGAGCACGGCCTGCGGCTTGCCGAGTCGTTCGAGGCCCTGACCGATGATCCGGAGGTCGACGCGGTCGTCCTCGCGACGCCGCACTCGCTGCACACGCCGCAGGTCGTCACCGCCGCCCAAGCCGGCAAGCACGTCTTCTGCGAGAAGCCGTTCGCACTGACCAAAGCCGACGCCGAGACCTCGGTCGAGGCGATAGGCAGAGCGGGCGTGACGCTCGGGCTCGGCTACAACCGCCGCTTCCACCCCGAGATGACGAGGTTGCGGCAGAGGATCCGGTCGGGCGAGCTGGGAACGGTTCTGCACGTCGAGGCGACGATGACGTTTCCCAACGCGCTGTTCCTCCAGCCGGACGCCTGGCGCGCGAGCCGAAACGAGACCCCGGCCGGTGGATTGACGCCGATGGGCGTCCACGCCGTCGACGGCATGATCGACCTCTGCGGACCGATCGACCATGTGTACTGCCAGAGCTTCCGTCGGGTGGTCGAGATCGACAGCGACGACACGACCTCGATGCTGCTTCGGATGAAGGACGGCATGTCGGGTTATCTCGGGACGATGACGGCCACCGGCCCGGGGTTCAGCTTCCAGGTGTTCGGCTCGACCGGCTCGGTCCGGCTAGAGGGGATGACGCACGTTGCCGGCGCCTCGTCAGAGGAGCGTCGAACCCGACTGTTCGGCACCTGCGAGTTCCAGCCGGTGAAGGGAGAGGCGGAGATCTGGGAAGCGGAGCGCTACGACGTCGGGCGTGCGGCCCTCGAAGCGTTCGCGGTCGCCGCCAGCGGCGGGCCCGACTATCCCATCCCGGTCGACCAGATGATCCACGGCGCCGCGGTAACCGAGGCGATCGTGCGGTCAGCCAGCTCGGGAGCTGTCGAGCGTGTGCCCTGACCCTCCAGAGAAAGCAGGGGAGACATGAACCTCGGTAACGGCCTCGGCCACCTGACATATTCGACGCTCGTTCATCCGGGTGACACCTGGGACGAGATGTGGCGGAGCCTGACGATGTACGTGCCGCAGGTGAAGTCACGGGTGTCACCCGATGCGCCGTTCGGCGTATCGCTGCGGCTCGCCAACGCCTCTACCGAGACCCTCGCGGCCAATGCGGAGGAGCGTGAACGGCTCAAGGCCTTTCTTGCCGAGAACGACCTCTACCTGTACACGGTCAACGCGTTCCCGTACGGGCCGTTCAAGGGCGTCCGCGTCAAGGAGCAGGTCTACGAGCCGGACTGGCGCAGCGAGGAGCGTACGCGCTACACGATGAACGTCGCCGACGTCCTCGCCGAGATCGGCGCACCCGGCATGGAACCTTCGATCCAGACCGCGCCGCTCGGCTTCAAGCCGAACGTGACGGGACCCGGTGTCGTCGCCTCGTACGCGGAGCACGTGCTTCGCGTGGCGGCCCACCTCGTCGATCTGGAGCGGCGGACCGGCATGACCGTGACGCTCGCGCTCGAGCCCGAGCCCTACTGCTTCCTCGAGACGACCGACGAGACCGTGGCCTTCTTCGCCGAGCATCTCTATTCCGGCGCCGCGGCCACCCGGCTCGCCGAGCTGGCAGACCTGCCGGTGTCACACGCGCACATGGCCCTCCGCCGCCACCTCGGCATCGTGTTCGACATCTGCCACCAGGCCGTCGAGTACGAGGACATGTCCAACTCGCTCGGTCAGCTCGTCGCTGCGGGGATTCCGATCATGAAGCTGCAGGAGGCCGCCGCCCTGCAGATCCCCCTGGTCACCGACGAGATCGTCGAGGTCCTGCGCCGCTACGCCGAGACGGTCTACCTGACCCAGACGCTCGAGGTGCGAGAGGGAAAGATGACCCGTTATCTCAACCTCGAGGATGCCATCGAGGCCTGGGAGGCCGGCGATCGGAGCCCACGCGAGTGGCGGGTTCACATCCACGTGCCGGTGTTCCTGGACGATCTCGGCGCGTTCCGCTCCACCCGCGACGCGATCGCAGAGGCGCTCCGCATCCACAAGGCGCGCCCGCTCTCGCCCCAGCTCGAGATCGAGACCTACACCTGGGACATGCTCCCGGACGAGCTGAAGACCGGCGACATCGTCGAGTACGTCTGCCGCGAGATCGAGTGGGTCCGCGGTGAGCTCGTCCCCGCGGGCGAGGAGTCGAGCCTCGTGGGTGCGCCCGCTAGGTGTAGGACCCAAGCAGGTTGGTTCTGCTGACCGGGGGTTGGTGGCCGAGGGCTGAGTGTCGTCTGCGATTGTTGTAGTACCAGAGCCAGCCGTCGAGTGCAGCGGTGCGTTCGTGGCTTGAGCGGTAGATCGTGGCGTAGGCCCAGCCGTTGAGCATCGTGCGGATGAAGCGCTCTGCTTTGCCGTTTGTTTGCGGGCGGTAGGGGCGGGTGCGGCTGTGGCGAATGCCGAGCGTGCGGCAGGCGATCGAGTGGATCGTGCCGCGGTAGCAGGAGCCGTTGTCGGTCAGGATCCGTTCGACCTCGATGCCGTGTTGGTGGTAGTGAGCGATTGCACGGCGGAGGAAGCCGGCCGCGGTTGTCCCTTTCTCATCGCTGAGCACCTCGGCGTAGGCGAGGCGGCTGTAGTCGTCGACGGCGATGTGGACGAACTCCCAGCCCTGGTCGTAGGCGCGGCTGTGGTGTCCGCTAGCGGAGATCCGGCCGGTGACGCGGTGGCCTGGTCGAGCGATCCGGCCGAGCTTCTTGACGTCGATGTGAACGAGCTCGCCCGGCCGCTCCCGCTCATAGCGGATCGGCTGCTGGAGGCCGATCCGGCCCAAACGACTCATCCCTGCCCGCTTCAGGATCACCGACACCGTCGAGAGCGCCATCCCGAGTGTCTCGGCGATCTCGGCAGCCGTCATCCGCAGCCGACGCAACGCGATGATCGCGGCGATCCGATCTGCAGGCGTGCGGTTGGCGACGCGCTTGGGCGCCGAGGAACGGTCAAACAGACCCCCTTCGCCCTCCGCGCGGTAGCGACCCGACCACTTCCGCGCACAACGAAGACTGACCCCAGCCGCTTCCGCCGCCGCCGTTAACGACCATCCCTCCAGCACCACCCGCACCGCCAATCGCCGCCGACCCTGCCAACTGAGCGCCGCGTTACCGTGAAGCCTCATCCGGATCCCCTCCTTGGAGCTGAGCGAGCGTGGAAGCCCTCAGCCTCCAAGGAGGCCCGGATGAACCAACGTGCTTAGGAACTACAGCTAGATGACCGCGACGGCGTCGACCTGAAACCGCGCGCCACCGGATCCGATTGCGCGGACTCCCACGAACGTGCTGGCCGGTGCCGCGACCAGTTGCGGCGCGTGTTCGCGGTAGTAGGCGACCAGCGCGCTCTGCATCCTCGCGTACTCGTCGACGTCGGTCAGCATCAGCGTGAGCTTGATGATCTTGCTGAACGCACTCCCGGCGCGCGCTAGCGCGTCGCCGAGGCTGTCGAGCGCGGTCGTGACCTCACGTTCGATCGACGTCGAAGCCGAGCCTCCGTCAGGACCACCGTCGCAGGCGGACAGGAACACGAGTCTTCCCGCGGTCACACTCTCGGCCGCGTCCGCGGTTCCTGCCCGACGGTGGGTCGGCCAGCCGGGCGTGGCGGCGTCCGCGACAGCGAAAGCTTCGACCTCGATCAAGAATTCGGGTCGTGGCAGCTCGCTCACTACGAACACCGTGCTGGCGGGTGGATCGCGGGCAGCCTCCGGCGCATACTCGCGGAAGAAGGCCTGTTCGATCTCGCGATAGATCGGCAGCGTGCTTGCATCTTTGATGAACACATTCGTCTTCACGAGATTCGCGAGCGACCCGCCCGGCTCCTCGACGGCGGCCCTGACCTTGTCGAGCACGATGCGGGACTGCACCCCGAAGTCGCTGGACTCGACTCTCAGCGTTTCGTGATCGAGCCCCTGACAACCCGAGATGATCAGGAGATTGCCGATCGACTGGCTCCGGGCGAACTTCGCGTGCTCCTTCGGGACATGCGGGTAGGCGAGCTCCTTACCGGCCCAAAACTCCGGGTAGTACCTGACTCGCCAACCGGGCGCCCCGCGGTCGAGCGCAGCGATGACTTCGTACTGAACAAGAAACTCCCGGCGCGCCAGCGAAGGGACGACCATGAGCGTCGCCGCCGGCGGCGTGGTTACAAGCTGCGGGGCATACAGCTCGTAGAACTCCGTCTCCGTCTTACGCACGCGCCCGTAATGATCAAGGTCGGTGAGCAGGAAGAACGTCTTGACGACGTTCTCCATCCGGCTGCCCGCTGCTTCTAGGGCACATCGCGTGTTTTCGAGCGCCAGAACGACTTGATCTTCCACCCGCTCCGGCGCGCGTTTCCCACCCTTGTCGCAGGTACAGCCGGAAACAAAAACAAGGTTGCCAACAACAACGCTTTGCGCAACCGTCGGCTCCTCCTCCGCGGCATGAGAGGGGCCGCACCGGACGTCCCACTCCCGCATCACGACACACACCAGCCGTTCCTCACGTGTGTGACCAAATCTGGTTCGATTACAACACGAGTCGACGCGATCTCAAATCTCCTGGCTTCGGCCTAGCCGGCCGAGATTGACTGACCAGCCGTCTTGGAACTCCTCAACCAGACCCGACGCGTGTTTTTGTCTCGATGAGGTACTGGTGCACGAAGGCGATCGCCATGCTGCCTTCGCCGACTGCCGCTGCGACGCGCTTCACAGGGCTGAATCGGACGTCGCCGCAGGCGAAGATGCCGGGGACGCTCGTCTCGAGTAGGTACGGGTCTCGGTCGAGCTGCCACCGTCCGAGGGCGCGCACGTCGGGGCCGGTGAGCACGTAGCCCTTCTGGTCGAGTGCGATCTCGGGGGGGAGCCACGCGGTTTCGGCGTCCGCTCCGATGAAGGTGAACAGCCCACCCGACTCGAGCTGGGTCGTGTCGCCGGTCGCGGTGTTGTGGACCTCGATCGCTTCGAGCGAACTGTCGCCGTGCGCGGACACCACCTCGGTCCGATACCGGACGTGGATGTTCGCCCGGGTGGCGAGTTGGTCGACGAGATACTGCGACATGCTCTTCTCGAGCGTTTCGCCGCGGTAGAGGATGGTCACGCTCCGCGCATGGGCCGAGAAGAACATCGCTGCCTGCCCGGCGGAGTTGCCCGCGCCGATGATGTGGATGTCCAGGCCGTGGCTGTTCGCTGCCTCGCTGCGGGCGGCGCCGTAGAAGATGCCCTTGCCGGCGAGGCGGTCGAAACCCTCGATCGCGAGGCGCCGCCATGCGACGCCGGTTGCGAGGATGATCGTCCGCGCCTGCAGAACGTCGCCGCCGTCGAGGCGCACCTGACGGATCGCGGGATCGATTCGCGTGATCGACCGGGTGACGAGGATCTCGGCGCCGAGCCTGCGCGCCTGCTGGAGCGCTCGGCTCGACAGCTCGTCGCCGGAGACACCCGATGGGAAGCCGAGGTAGTTCTCGATCCGGGAGGACGTGCCCGCCTGGCCGCCAGGCGCCTCGCGCTCGATCACGATCGTCCGAAGGCCCTCAGACGCGCCGTACACGGCGGCGGCCAGGCCGGCAGGCCCCGCACCGACGATCACCGTGTCGTACTCCGCGGACGTCGGCTCGGTCGCGATGTCGAGCAGCTCGGCCACCCGCCGAAGCTGGGGTCGCACGACCACCTTGCCGTCGACGACGCGAACCGCGGGGTAGTCACCCTCGGCCGGCAGCGAACCCCATTCCTCCGCGTCGGCGGGCACGTCCGGCTGAAGCCATTTGAACCGGATCTGGTTGCGGTCGAGGAAGCGCCTCAGCTCCGCGCAGGAGGCGTCCCACCGATGGCCGAGGACGATCGCCCTGAACGGGGCGGGTGCGGACGCACGGGCCTGCAGACCCTTCGATCCTCCGAGCCGGTGGGCCGCCAGGAGGGCCACCCGCTCCCCGACCTCCGGCGCGGCGGCGGCGAGCGCGTGGTAGTCGTCCAGCTCGATCCGGAAGACGCGCGACGCCTCCGCCGCGCGGAACCCGCCAGGGTGGAGCATTCCGAACGCAATCGACATCTCCCCGAAAACCTCACCGGGCCTGCGCTCGCCGATCACGCTCTCCACGCCGTCGACGAGCCTGACCACCTCGAGCCGACCCTCGAGGACGCCGAACAGCGCCCGCGCGTCACCCTCATGCACGGCGGACTCGCCGGGAGCGAGCGTAATGTCCGCCACCACCCGGGAAAGCCGGTCGCGCTCGTCCGGCTCGAGGTCCGCGAACACTGCGACCCGACCGATCTCCTCCGCCGTCACCATGAAATGCACCACCGTCGCCGGCTCAGCAGTGTGCCGTGGTCGATGGCTGGCACTCCGGAACCGATCAAACCGTGTTCGCGCGTTCCGTGCCCCAACACAGGCACACGCTAGCTGCGCAGCGTATCGGCGAACACATCCATGGAGATCCGCGAGGTGCGAGGCCGAGACGATCTCTGGGTCGCGGAGATTTCGATTCGCTACGACGAGGGCCCACGGAATTTCGGGATCAGCATCCTCGAATTTCGGGGCGACAGGAACTTCACTCGCCGGGCAGCAGCGAGAAGAGCGTCTTGTCGATGCGTCGCCCATCGGGTTTCGGCATCGAGCGGACGACGCCCTCGCGCGTGAAGCCGGCGCGTTCGACCACACCCTCCGACGCGATGTTGCCGACGTTTACGTACGCGGCGACGCGCTCGATGCCGAGTGAGAAGGCGTGCTCTGCCAGCAGGCGTGCGATTGTCGTGGCAACC
The DNA here is from genome assembly GCA_046734415.1 of Actinomycetota bacterium. GTDB lineage: Bacteria > Actinomycetota > Thermoleophilia > Gaiellales > Gaiellaceae > DATBLE01. Next base: position 13,173 of record JBKPRD010000178.1, on the reverse strand, counting down.
CGGCGTCGTCTCGCGTGCGGAAGCACGAAGTAGCCGATCTCGACGATCTTCCGCTCGGCATCGAGGTGGTGGAGGGTGGCGCCGCCGACAACTTCCCCGGTCTCGGTATCGACTGCGGCGAGGGCGAGGAGCCGGCCGGCTTCCGCGAGCAACGGGAGTTCTTCGATCGAGGCGACAAGCGCAGCTCGATCGAACGCAGGCAGGTTGCCGGCTTCGCGGAGGTCCGGGGCCGTAAATGCGGGCAGAATGGCGTCGACGTCGTCGAGCGACGGGAAGCGCAGTACGATCGTGCCCGCACGGATGCCCTCTTCTGGGACCGAGAGGCGCAGCGCCGGCTGACGACCACTCAGAGGACCGCTCACGTGATCGAAACGTACACGGGCGATGAAGATCTCCCGGCCGAGTCGCGGACCGAGTGCCGCCTCATGGCGGTAGAACGTCTGATTGGCACGCCCAGTGGAAGCGGATCGCCCAAGCCGCCACGCTGCTCGACTGAGGTCCGACGGTCCCGACGAGTGCGCGCCGGTCCGCGTCGGAACTGAGACGCCTGAGAGGCGTCCCAAAGCGCCTGGTGTCCGAGTGCGGTTCGAGCCGCCCCGCTTAGGGCCGCATCGCGGTCACCGCATCTGACCGAGACCTCCCAGCTGACCGCCAGAGGCGGCCTCCTTGCAAGCGCCAGGAGGCCGCCTCTGAGAACGTCACCTTTCACGCCCTGCGCCACGGTGCGGCATCGAGCCGGTCACGCTCGCGTAGCTGGGCCGGGCGAATCGCGCCGTGCTTGCCGTGTTGCTCAGCTCTGCGCCATCGCGGGCAGCGCTCCGACCTGGCCCAGGAGCCCGACGGCGTCGGTGATCTCCCATTCTTCAGCGATGCGCCCGTTCTCGCAGCGGCTGATCGTGATCCCGGTGAAAGCAACGTTCTTGCCGGTCGGCGGGGTCCCCATGAGGTCGCCGTCGTGGGTGCCAGTGATCGTGTAGCGCGTCGCGACGTAGTCCTCGTGGACTTTGATGTTGCCGGCGTCGAGGTTCGTCTCCCGCACCGGAGTTGCCGCCTTGCCGAATTCGGTCGCCTGCGCGATGTCCGCCCTGAACATGGTCGCCCCCAAGACGACACCCACGCCGATCTGGTGGCCGTCCAGCGCAAGCTCGGCTGAGTGCGAATAGGCCTACCCGACGTACCGCTTGAACCAGGCGAGGACGCGCTTGTACGCGGCCTCGGCTTGGGTGCGGTTGTACCGGCCGCCGGTGTCGTTGAAGAACGCGTGGTCGACGCCGGGGAAGGTGACGAGCTGGTGGGGCAGGCCGGCCGCGCGTAGGGCCGCCGCCGCGGCCGGGCGGCTCGAGTTCACGCGTGAGTCGAGGGCGGCGTAGATCCCGAGCACCGCGGCCTTCGAGCCCTTCAGCGAGGAGCCTTCGGGAAGGGGCCGTAGAACGGGGCGGCGGCGGCGAGCCTCGGCTCGTTTGCGGCGAGGAGCGTCCACACCATCCCGCCGCCGAAGCAGAAGCCTGTCGCCGCTACCTTCTTTCCGGGCACGCGCCGCCTGAGCTCGGTGACACCAGCCTTCATGTCGGCGACGAAGCGGGAGGTCGGCACGCCGTACAGTGCCGCCATCGCCTCCGCTTCGTCGGGGAACGAGCCCGTCCCGCCCTCTTCGGAGAGCAGGTCGATCGCGAGCGCCGAGTAACCGCTCGCCGCAAACCGGCCGGCGACGGAGCGGATGTGGTCGGTGAGGCCGCGGTTCTCGTGCACGACAAGCACGCCGCCGCGGGGCCGCGCAGTCTTCGCCCAGGCCCCATCAGCTTGCGTCCGCCGGGGCCGCGGAAGGTGATCGGCGTCGTCGAGTCGGAGGCGTGCGTGGCCGGGTGCTGATCGACTCGTGAATGCACGGGAGGGGATCGGTGGGTAGCGTCAGGGCGGTGCACAGACGCGTGTTGGTCGTTGTGGTCCTGGCCCTGGGCGTCGCGGCCGATCAGGCGGCAGCGCCTTTGGCTGGTTCGCAGCGCGTCACGCTGCGCGAGTACGCCGTCCCTGCCGGATCGCATCCGCACGATGTCGCGCCCGCCCGCGACGGCGGAGTCTGGTATACGGCGCAGGCGGCCGGTGCGCTCGGGTGGCTTGACCCGCGCACGGGTCGGACGCGCCACACGCCGCTCGGCATCGGGTCGGCCCCACACGGCGTGATCGTCGGGCCCGACGGCGCGCCCTGGATCACCGACGGGGGACAGAACGCGATCGTCCGGGTCGATCCGCGTACTCGCGCCGTGAAGGTCTACCGGCTGCCGACGTCGGCGCCGGACGCGAACCTGAACACCGCGGTCTTCGACCGTGCCGGGAGGCTTTGGTTCACGGGACAGAGCGGCTTCTACGGGAGGCTCGATCCGGCGAGCGGCCGCATGCGCGTCTGGCGCGCGCCAGGAGGACTCGGCCCCTACGGGATCACGGTCACGCCGCGCGGGGACGTGTATTACGCCTCACTGGCAGGAAGCCACATCGGCCGCCTCGACGTCAGCACAGGAAGAGCGACGCGGATCCAGCCGCCGACGCGCGACCAGGGAGCGCGCCGGGTCTGGTCCGATTCCCGTGGGCGTATCTGGGTGAGCGAGTGGAACGCCGGCCAGCTGGGGATGTACGACCCCGCGAGCCGGCGCTGGCGTGAGTGGAAGCTCCCCGGCGCGGCGCCTCAGGCTTATGCCGTGTACGTCGACGAACGCGACCTCGTCTGGGCTACGGACTTCGGCGCGAACGCGCTCGTCCGCTTCGATCCCCGCACCGAGGGCTTCACCGTCTATCGCCACCGCACCCTCGGCGCCGCCGTCCGTCAGTTGCTCGGCCGTCGCGGCGAGGTCTGGGGCGCCGAGTCCGGCCTCGACAGGCTCGTCGTCGCCCGAACGACATAGGACCGCCAGTTCGTGTCCCACGGGCGCCAAGGGATACAAGAACTCGAGGCGATCTATCCCGAAATGGCTTCAGGACACGCGAGCCCGGGGCACCGTCACGACGATCGTGCGGCGCTTCGTCAGTCCGGCGCCCGGTCGATCGGCCCACCCGTCATCGAGGCGCATCCAGTCCGGCGTTCCGGCCGGGAGGTCGATCTCCGGGATCGGCACCTTGTCGCCGGTCTGGAAGGCGTCTCCGTACAGCTTCAGCTGCCGGGCCTTGTCTCGGTTCGGCAGCGGGTGGAGCGCCTTCAGCGCTTCGTTCCAGTTCTCGAGCATGCGCTTGATTGCCGCGGTGTGGGCTGCAGCACCGCCGCCGGCGCTCTCCGGCTGGGTCGGATGCGTGATCTTCTGGTAGGCCGGGAGGGAGCCGGCCGGCTGGGTCTGCTTCCAGTCTTCCCATGCGCTGTCCGCAAGCGACCCGAGCGCAACCACGGCATCGACCTTGCTACTCCCGGTGAGCAGGGCAGCCAGCCAGCGGTTGCGGTACTTGGCGATCTTGGGGTCGTGGCGGTGCTTGTTGCCGCCGCCCTGGCCGAGCACGCTGTACAGGAACGTGTTGACCATCGCGTAGCTCCGGTCGATACCCAGCTTGAAGAGGAAGCCCTGGATTCGGTGGCCGGCCTCGCCGACGAGGATTCGCCGCGCGATCGTCTCGTGCTGAGCCGGATCCTGGCCGATCACGAGCACCCGTGCGCTGCCGTCCAGGCGGCCGCGGTGGAAGACCGGTCCCCACTCGACCCGGAAGTCACCAGACGGATACACGGGCGGGCCGGGGTAGTCCTCGCAGAGGCTCCTGAACGGTTCGTCGGTGTAGCTGCGGTCGAATTCAGTCGGCACGTCGGCCTCCTTTCCTCGGGCTCAGGTCGGGTGAGAGACGAGCAGGGCTCTCAGACGCAGCCTTCCCGGCATCCACGCCGACCAGAGCGACGTCGCGATCCTGCGGTCGAAGACGGTTGTGAGCAAGCGTGCGTTCGGGTGGTCGATGCGGTACTCGGCGAGGGCGTCGAGCAGGCGTGAGAGACCTTCGGTGAAGACGGGGATTCCGGTCTCGATCGCCCTTCTCGTCGATCGCTCGGCGGCCGCGGATCGGCCTCGCGCGGCTTCGTACTCCGCGTTGAGCACGTGGCTGTCGCTCAGCTGGGGATAGAGCCGGGTCATGTTCCTGGCGGCGACGCCCAGCCCCTTTGCTTCGCCGAGGCGCAGGAGCAGGTAGCCGCCCAGGCACCCGGCGAGGGGATCGGCGACCTTGCCCCTCAAGAGGTCGACGGCGCTCTCGTGCCCGAGGTCGAGCCGGCTCCCGAGGTATGCGCGCTGCATCAGCTCGAGCCGCCGGAGAAAGTCGGGGTCGCTCGACTCGTCGCGCCCCAGTGCGGGCGAGTACTGGTACACGCGCAGGTCGCGGTCGACGTCCTGCTGGATGACGAGCATCGTCACGCGCCGCGGCAGGCAGGCGAGCCCGAAGACCATCGTCCTGCCCCCGGGGATGCCGATCGACAGCCAATGCGGCCCGACCTCGGCCTCGTGGGCGAACTCGCCGAGGCCGGGGACGTCCGAGAAGGGCGCGGGCTGCGCGAACGCCTGCGGGACCTCCGTGCCGAAACGCCAGAGGCGCAGCTTGATCCCCGCGAGGCGGCTCTTTGCCCAACTCGGGCTCCTCGCGTCCAGGCCGAACACGATGTAGACGGCGCTCTGTGCCTTGGGCGAGAGCGCCGCCCCGAGCCCCTCCATCCCCAGCGCTCGGAGCCGGTTGGCCCCAGAGCGACCCTGGAGCTTGAGGCCGGCAGCAATGGTGAGGATCGTGGACAGATGGGGTGCGGCGACCGAGCCGACGCTCTTCGAGATCGTGATGGTGTTGTCCTCGGAGGTCGGGAGATCCGCGGTCTTGATCACCCGCTCGACCGCCTTGCCTTGCGCGGGGGAAGGGGCGTGGATGCTGAGCCGTCGTTTCTCCCCGGGGGCGAGCCCGACGGTCCGCTCGTGCACCTCGGCCTCCGGTGTTCGCAGGCGAACGCGATAGAAGGCAGGCTCGAGCTTTCGGACGAGCACGTGACCTTCGCCCACCTCGAGGACGGCGCCCGCGTTGTCGACCACCTCGATCGTCGCCAGTGGATCGCTGCTCGACGCCTCGATCGAGCCGAGCCGCGGTCTCGTCGACGGTCGCCTCGCGTCTGCAGGCTGTGCCGCAGCGGCCGGCGCGCCGTCGAGCGGGGTCAGCGTCAGCTTCACTTCGGCCCTCCCGTAGAGCTCGATCGGCGGCCGGGCAACCGCCGTCTCATGACCCGGGGCCTGTGCGCGTACGCCGTAGGTGTTCGGGGGCAGCCTGAACCGCACCGGCAGCCGGGACGGCTGCGACTCGACAGTCAGGGCCTCGCCCAGGTCGCGGTCGATGACTGATACCTCGGCGGTCGGGGCGACCGCTTCGGGCTCGAGGTACACGTGAAGCTCCTCGTCCCGGAACGCTCCGGCCGGGAAGCTCGCGAGGACGGGATTCTGGCTGCGTCCGAGCACTCCCCAGTGGCCGACGATCTGGGGAATCTGGAAGCCCTCGCCGACCGGCAGCAGCCTGCGCTCGAAATCGCCCTTGACGTGGTTCGCCAGGGTCTCCCAGCTGACCGCGTAGCAACGGTCGCTCGAGGACCAGGCCTTTGCATCCGCCTCGCCCCTGAGGCCTCGAAGCAGGACATCGGTGAACGCGCCGCGCTCCTGGCCCCGCCCGGGAAGCTCCGCCGCCCGGAGGCCCGGCGACGTCGCATAGAGGATGAACTGCTGCACCGGTTCCTGTCCGGGCCGCCGCGACCCTGGGAGAGTCCAGCGGCCGACGACGAGTTCGCCCGACCACGGGTTGCGACAGGCGTCGACGAACAGGAATTGGTCGCCGAACTGGGTCGTCTCGAAGAACTCCCACAACGAGCGCAGGGAGATCGAGTTGTCCGTGAGCACGTCGTTGAAGTCCGCCGCGACGAGCGTCGGCTCGTCGCTGAAGTCGATCCTGGCCGTGAGTCCATGCCCGGCGAAGTAGAAGAACAGCCGCTCGCCCACACCGCCGCTCTTTTTCACGAGCTCTGCGATCGCCAGCGTGATCGAGTCCTTCGTCGCATCGAGCGATCCCTTCGGCCGGCGGCGCCTCGGGAGTGGACGCGTGAGCAGCGTGAGGTTCTCCTCCGGTACCCCTCCGCCGGCCGGGCTGACGAGCCAGTCGCGCATCTTGACCGCGTCGCGCACAGCGCCCCTGAGCCAGGCCCGCTCGGTCCAGTAGCCGTCGATACCGATCACGATCGCCCAGCTCGTCACGGCTATGCCCGCTCGTAGTAGCCCGAGAGCGCGTCCAGCAGGCCGTCCAGGATGGGGGCGCGCTTACGCGTGAGCAGCCGGAAGAACGCCGCGTCGTGGCGCAGCGTGTCGAGCGGAGGGATGTCACCGGCACCGAGATCCTCGATCGAGCGGAGCGGCGGCCCTTCCGGCATGTCGGGGACGAGCTCGAGCGGCTCCTCGCCGAACGCCTTCTGGTTCTCGTGGTGTTTCAGGGCGCCCTGCGGATCGGCTCGGACGGCCTCGAGCGTCTCGACGACCTGCGCCCAGCTGACAGGTGTCTTCGAGCCGGTCAGGCTCAGCGATCGCCCACGCCCGGCCTGGGGCAGCTTCTCGGACGACTCCGCGCCGGCCGCCTTCATCAGCGCGTTCCGGCCGTAGCGCGCCTTACCTCCGACGAGGACGAGGCGTATGTCCCGCTCGATGCTCTCGATCAGGTTCCGGTAGACGTCCTCCAGGCGGCTGTCGACGACCAGCAGGTCGGCCGTCCGCCCCTGCTCGATTCGCCCTACGCGGCTCCCCCACGTGCGGGCGAGGGCGTCGCCCGGGTTGGTCGTGACCATCTCGCAGAGCTCCAGATCCGAGAAAGCTCGGTCGAGATGGTCGCGGTTCCAGATGTCGGCCACCTTCAGCTCGCCGAGGACGTTCTTCGAGCCGGACGGCCCCCAGTCTGCTCCGAGGCAGATACGGATCTTGTGCTCGCGCGCCGCCACGACGTCGGTCGTGGCCCGGTAGAGCCAGAGGTTGGAGAACGGAGACCAGACGATCGAGCCCGCTTGCGGCTTCCACCGCTCGAACTCGCCGGCGCCGAGCGCAGTTGCGTGGATGGCGATCAGCTCGGGCCGCAGGCATTCAGCGTCGGCGACGTCCCTGAACTCCCCGAGCAGCTTCGGGTTCGTGCCTTCGGCGAGGTGGTACACGAACACGCTGCCTTTGCTCATCAGCGTCGCCCGGTGCTCGAGCTCGTCGCGTGTGAGGGTGATCACCGACTGGCTGACAGCGTCACGGCCCGTCCCGAACGTCTCGTTGTCGACATTCCGTACGAGGAAGCCTTCGTAGGGCTTTGTCGTGCCCGGCGCTCCCTGAATAGCGGTCGTACCGCCGACGATCGCCTTCACTTCGGCGTACACGAGCACGGCTTCGCCCGCCACCTTCGCGAGCAGCTTCGCCGGCCAGCTGATGTCGTGGCCGTAGGTCGCTGCGTTCGGCCACTCGTCGCGGGTCCCGTACGGCTCGTCTCTGGGCGGGAGCCAGAGCGTCCGCAGGTTGTAGAGCAGGTGGCTGTGGAGGTCGATCAGGCCGGGGTAGATGGCGCCGCCGGTGCGGATGCGCGGCGCGTCGTCGAAGCCGGCCGGCGGGGGGCTCGTTCGCGGTGCAACCGCCTCGATCGTCCCGTCACCGACGTAGACCGCGGCGTCCTCGAGGACCGGCGTCGCCGGGTCGAAGGTCACGACCTTCCCCTGGAGGACGAGCGCGCTCAATTGTCTCCCGTCGGGAAGACAATGAAGACGTCGCTGACCGGGTCGAGGGCAGCTGAGCCGAGCACGGTGAGCCTGTACTCGCCGGGTGCCAACGGACCAAGCTCCGCCTCGTACCAGCCGTCGTCCACCGGGCGCAGGGCGAGGCGCTTCAGCTCGCCGTCGGGAGCCGCACCGGCGGGCCGCGTTGCGTCCTCGACGACGACCTCGAGTGCGGCTGCGGTCTCTTCCTCGGGCCGAGCGCGGACTCTTATGGGCTCGTCGGCCGCGAATGCGTCCTCGACGTCGAGGCCGATGCCGAGTGCCGGCAGCGCGCGGAACGACCCCAGGTCGAGATCGAGGCCGGTCAGGATGCCCGCGAGATGGAAGAGCACGGCGTCGTCGTTCTGGAGCGAGGCGTGTTGCTCGCTGGCGAACATCGCGCCCTCTTCGTGCTCGAGTTCGACCGGCGTCGCCGAGACCCGCGGCACCGTCCCGTCCCCGCCCTGATCCTCGCCCTCGTAGCTGCGGAGAAGCTCCACCCCGTCCCCGGATGCACGGGCCGACTGGGCAGTCGGCTGAAGGGTTCCCGCCACCGGCCGGATCCCGTAGCGGCTGCGCGAGTAGGCGTCGTCGCGGAGGTTCGCCTCCACGGCCCCGATGATCTCGTCGTGGAAGGCCCTGGCCGCCGTCGCCTTCGGCCGGTCGACGTGCGGGATGTCGACCTCCGTTACGCGTGCCAGTCCACCGGCGCCGTCCTCGTAGCACGGGTAGATCGGGAGCAGCTGGTACACGGAGGTGAACGACCGGACCAGGTCGGTGAGGTCGATGCTGAGTGGGCCGATCTTCTGCTCGAAGCCGTTGGCAAGCGTCCCGATCGCCTTCAGCGACCCGCGGTACGGAGTCCCGAACGTGACCAGGAGCCGCGTGTCCCGCCAGCCCTCGAGGCACTCCACGAAGTACCGCGAGATCAGCCCGCCCATCGAGTGGCCGACCAGGATCAGTTTGGCATCCGCGTTGCCCGACCGCTCGCGCCACGCTCGCAGCCAGCCGTCGCTCTCGCGGGCGAGCTTGTGTGCGGACGCGCGGTTGTCCCGGCGCCAGTCGTAGGGAAACGGGATCAAGTTCTCGCCCCGGCGGACGTCGAACCTCGTCTCGATCCAGTCGAGCGCCTTCGAGTAGCCGTCGATCTTCCAGAGCCCGGGCAAGAGATGGATGTCGGGCATGATCTTCGTCGCGACGACCCCGTCACCCAGATCGGGGGCGTCGGGCGAGTCGTCCTCGAGCGCGAGCGCCTTGACGTTCTTGCCCAGGCTGAGGAGCCCATCGAGGATGGCGCCGCCCGTCGGCGCCCAGACCTCCTTCCGGTCTTTCTCGAGCACGCTGCCGGTGATTCCGGGCAGGAGCACGATCACGTCCGGCATTGGTCTGCGTGCCATCGCTACGCCCCTGTCCGTTCCCGCTCTCGCGCTAGACCGAGAACGGGTGCTCGCGCTCGAAGCCGCGGTTCGGGCTTCCCTCCGTGTAGAAGTTCGGGCTCTGCCAGGGCGGCATCTTTGTGGCAATCCGCTTGCCGAAGGTGCGGTAGCCGCCCTTGAAGCGTCCCTCGTCCCACACGCCCAGCAAGGTCTGGGTGAAGAGGCCGTTGCGGTCGCCGTCGGCGGAGGTCTGGTTGTCCTGGCACCCGGACAAGAGGAGCACGCTGGCCTGAACGTCCGAGCTGCTCAGCGGCGGCACCTCCTTCTGAATCTCGTCGTAGAGCTTTTTGTGTGCGCGGTAGACGCGCTCCGAGACGTCGGTCGGCATCGCCCGCATGCGGGGCGCGCCGTCCGCCCCCGCGCCGACCGCCCGTGAGAGCGCTTCCGGACGGACCGCTTCCTGGAGGTCCCGGACCACGGTGCCGCTGTGGCAGCTGTCGGAGAAGACCGCGATGCGAACGCCGGGCTTGAAGCGCGCCCACACCGCATAGAGCTCGTCGTCCACGACCTGGCGGTCGTAGAGGACCCACGTCTCGTCCATCTGGTCGGTCTCGTCCCCGTTTCGGTCGGGGACCTGGCCTCCGTGGCCCGAGTACGTAACCAGCAGGATGTCGTCCTCGACGAGCGCGTCCGCTGCTGTCCCGAGAGCCGTGAGCAGCGCCTCGGACGTGGCTTCGGCGGTCATGAGCTTTCGCGTATCGAATCCCCGCTGGCCGGCGAGTACTTCCATGTCGTTGGCGTCGAACTCGCAGGCGACAAGGTGGCCGTCCCACCCGTCGTACTGGTCGCGGTCGACGCTGTTGAGACCTACGTGGATCGAGACTCCCTTTGGCACCTGATTCGCACCCCCGATGTCCCCGACGTCGAATCGCCCCGACCCGAAACCATTGGGATTCGGGTTGCCGCAAGGGAGCCCGTGCATTGTGACGCCTCGCCTGCAATCGCACAAGCGCCCCGTGCGCCCACCCTGGTCCCTCGGCGTCCTCGGGCTGGAGCGCCTTCCCATGTCTTGACCGAGGCGCTGGCCGGGCGTAAGCTCGCCTGGCAACCAACGGGGGGATAACGATGCGCGGGGGGTGCATCCGATTTCTGCGGCTCGGTCTGACGGCCGGCGTCGCCCTGTTGCTGCTGTCGTCTTCGGCGACGGCTCTTGCCCAGCCTGGGCCTGCTCAGCCGCCGTTCGTGAGCGAGCGCGTGCTGCCGCACGTTTTCAGCGGCGACCTCCGCGCGTTGCCGGTGCCGCCTCCGCTCGGTGAGAACGACTTCGTTTTCGGGTTGGAGGACGACGAAGAGCTCGAGGTGCCTCCCGCGACACCGCCCCCCGCCGGGTTCCCCGGCCTGGGGCGCCTGTTCGCGATGCAGTTTTCGCCCCCGGAACGGAGCTTCGACGGGATCACGAACGTCGGCGCGTTCCCGCCCGACCCGAACTCCGACGTCGGCCCGAACCACATCATCGAGATGGTCAACTCCCGCTTCCAGGTCTACGACAAGGGTGGGAATGCCCTGCTCCTGGACGGGGGCGGCAACCCGGCGCCGCGGGCGATCAACCAGCTGTGGAATGGCTTCGGCGGCCTCTGCGAGACGACGAACCGCGGCGACCCGGTCGTGCTCTACGACCCATTGGCGGACCGCTGGCTCCTGAGCCAGTTCGCGTTCAACAAATCGGGCAACAGCGCCATCCCGCCGTATGAGGAGTGCATTGCGATCTCGCAGACGGGCGACCCTGTCGCGGGTGGTTGGTTCCTCTATGACTTCAACGTCCAGAACACGAAGTTCCCGGACTACCCGCACTTCGGGGTGTGGCCGGACGCCTACTACATGTCGACTCGGCAGACCGGCGGACTGGGCGGCGGCAACTACGCCTTCAACCGCAACGCCATGCTGAGCGGCGCGGCCGCAGCGTTCGTCTACATCGATACCAATCTGCCGCCGTACAACGACGAGCGGCTCGTGCCCACCGACCTGGACGGCCCGACCGCGCCGCCGACGAACGCGCCCAACCCGTTCTTACGGATCGTGTCGCCGAGCACGCTCGAGATCTGGGAGTTCCACGTCGAGTGGGGCAACCCCGGCGCGTCGACGTTCGGGCTCGTCCAGTCGCTTGCGACGGCGCCGTTCGACTTATCCGTCGGCCTCGTGCCGCAACCGGGGACATCGGAGCAGCTCGAGGTGATCACCGACCGCCTGATGCACCGCATCGCCTACCGCAACTTCGGCGCGTCGGAGGCGATCGTCGCGCAGAACGTCGTCGACGCAGACGGGACGAACCACGCGGGCGTCAGGTGGTACGAGCTGCGCCGTGCGGGCGGCGCATGGTCGATCGCGCAGCAGGGCACCTATGCGCCCGATGCCGACCATCGCTGGAATCCGTCCATCGCGATGGACCGGGACGGCAACATCGCCCTCGGCTACACGATCACCGGCAGCGTCTTCCCTTCGGTCCGCTTCGCCGGCCGGCTCGCGGCCGACCCGGCCGGCACCCTCCCCCAGGGCGAGGGCACACTGGTCAACGGCAGTTCGTCGCAGACTGCCTGCCCGATACCGCAGGGCAACTGTCGCAGCCGCTGGGGCGACTACAGCTCGATGAGCGTCGACCCCGTCGACGACTGCACCTTCTGGTACACCGGCCAGTACCTCGGCCCGAGCGAGAGCCGAAACACGAGGATCGGCGCCTTCCGCTTCTGCAACGACCCGCCGACGGCGGACTCGGGCGGGCCTTACGTGACGAACGAGGGCGCGAGCATCAGCGTCGACGGCAGCGGAAGCACCGACCCCAACCCGACCGACACGCTCACGTATGCCTGGGATCTCGACAACAACGGGTCCTTCGAGACCCCGGGCGCGCAGGCGAGCTTCACGACGGTGGGCCAGGACGGCGTCTTCACCATCCGACTGCGGGTGACCGACGCCGACGGGGTGTCCGACTTCGACACGGCGACCGTCACGGTGAAGAACGTCGCGCCCGCGGTCGTGTGGGTGTCGACTGCCCCGGTCGGTGAGAACAGCCCGGTGACGGTCTCGGGGACGGCGACCGATCCGGGCTGGCTTGATGTTCTTTCCGGGACGATCGACTGGGGCGACGGGACCGTGCAGCCGCTCGGGGGCGTGCTCGAGAACGATCCTCCGGATGCGACGCTTGCCTTCTCGATTTCTCACACCTATGGCGATGACGGCACGTTCGGCTTCGGGGCGAAGATCTGTGTCGCGGACGACGACACGGCGGCCTGCGTCCCGCTCTCGCTCCAGATCGAGAACGTCGCCCCGACGGCTGTTATCGATCTGTCCGGGGCGACGATCATCGATGGGATCCCGACGATCCTCGGGCAGGCTGGTCAGCCGGTCGAGTTCAGCGGCGGCTCGCAGGATCCGGGCAGCGACGACCTGACGCTGACCTGGGACTTCGGCGATGGCACCGCGAATGTCGTCGTCGTGTCGCTCGTGAACCCGCCGTTTGCCGACCCGGATCCGAGCCCGACGATCCAGCCGCGCGACCTGACGAACGACCAGACGCACACGTTCGGCGATGCCTGCGTGTACACGATCACGTTCGCCTCCGTCGACGACGACGGCGGTGCGGCGTCGGCGACGGCGAACGTCCTCGTTCAGGGCACGGCCGGGCAGGTCCGGAACGCGGCGTACTGGAAGCGCCAGTACGGCGGCCAGGGCAAGGTCGACTTCGACCAGGCGACGCTGGACTGCTACCTGGCGATCGCGGCGTACGTGAGCGCGGTCTTCAACGAGAAGCGCGACGCCTCCACGATCGCGGCGGCCTTCGACGTCCTGACCGTGAACAACGGCAGCCCGCAGCTCAAGCAGCTCGACCAGCAGCTGCTCGCTGCGCTGCTCAACTTCGCGAACGGAGGGTTGAGCGTCGCCGACCTGACCGCAATCGCTGCCGCCGAGGCGGTGCGGCTCGATCCAGCCTCGACCGCTGCGCAGATCCACGACGCCCGACTGGCGCTACAGAAACTCAACGGCGCCTGAGCGACA
>JBKPRD010000177.1:0-5701 GCA_046734415.1 Actinomycetota bacterium | reverse complement strand
GCTTCACGGGCTCCGTCGCGGGCATCCCTTGGGGCATCGCCGCGATAACCATGTGGTTCACCTTCGCCCAGGTGATGCCCGAGTAGTCCACGCCGAGGGACTGGGGGTCGGTCCCGGTGAACTCTGGGACGAAGAAGTCCTCGAGCAGCATTCCCTGACTCGTGCTGAGCCGGATCGACATGTCGCCGGACTGGCCGGGACCGCCGAGCGCCGTCCGGCCGAACGTCATCACCGCGCTGTTGAGCGTCATGGTTCCGCTCGGCGTGACGTCGACGTCCGCATAGACGACCGGCTTCGCTCCGGTGTACGCGAAGTCGCATGTGAGGGGAGCCTGGCCGTTCGGGTTCGTTGCGGAGCGCGGGTTCGACGGGGACCTGATGTAGTCGAGGCTGCTCTTGTCGTAGCCTCGCGGTCGCGTGGCGTTGGCGTACGCCATGATGGAGCGCCCACCGATCGCGGAATGGTCGAAGGCCAGGTTGCCCTCGCAGCACACACCGTAGTCGACCTGGCTACATGTCTTCGGGAACTTCGAGGTATTGCAGCAGCCGCCGCCGCTACTGGGATCGCAACCGAGATCCGCGGTGAGCGGGTTCGGCGCGCCGGTCCTCGGGCTGCACCGGGCATCGGTGGAGCCGGCCGGCTTGCTGCAGTACTCGTCGGCCAAGTGGAGGAAGTGCCCCACCTCGTGCGAGAACACCTCGTTCTTCTGCTCGTCGAGCAGATCGCCCTTGGCTTCGATCCAGACGAACTTTGCATTGTCGCTGCAGCCGGCGGTCAGGCCGCAGACGTCATGATCGACGAATGCGGCCACGACGTCATAGTTGGCTTGCTTGGTGAGGCCGTACTGGGCCGTGAACGCGTTTCGGACAGACGCAATCCCGCAATCCTGGGAAGAAGAACAGGTCGGGGCCGGGAGGTTCACACCGTCCAGCACGTCGAGATGGAAGTTGTCGCTGCACGACGTCACACCCACTTGCGCGAGGAAATTGTTGAACACCGCGGTTGCGAAGCTGCGGAACTCGCTCAGCGGACGTTGCCAGCCAACCGGTACGGCAGCGATCTCAAGCAGGCAGGAGCCGGGATCCTCGTTGAGGAGGCCGTCGCCGTCGTTGTCGACGTTGTCGCACTGCTCGTCGTCGATGAACCCGTCGCAGTCGTCGTCGACGCCGTTCGGTATCTCCGTCGGTCTCGAGAACCAGAACCCGACCTCCGGATGACAGCTTCCGTCGTACTGGTCCTGGATCACCTCCGTCTGATCCGAGAGGTTGCACGTGAAGAAGGGGCATCCGGCGTCGTCGCCGATGCCCGCAACCGACAGCGTGCCCCGACCTCCTCGCTGGCACTTCGAAGAAGGGTTCGTGGGAGCCGGATTGCACTCCGATACCTGGACGCAGCAGCAGTTCGACACGTTCACGGAGTACGTCCCGTTCTCCGTCGGGGTGGCGGTCGCCGTGACGGTCTGCGGAAGACCTCCCGGCGGGACGCCGTCACCGGCGCAGGTCCGGGCGAGGGTGAATGCGTGAGCGCTCGCCGGAAGCAGCAATGCCGTGAGGGCGACCCATCCTGCGATGACGACTGAGTATCGGCGTTTCATGACTTCTCCTCTCGCGAGCTTGCTGCGTGCGAACGGGCCAGACGGTCCTTGCAAGCAGCCGCGTGCACGGCGGATGTGGCGAAGTCGGACGTCGGACGATTCTGCTGTGTGTGACGAGAGTCTATCCTTGGGCTCGTCCCGATGGCAAGTTCGTCTTGCATGGTGGAGCTTGTGTCTGGGATTATAAGTGCAACTGGATGTGTCAATAGCGTCCAGAAAGTCGGAGTGACATTCCGGTAGAGCGTACTGATCCAATCGCTCCCGCCTGCAGCTGGAATGGGGTCCCCGTCCCCTATCAGTCGTGCCCGAGTCCGCCGATGTGGCTCTCGAATCGACAACGGTTGAAGGACGCTGTATGTAGGCTAACGAGCTTGCGGGAGAGCAGTGATCCCTGTCCAGACTCTCGCCCGTCGACGGGTCAAGCAGCCCTGGACGATACCCTCAAAGCACCAGGGGCGAACTGCTGCCGCGAACGAGCAATAGTCAAGACCTGTGGATCGGTTTGCCGTTGGCTGGCGTGTCCCTTCTTGTGCTCGCCGGGACGAGTCGGCTAGCGGGCCACGCGGTAGCGGAGGTAGACCACTCTCGAATTGAGGGTACGGGACTCGATGAGTTCGAGGTTCACCCGGTCCTCGCGTTGGGGAAAGAAGGGACGGCCACCGCCCACCAGCACCGGCAAGACCCTGATCCGATACTCGTCGATGAGACCCAACGCGGCCGCCTCGGTGGCGAGCGTCGCGCCGCCGATCGCGATGTCGCCCTCCGCCGCTTCGGCTCGCAAACGCTCGATCTCCTCCTCTAGACCGCCGGACGCCAGGCGGGCGTTTCCCTGTACCGCCGACAGCGTGGTGGAGAACACAACCTTCGGGAGCGCCCTCCAGATCGCGGCGAATTCGAGCGTCGAGTAGTCGAGCGACGGGTTCTGGTCGGCGGTCTCCCAGTACAGCATGGTTTCGTACAGCCGTCGTCCAAGCAGATGGACTCCGACCTTGCGTACCTCGTCGGTGGCTAGGTTAAAGACCTCCTCGTCCGGTGCCATCCAGTCGAAGGACCCGTCCGGCCCGACGACGTAGCCGTCCAGCGACACGGCCATCGAGTAGGTCACGCTGCGCATCTGGAGTTCTCCTCAGTACAGATTCGACTCATCGTGAGTCGACCATCTCACAACCGGTCGCATCACGCGACTTGCCGATCACATCTTGATTCGTGGTCGTCGGGTCGTTCGACAAGGACGCCCTTGTCGAACCGTGCCCCGGCGCGGACGAGCGGGACCAGGTGGGGTGCGTTGACGGCGCGCCAGCGGCGTTCGGCGGACTGGAGGAGCTTGAACGCCATCGCGACACCGGCGGCACGAGAGCCGGGTCCCTTGGTGACCCGCTGCCGCAGTCGGACGGTGGCGAAGGTGGACTCGATCGGGTTGGTGGTGCGCAGGTGGATCCAGTGCTCGGCGGGGTAGTCGTAGAACGCGAGCAGCAAGTCGAGGTCCTCGGTGATCTTCGCCGCCACCTTCGGCCACTTCGCCCCGTAGACATCGGCAAAGGCCTCGGCGGCGGCCTCGGCGTGCTCGCGGTCTTCGGCGTTGTAGATCTCCGCCAGCGCCTTCTTCGCGCCCGGGTGCGCCGATTTGGGCAGCGCGGCAAGCACGTTGCCGATCTTGTGCCACCAGCACCGCTGCTCGCGGGTGTCGGGGAACACGTCGCGGATGGCCTTCCAGAACCCCAGCGCCCCGTCGCCGACCGCGAGTACCGGCGGCCTCATGCCTCGGCGCTTGCAGTCACGCAGCAGGTCGGCCCACGACTCCGAGCTCTCCCGGTGTCCGTCGGCGAGCGCAACCAACTCCTTGCGGCCATCGGCGCGCACCCCGATCATCACCAGCAGGCACACCCTTTCGCTCTCGAGGCGAACCTTGAGGTGGATCCCATCGACCCACAGGTACACGTAGTCGACCTCGGTCAGCGGGCGGGCGGCGAACGTGGTGGCATCCTTCTGCCACTGCTCGGTCAACCGCGTGATGGTGGCGGCCGACAGCCCGTGGCTGGTGCCCAGGAACTGGCTCAACGCCGGGGCGAAGTCCGAAGACGACAGGCCGTGCAGGTACAGCAGCGGCAGCACCTCGCTCACCTGCGGCGACTTCCTGGCCCAAGCCGGCAGGATCGCGCTGGCAAACCGCTTCCGCTCACCGGTTGCCTCATCGATCCGCCTGTCGTTGACCCGCGGCTGCCGGACCGGCACCGCACCCGCCGCGGTGGTTACCTCCCGTTCGGCGTGGTAGCCGTTGCGGACCACCAGCCGGTGGCCGTTCTCGTCGAGCTCGTCACGGAACGCGTCGATGTAGGCGGAGACCTCGGCTTGCAACGCCGCCGCGAGCATCTGCCGGGCACCGTCGCGGACGATCTCGTCGAGCAGCGAACAGCTCGCCGATCCGCTCGTCGCGTTGGGGTCGGACTCGTCGTGGACTACCTTGAGCATGGGTGCACCTTCCCGAGTCGGCGCGCCAACGCCGACCCCGATCAGAGAACTTGTTATTTGCTTCGATCTTGCTCGGGAGGTGCGCCCGCTTCACGTCACCTCGCCGAGGTCCATCCACAGGTCTTGATCATTGCTCAGCCACAGAAGGCACCCTCACGCTGAATCTCTACGGCAAATGGTTCACGCTCGCTGACGCCGCTGCCGCCGATGACCTTGGCGCAGCGCTGATTGGGAACGGGACCCCTGTTGTTGCCAAATCCTGACCCCTGCTCGCGTGTAAGCTTGCGAACTTCCGCCGTCTCCGCTCTACGGACGTTCTATGAGCAAGATCGGCGACGCGCTCCGCGACGAGCTCGGGGCTGATCGCGTCCTCGAGGACGCGGCGGCCCTCGACGCGCATCGCACCGACTACTGGATCCTGGCGCATCTGCGCGCCCGGCAGGGGCGGCTGGGGGGCGGCCCGGCGTGCGTGGTCAGTCCCCGCACCACCGCGGAGGTGGCGACGGCGGTGCGAACCGCGCAGCGGCACGGGGTCGCCGTCGTGCCGTACGGCGGTGGCTCGGGTGTGCTCGGCGGCGCGGTGCCGCCGCCGGGATCGCTGGTGATCGATCTCCGCGCGATGGATCGCCTCCTCGACCTGGACGAGGTCGCGCTCCTGGCGCGCGCAGAGGCCGGCCTCCTCGGCGGCGAGTACGAGCGGCAGATCGGCGCGCGCGGCTACACGACCGGTCACTACCCGCAGTCGATCGAGCGAGCAACGCTCGGCGGTCTCGTCGCCACCCGCTCGGCGGGACAGTTCTCCACCAAGTACGGCAACATCGAGGACCTGCTACTCGGGCTCGAGGTGGTGCTTCCGAGTGGCGACACGCTGCGTCTCGCGCCGGTGCCGCGGGCATCGACCGGGCCGTCGCTGCGCGAGCTGTTCCTCGGCAGCGAGGGTGCGCTCGGAATCGTGACCGAGGTGACGCTGCGGGTCTTCCCGCTGCCGGAGCGCCGCGCGCTGGCGAGCTACGGGTTCCCCAGCATGGCGGCGGGCCTCGACGCCATCCGGCGCATCGTCCGTCCGGGCTGGCGGCCGGCCGTGGTGCGGCTCTACGACCAGATGGAGACCGCGCGCACGTTCAGCCAGTGGGTTTCGGGCGACACGTGCGCGCTGCTGGTGGTCTGCGAAGGACCGGACACGCTCGTCGAGGCCGAGCTCGGAGCGGTGGCGGCGGCGGTCGGTGACGCTGCGCAATTCGGCCCGGCGCCCGTCGAGCACTGGCTGGACCACCGCAACACGGTCCCGTCATGGGACTTCTTCCTCGACAAGGAGATGCTGGTGGACACGATCGAGGTCGCGGCCACCTGGGATCGTGTCACGCCGCTCTACGACAAGGTGGTGACGGCGCTCCAGTCGGTCCCCGGGATCGTCGTCGCCAGCGCCCACAGCTCCCACAGCTACGCCCAGGGCACCAACCTCTACATCACGTTCGTGCTCAAGCCAGACGACTTCGCGCGCGCCGAGGAGGTCTACCTCGCGGCGTGGGGCAGCGTGATGGATACGACCCTCGCCGCCGGGGGCACGATTGCCCACCACCACGGCATCGGCCGCCTGCGCGTACCGTGGCTCGAACGCGAGCTGGGCGACGCCTACCC
>JBKPRD010000176.1:0-19442 GCA_046734415.1 Actinomycetota bacterium | reverse complement strand
GAGTTGCTGCAGGAGTCCGGCCGGGCCGCGGGCGTGAACGTCCTCCCGGCGGGATCGAAGACCCCTCCCGCGGCGATCGTGCTCCTCTCCGACGGCGCCCAGAACCGCGGCCGCCTCCAGCCGGTCCAGGCCGCGCTGAGTGCGAAGCGCTTGAAGATCCCGATCTACACCGTCGCGCTCGGTACCCCGAACGGGACGATCCGCATCAACGACGGGACCTTCTCGACGACCATCTCGGTCCCGCCCGACCCGCGGACGCTCAAGCGGATCGCGCTCGAGACCGGCGGTCAGTTCTACGCGGCCGCGAGCAGCGCCCGGTTGAACGCCGTCTACGGGACGCTCGCCTCGCGCCTCGCGAGCCGCCGCGAGTACACCGAGGCGACGAACATCTTCCTCGGCGCCGCCGCCTTCCTGCTAATCGCAGCCGGCGCGGCCTCGTTCGCGTTCCTGCCGCGACTGCCGTAGCCGACTACGACGTGAGCTTCAGCTGCTCGACGATGGCGCTGTCCTCGAGGATCGGCGCGATGCAGCCGCCGATCGCGTACAGCGTCCCGTGGATCGCGAACACCGCGAGCGCGTGGCGCGGGGTCTCGAGCCCCGGCCCGATCGTCCAGCGCCGGGTGCGCGCGTTCCAGATCAGGTACTTCTTCTCGAGGACGACGTGGATCTCGTCGCCCATGACGGCGGCGCCGGCGGTCTCCATCCGCCGGGGCATCCGCGGGCCGGCGCGCCACTTGCGGCTGCGGGGGTTGTAGATCCAGACGCGGTTCGTCGCCTTCCCGGCCGCGTCCTGGCCGCCGATCACCCAGATCTCGCCGCGGACGGTCACGGCGGCGAGCGCGTGCAGCTTCTCCGGGAGCGGCGTCCCGGTGCGCCAGCGGTTCGTCGCCGGGTTGTAGACGTAGACGCTCTTCGTCGCGAAGAACGGATCGAGGCCGCCGAGCGCGTAGATCTCCCTGCCGAGCGCGACGGCCGCGAGATTCGTGCGCACCTTCGGCAGCGACGCTTTCCTCGTCCACTTCCTCGTCCGTACCTCGTAGGCGAAGACCTGCCGGCCGTCGACGGCCTTGTCCTTCGGGTTGCCGTTGCCGCCGATCACGTACATCGTCGACCCGAGGGCCGTCCCGGCTGCTGCGCTGAACTTCTCGGGCACGAGCGGGAGGTCGCTCCACCGGCGCCCGGCGGGGTCGAAGGCCTCGAACAGGTTCAGCGGCCGGCCGGAGTTGCCGACCATGCCCGCGGCGACGTAGACCTTCCCGTCGACCTCCGCCGAGGCGGTGTAGCTCCGCCGGTGCAGCATCGGCGGCGCGTACCTCCACACGGCCTTTTCGGTGCCGGCGAACGTCGCCTGCTGCGACTTGCCGAAGACGGTCGCGGCGGTGATCAGGCCCAGGACGAGCCCGACGACGAGTACCCCGATGCCGGCTTTCCGGGCTGCGGTGCGGGCGCTAGACCGGCTCGGCGAGGACATCCTTCAGCTTGCGCCGTTCCTCGCGACGGATGCGCATCTTGTGTGGGTCCGGGATCGGGACCGCCGCGAGCAGCGCCTTGGTGTAGTCGTCCTGGGCGTGTGTGTACACGTCCTCGGCGTCGCCCGTCTCGACGATCTTCCCCCTGTTCATGACCGCGATCCGGTCGCTCATCGTCCTGACGACGGCGAGGTCGTGCGCCACGAACAGGTAGGCGAGGTTGAACTCCTGCTGGAGGTCCTTGAGCAGGTTCACGATCTGGGCCTGAATCGACACGTCGAGCGCCGACACGGGCTCGTCGCAGATGATCAGGCGCGGATTGAGCGCGAGCGCCCGGGCGACACCGATTCGCTGTCGCTGCCCACCCGAGAACTCGTGCGGATACCGGTTGATGAAGTCCGGGTTGAAGCCGACCACCTCGAGCAGCCGTTCGGCGCTCTTCCGCCGCGAGCCGCGGTCGCCGATCCCGTGGACGACGAGCGGCTCGGCGACGATGTCGCCGACGGTCATGCGGGGGTTGAGCGAGGCGTAGGGATCCTGGAAGACGATCTGCATCTCGCGGCGCATCTCGCGGAGCTGCTCCCGCTTCATCTTCGTCAGCTCCTGGCCGAGGAACTTCACCGACCCCTCGGTGGGCTTCAGCAGCTGGAGCACGCAGTAGCCGGTCGTCGACTTGCCCGAGCCCGACTCGCCGACGAGCCCGAGCGTCTCACCCGGGTAGATCTCGAACGAGACGTCGTCGACCGCCTTGACGTGGTCGACGGTCTTGTCGAAGAAGAACCCCTTCTTGATCGGGAAGTACTTCTTCAGACCCTCGACGACGAGCAGCGGCTCGCGCCTGGGCGTCGTCTGCCCCTCGGTCGGCGGGACCTGCGCGGTGCTCACGAGACCCCCACGGGCGCGCCGGCGCGCTCCGAGGCCGGATGCGCGGAGCGCACCCAGTGCCCGGGCCGGATCTCGCGGAGCTCCGGCGCGACGACGCTGCAGTCGTCCGTCCCGGCGTAGGGACACCGCGGCGCGAAGCGGCACGCCTCGGGCGGCGCCAGCAGGTCCGGGGGCCGGCCGGGGATCGAGGTCAGGCGTCCCTGCCTGATTCCCTCGCCCTCGAGCTGCGGCAGCGCGGTCAGCAGCGCCTCCGTGTACGGGTGCTCCGGCGAGTCGAAGAGGTCGAAGGTCGTCGCGTGCTCGACGATCTGGCCGGCGTACATGACGATGATGTCGTCCGCGGTCTCGGCGACGACGCCCATGTCGTGGGTGATGATGATCATCGCCATGTGGTGCTCCTCGCGGAGCTCGTAGAGCAGGTCGAGGACGCCCGCCTGCACGGTCACGTCGAGCGCGGTCGTCGGCTCGTCGGCGATCAGCAGCTTCGGATTGCACGCGAGCGCGATCGCGATCATCACGCGCTGGCGCATGCCGCCGGAGTAGCGGTGCGGGTAGTCGTCGAGCCGCGAGGCAGCGTTGGGGATGTGCACCTCGTCGAGGAGCTCCACGGCGCGCTTGCGTGCCTCCTTCTGATTCATGTTCAAGTGGCGGGTCAGCACCTCGGTGATCTGCGTCCCGATCCTCAGCGTCGGGTTCAGCGAGGTCATCGGGTCCTGGAAGATCATGGCGATCTCCCGGCCGCGGATGTTCTCGAGGTCCTTCTCCTTGCGCCCGACCAGCTCGCGGCCGTCGAACGTGACAGATCCCGAGACGATCCTCCCCGGCCTCGTGATCAGGCCCATGATCGACTGGGCGGTGACCGACTTGCCGCACCCGGACTCGCCGACGATCCCGAGCGTCTTGCCGCTTTCGACCTCGAAGGACACCCCGTCGACCGCGTGAACCTCGCCTTCGCGGGTCCTGAAGAACGTGCGAAGGTCGTTGACCTCGAGCAGCGCCACAACCTACTCCTAGGTGAAGTTCTCTCGCGTCCGCGGGTCGAGCGCGTCGCGCAGACCGTCTGCGACGAAGAACGCGCTCAGGATCAGCCAGGCGATACAGAGGCTCGGCACGATGATGATGTAGGGATGCGACTGGTACGACGCGTAGCCGTCCTGCGCCAGCGTCCCCCAGGAGGCCTTCGGGGGGTTGATTCCGAGCCCCAGGAAGGACAGGAACGCCTCGCCGAGCACGACGCCGGGAAGCTCGAGGAAGACGAAGACGATGATGATCCCGAGCGTGTTCGGCAGCAGGTGCCGGAAGAGCACCCGGTACCACCGCGCCCCGACGGCGTGCGCCGCACGCACGTAGTCGTTCTCCTTGAGGGTGATTATCTGCCCCCGCATCACCCTCGCGGTCGTGAACCAGGAGGCGATCGTCAAGGCGACGACCATCGTCCAGAAGTTCACCGTTCCGAAGATCGCGAGCGTGATGATCGCGAACGGGAGGTAGGGGAGGCCGTAGAGCGCGTCGAGGAAGCGCATCATCCCGTTGTCGACCGCGCCGCCGGCGAAGCCGGAGATCGCGCCGTAGCTGATGCCGACGACCATGATCGCGATCGTCGCGGCGAAGCCGATCAGCACGGATACCCGGCCGCCGAGCGCCGTGCGCACGAACAGGTCACGGCCGAACTCGTCGGTGCCGAACGGGTGCTGCCAGCTCGGAGACAGGTATGCCTGGCCGAAGTCGATGGCATAAGGGGACTCCGTGGACACCAGCGGCACGATGGACACGAACCCGACGAGGATGACGAAGCTGATCGCCGCGGCGACGGCCGCCCGGTTCCGGGAGAAGCGATGGATCGCGTCCCTGAGAAGCGACGCGCGCGGAAGCGCGTGGCCGGCCTCCTCGCCGCGTGCCTCGGCGGTCCGCGCGAGCGTCGCCTCGAAGTCGGTCCGCCGGTCGGTGATCACGTGCGCACGTCTCGCGTCCGCGGATCGAGGAACCCGTAGAGGATGTCGACGACGAGGTTCGCGAAGATGATGATCACCGAGAGCATCACCGTGATACCCATCGTGACCGAGTAATCACGTCCTGTCACCGAGATGACAAAGTAGCGCCCGATCCCCGGGATCCCGAAGATGAACTCGACGATGAACGAGCCGGTGATGAGGTAGCCGAGCAGGGGTGCTGCGGCCGTGACCGCCGGGATCAGCGAGTTGCGCAGGACGTGCAGGCCGACGACCCGTCGACGGCGCAGTCCCTTCGCCCTCGCCGTGCGGATGTAGTCCTGCTGCAGCGTCTCGAGCATCGAGCCGCGCACGATCCGGGCGAAGAGCGTCATCGGTGCGTGGCCGAGCGCTATCGCCGGAAGCACCCAGGACTTCCAGCCGTCTTCTATCCCGTTGGTTGGGAAGCCGGTCACGTCTCCCCATTTGACCGCGAAGAAGTAGATGAGCAGCGTCGAGATGAGGAAGTTCGGGATCGCATAGCCCAGGTTCACGAACACCATCGTCACGTAGTCGATGATCGTGTTCTGCTTCAGGGCGGCGAGCACCCCGAGCGGGATGCCGACGAGCACCGCCCACAGCATGGCCAGGCACCCGAGCTTGAGTGAGACCGGGAAGTGCTCCTTGATGACGTCGTTGACAGTCTGGTTGCGCTGCACGAGCGAGGGCCCGAGGTCGAACGTGAAGACGCCCTCGACGTAGTAGGCGTACTGGACGTACCACGGCTTGTCGAGGTGGTACTTGCGGTCGAGGTTCCGCTGGATCGACTCGGGGACTGCGCGTTCCGTGACCTGGAAGGGATTCCCCTTGATCTGCCTCATCATCACGAACGTGAACAGGATGACGAGGCAGATCACGGGGATCGTCCACAAGATGCGCCTGATTACGAACTTGACCAATGAACGCCCTGGTGTCGGGAATCTGAGCCGGTGCCGTCCTGAAGTATTGCGCGTTTAGCGGAAACGGGCGGAGCGCTCCGTTGGATGCGCTCCGCCCGCCCGCTGCGGTGATCCTGATCCTACGAGGTGACGCTCACCTTGCTGAGGTCCCACTGGCCAGTCGGGGCAGTGAAGAAGCCCTTGACGTTCGGGCGGTACATGTCGGTGAACGTGTACCAGTAGATCGGCATGATCGGCAGGTCGCCGTTCGGGCCGGTCAGGATCGTCTCGGCCTGCTGGTAGAGCAGGACCCGCTTGTCGAAGTCGGATGTTTTCTCTGCCTGCTTGATCAGGGCGTCGTACTTCTTGTTGCACCAGTTCGTGTTGTTGTTCCCGGAATCGCACGTGAAGAGGACCAGCCCGTTGTAGGCATCCGGGAAGTCGTAGATCCACCCGTTCCGGTAAACGTCGACATCGGAGTTCGGCGGCGGGCCGAGGAACTGGAGGTACTGCTTCCACTCCATGACCTTGATGTCGGACTTGATGCCGATCTGGCTCCAGAAGGCCTGGATCGCGGTCGCGATCTTCGGGTGGGCGGGCGAGTTATTGAGGTAGAGGTGGACGGTCGTCTTCGGGTGCGCCACCTTCGCCATGAACGCCTTGGCCTTGGCGGTCTGGTGGATGGCCGGCATGAAGCTGTTCTTGTCGATCGTCGGGCCGCCGGCGATGCCCTGAGGCGTGAAGCCCCTCGCGGGAGACTGGCCGCCCTGTGCGACGTACTTGATGATCGCTTGGCGGTCGATCGCGAACGCCATCGCGCGGCGCTGGTTGACGTCGGGGATGTTCTTGACGTTGAACCCGTAGTAATACGTGCCCAGGGCCGGGTTGATGTGCAGGATCCCATTCTTCTTGTACTTCGGGATGTCCTGCGGGACCGGATCGGTATCCATCACGTCGACGTTGCCGGCGTCGATCGCCCTCGCCGCCGTTACGCCGTCCGTGATGACCTGCATCTGGACTTGATTGAGCTTGACGGTGTTCGCAAGCCGCCACTTCGTGTTCTTGACCAGGGTGAGCGACGCGTCGTGCTTCCATGAGGTGAGCTTGAACGGACCGTTGCCGATGAAGTTCGAAGCCTCCGTGAACTTGTTGCCGAACTTGTCCACGATCGGCTTGTAGACCGGCAGGAACGACGTGTGCGACAGCTGCTGGACGAACCAGGGCTGGGGGGAGGTCAGCGTGATGACCAGCTTGTACTTGCCGACCGCCTTGATTCCGACCGCGGCGCGGAGCGCATTGCAGTTCGCCTTCGCCGGATCACACGAGTTGTACGCCTCGGCGCCCTTGATCCCGAAGAACTGGTACGCGTAGTCGGCGCCCAGCTGCGGCGAGATCGTGCGGAGCCACGAGTAGACGTAATCCTGCGCAGTCGTCGGCGCGCCGTTCTGCCACCGAACCTTCGGGTCCAGATTCAGCGTGACGATGTTGCCCCTCGCGGTCCAGCTCTTCGCCGCGCCCGGCTCAGCCTTGAGCGCGGGCCCCGGACCGAGACGGATCAGGGGATCCATGAGGGCGAGCAGGATGCTGGATGAAGTCGTGTCAGTGGCAAGGCCGGCGTCGAGCGAGGGCGGCTCCGCACCGAGTGCCATGCGCAAAACACCAGCTTTGCTGCTGGAGCCGGACTTACCGGTCGCGGCCGGCGCCGTAAAGGCGACGATAACCGCAAGGGCGGCGAGACCGGCCCACATAATCGAGCGCTTTCGCATTCTTCTTCTCCCTCCTTCTGAGGGTTCCTTGACGATGTTTTCCTTCGAGGCGCCTCCTGGGCTCATGTCATAGGCCACTGGCGCCGAGAAGGCCCGATCCTAACCGTTTTCGGCGGGCATCCGCCGCGGACGAATCCTCCGGCGGGCCGCGAACTGGTCAGCTCCCCAGCCCCACCTCCCCTCGTTCATCGTTCTGATCACCGGGCAAAACCTCTCTCGGAGACGATCCAGGGTGCCACGGGCGGCTCGGCGCCGACGACCCCTCCCTCGGCTGCGGCCAGGCCGTGGGGGATTGCCGTATGCGCCCTCGTCGTCGCGCCGTTCAGCGCGTTCATCTGGCGCTCCTTGAGACCCATCACCTTCCGCTCGACAGGGGTCGCGCCCGCTCGAGGCTGGCTGGTCAAGATATGGAGGCTGACGAGGCTGCTCACACCGACGACGGCCATCGCAGCGGCAGCCGACACGACGCGGAGGGCGACCGTGCGGCCGCGCGCCGCATGCGGCGGCTCGAAGGCGAACGCGGGCCGCTCGAGCGCCGCGGAGCGAAGCGTCGCGGTCACGTCCGTGATCGACGCCGTGAACGCACGGCACTCGCCGCAGCGGGCGAGATGCGCCTCGAGGAGCACCTCTTCGAACTCCGAGAGCTGGTCGTCGAGGCGTAGAGACGCCCACTCGGATGCGCGCGCACACTCGTCTGACGGGATCGGGCTCCGCATCTACCAGCCTTAGACGACGGCTCGCCGCGGCGGTTAGTGGAGCGCTCCGATAGGCTGGCATTGCTTCCGCGTTCCCCGGAGGCATTCTCGTGAACCTCGTCGGTTGGGAGTCGCATGGCTGACCAGAACGTGGGCAAGGTCGTCGAGGTGAAGGGCGTCGTCGTCGACGTCGTCTTCACCGGCGAGTTGCCGGAGATCAACCACGCGCTCGCGATCAAGATGCCGAGCGCGGACGGGAACGGCGGCGTCGACCTGATCGCCGAGGTCCAGCAGCACCTGGGCGACGATCGTGTCCGCGCCGTCGCAATGGACTCCACCGACGGCCTGCCGCGCGGAGTCGACGTGGTCGACACGGGCGCGCCGATCAGCGTCCCGGTGGGCGACACGACCCTCGGCCGGCTCTGGAACGTGCTCGGCGAGCCGGTCGACAAGAAGGAACGGCCCGAGGCCGCCGAGCGGTGGCCGATCCACCGCGACCCGCCGGAGTTCCGCGAGCTGTCGCCGAAGGCCGAGATCTTCGAGACCGGGATCAAGGTCATCGACCTGATCGCGCCGTTCGTGCGCGGCGGCAAGGTCGGCCTCTTCGGCGGCGCCGGGCTCGGCAAGACGGTGCTGATCCAGGAGCTGATCCACAACGTCGCCGAGCAGCACGGCGGCGTCTCCGTCTTCGCCGGCGTCGGCGAGCGGACGCGCGAGGGCAACGACCTCTGGCTCGAGATGACCGAGTCCGGCGTGATCGACCGTGTCGCGCTCGTCTACGGCCAGATGAACGAGCCCCCGGGCGCCAGGCTGCGCGTCGGCCTCTCCGGTCTGACGATGGCCGAGTACTTCCGGGACCAGGGCCAGGACGTGCTGTTCTTCGTCGACAACATCTTCCGGTTCGTCCAGGCCGGCTCCGAGGTCTCGGCGCTGCTGGGGCGGATGCCGAGCGCCGTCGGCTACCAGCCGACGCTCGCGACCGAGATGGGGCAGCTGCAGGAGCGGATCACGTCCACGCGCGTCGGCTCGGTCACCTCCGTGCAGGCGATCTACGTGCCCGCCGACGACCTCACCGACCCCGCTCCGGCGAACACGTTCGCCCACCTCGACGCGTTCATCGTGCTGTCGCGCGCGATCTCCGAGAAGGGGATCTACCCGGCGATCGACCCGCTCGACTCGAACTCGCGGGTGCTCCAGCCGGGCGTCGTCGGGCCCGAGCACTACGAGACGGCGACGCGCGTCCAGGAAGTCCTCCAGCGCTACAAGGAGCTGCAGGACATCATCGCCATCCTCGGCATGGACGAGCTCTCCGACGAGGACAAGCTCGTCGTGCAGCGCGCGCGCAAGATCGAGCGCTTCTTCTCCCAGCCGATGTTCGTCGCCGAGCCGTTCACCGGCCGCCCCGGCGTCTACGTCAAGCTCGAGGACACGGTCAAGGGCTTCGCGGAGATCCTCGACGGGAAGCACGACGACCTCGGCGAGCAGTCGTTCTACATGGTCGGGATGATCGAAGAGGCCGTCGCCGCCGGGCGCGAGGCAGAGCCGGCAGCGGCCTGATGGCGACCCTCGAGGTCTCGCTCGTCACGCCCGACGGATCGGCGTTCGAGGGCGAGGCTGAGATGCTGATCGTCCCCGGCGCCGCCGGGGAGATCGGCGTGCTCGCGCGGCACGCGCCGCTCGTCGCGCTGCTGAAGGCGGGCTCGACGCGGGTCCACATCCGCCGCGGCACGGAGGTGAAGGAGTTCGCGACCGGCCCCGGTTTCTTCAAGGTGGAGCAGGACCGCGCGCTCGCGCTCGTCGACGACGCCGTCGACGTCGACGAGATCGACACCGAGCGTGCCCGTGCCCAGCTGGAGGCTGCGCAGGCCGAGCTCGCCAGCACCGAGTCGGGCGAGTCGGAGGCGGACCGCTGGCAGCTCGAGCAGCGCGTGAAGCACGCGGAGAACCAGCTCGCGGTTGCAACCGGCGGGGACGCCGGCGACTTCCGGCCGCGCACCTCGGCCACGTAAGGGTGGGCCCCGGGCCGTCCCGTCCGGTAGGCTGAGTCCACCCGGAGAGCTTTGAAAGGCAGCTTGGCGACCGGGTCACCAAACGCCTAAAGAGCCCGCGGGACCCGAAGCTCGACCGCGACTCTTTCGGCAAGGGGCGCGGAATGGCGAACCGGACCGAACAGCTCAGGCAGCTACTCGACGAGCGGATCGTCCTGCTCGACGGCTCCTGGGGCGTCCTGATCCAGCGCGACGTGCGTGGGGAGGAGGCGTACCGCGGCGAGCGCTTCGCCGACCACCCGCGGGACGTCGCCGGGAATCCCGACCTGCTCAACCTGACCCGTCCGGAGCTGATCCTCGACATCCACCGCCGCTACTTCGCGGCCGGCGCCGACGTCGCGACGACGAACACCTTCACCGCGACCCGGATCGGCCAGGCCGACTACGCGCTCGAGGACGTGGCGGCAGAGATGAGCCTCGCCGGTGCGCGGCTCGCGCGGCAGGCGGCGGACGAGGCGGGCGGCTTCGTCGCCGGCTCGCTCGGGCCGCTGAACGTCTCGCTGTCGGTGTCGCCGAAGGTGGAAGACGCCGGGTTCCGCTCGGTCGCGTTCGACCAGGTCCGCGAAGCGTACGCGGAGCAGATCGCAGCGCTGGTCGAGGGCGGCGTCGACCTGCTCCTGATCGAGACGGTCTTCGACACGCTGAACGCGAAGGCGGCGATCGCCGCCGCGCTGGACGTCGCGCCCGACGTGCCGCGCTGGATCTCCTTCACCGCGATCGACATCAGCGGCCGCAACCTCTCCGGCCAGACGGTCGAGGCGTTCTGGGCCTCGGTCGAGCACGCCGAGCCGCTGATCGTCGGCGTGAACTGCTCGCTCGGCGCAGCGGAGATGCGGCCGTACGTGGAGGATCTCGCCCGCATCGTCGATACGTACGTGTCGTGCCACCCGAACGCCGGGCTGCCGAACGCGTTCGGCGAGCACGACGAGCTCCCCGCGGACACGAGCCGCTACCTCTCCGAGTTCGCGCGCTCGGGTCTGGTCAACGTCGTCGGCGGCTGCTGCGGGACGACGCCCGACCACGTCGAGGCGATCGCGGCACTCGTAAAGGGTCTGACCCCTCGCCGGATGCCACCACGGCCGGACAGGCCGACGTTCTCCGGCCTCGAGCCCTTCGAGATCGGCCCCGACACCGGCTTCGTGATGATCGGCGAGCGGACGAACGTGACCGGCTCCGCCCGCTTCCGCCGGCTCGTCGAGGCCGGCGACTACACCGGCGCGGTCGCAGTCGCACTCGAGCAGGTCCAGGGCGGCGCGAACCTGCTGGACGTGAACATGGACGCCGATCTCCTCGACGCGGAGGACGCGATGACGACGTTCCTGAACGTGATCGCGACCGAGCCGGAGATCGCGCGGCTGCCGATCATGGTCGACAGCTCGCGCTTCGCCGCGATCGAGGCCGGGCTGAAGTGCATCCAGGGGAAGGGAATCGCGAACTCGCTCAGCCTGAAAGAGGGGGAGGAGGCGTTCCTCGAGCAGGCCCGCGCGGTCCGGCGCCTGGGCGCGGCGGCTGTCGTGATGGCCTTCGACGAGGAGGGGCAGGCGGTCGACGTCGAGCAGAAGGTCGCGATCTGCGAGCGGGCGTACGCGCTCCTCGTCGCCGAGGGCTTCCACCCGGCCGACATCGTCTTCGACCCGAACGTGCTCGCAGTCGCGACCGGGATCGAGGAGCACAACGGCTACGCAAAGGCGTTCATCGACTCGCTCCGGCTGATCAAGCAGCGTTGCCCAGGCGTGTCGACCTCGGGCGGCATCTCCAACCTCTCCTTTGCCTTCCGGGGCAACGACGCGGTCCGGGAGGCGATGCACTCGGCCTTTCTCTACCACGCGATCCGCAACGGCCTCGACATGGGGATCGTCAATGCCGGCCAGCTCGTCGTCTACGAGGACATCGAGCCGGAGCTGCTCGAGCGAGTCGAGGACGTGCTCTTCGACCGGCGCCCGGACGCGACCGAGCGGCTCGTCGAGTATGCGTCGGTCGTCTCGGGCGAGGCGACGAAGCGCGAGGTCGACCTCTCCTGGCGCGAGCAGCCGATCGAGGGCCGGCTCTCGTACGCGCTCGTCCACGGAATCGTCGACTTCATCGAGCAGGACGTGGAGGAGGCGCGGCAGGCCTGCGACCGCCCGCTCGACGTAATCGAGGGCCCGCTGATGGAGGGGATGCAGATCGTCGGCGACCTGTTCGGCTCCGGCCGGATGTTCCTGCCGCAGGTCGTGAAGAGCGCCCGCGCGATGAAGCGTGCGGTCGCCTACCTGGAGCCGTTCATGGAGTCAGAGCGCGGCGACGCGCCGGCGCGCGCCCAGGGCAAGGTCGTGCTCGCGACCGTGAAGGGCGACGTCCACGACATCGGCAAGAACATCGTCGGCGTCGTCCTGGGCTGCAACAACTACGAGGTCGTCGACCTCGGCGTGATGGTCCCCGCGGAGAAGATCCTCGACACCGCCGCTGTCGAGGGCGCCGACGTGGTCGGCCTTTCCGGTCTGATCACGCCGTCGCTCGACGAGATGGTCCACGTCGCCGAGGAGATGGAGCGCCGCGGACTCGACCTGCCGCTCCTGATCGGCGGCGCGACGACCTCGAAGCAGCACACCGCGGTGCGCATCGCGCCGGCATACTCGCAGCCGACGGTGCACGTCCTCGACGCCTCGCGGGTCGTCGGCACCGTCTCGAAGCTGCTCGACCCGGCACGGGCGGCGGAGCTCGACCGCGAGAACCGCGAGCTCCAGGAGCGCCTCCGCGAGCAGCACGCCGAACGGACGCGCAAGCCGCTGCTGTCGATCGAGGCCGCGCGCTCGAACGCGCACCGGGTCTCGTTCGAGGACATCTCGTCGCCGCCCTTCGAGGGCGCGCGCCTCGTCGAGCCGGACTTAGTGACAGTCTGCAACTTTGTCGACTGGCAGTTCTTCTTCCACGCCTGGGAGCTGAAAGGAAAATTCCCTGCAATCCTCAAGCGGCCGGAGGCGCGCGAGCTCTACGACGACGCGCTCGTGCTGCTCGACGAGATCACAAGTAACAGTCTGTTACTTGGCCGGGGGGTGTACGGCTTCTGGGGTGCGCGCGCCGAGGGGGACGACGTCCTGCTCGAGCAGGGCACGCGGTTCTGCTTCCTTCGCCAGCAGGCCGACCACGGCTCCTCGCGGCCGAATCGCTGCCTCGCCGACTACGTCGCGCCGGACCGGGATGCGATGGGCGCCTTCGCCGTCGGCATCCACGGCGCCGACGAGCTCGCGGCGCGGTACGAGGCCGAGCACGACGACTATCGCGCGATCATGGTCAAGGCGCTGGCCGACAGGCTTGCCGAGGCGTTCGCCGAGTGGCTGCACGCCGAGGTGCGCAGGACCTGGTACGCGCCGGGGGAGCAGCTCTCGAACGAGGAGCTGATCGCAGAGGGCTACCGCGGCATCCGGCCGGCGTTCGGCTACCCCGCCTGTCCCGACCACACCGAGAAGGGGAAGCTGTTCGAGCTGCTCGGCGCCGCCGAGGTCGGGCTCGAGCTCACCGAGACATATGCGACGACCCCGGGCGCCAGCGTCAGCGGCCTGTACTTCGCCCACCCGCAGGCGCGCTACTTCGCGGTCGGGCGGATCGGCCGGGACCAGGTCGAGGACTACGCGCGCCGCAAGGGCATGTCGCTCGAGGAGACGGAGCGCTGGCTGGGCCCCAACCTCGGCTACGAGCGGGTGGATCCGGTCGCCGTGAGATGATCGCCGGCCACATGACTGACAACGCGAAGCGGGCCGCCGTCGTCCTCCTCGTCCTCGGGCTGTGCGCGCCGGCGGCGCTGGCCGCGAAGGGCTTCCGCAGAAGAAGCTGACTAAGGCGGGGCAGGCGCGTGCGCGGGCGGCCCGGCTGCGCCTCGCGTACTTTCCACCCGGCTGGACGGAGAAGCCGCACCAGAAGTCGGCCGGCGACTCCGACCCGCGCTGCTCGTACTACAACTCGGACCAGTCCGACCTGGTCGAGCTCGGCGAGTACGACTCGCCGGACTTCCAGCTGCCGGACGGCTCGTCGGTCTCCTCCTCGAGCGGCGTGTTCCGAACCGCGGCGATGGCAAAGGCAGGCTACTCCCGCGTCCCGCGGCCGCAGCTCGCGAAATGCCTGGCCGAGCTGTCCAGGAAGAGCGCCGGGCCGGCGAACACCACGATCTTCGCCTCGCGACGGCTCCGCTTCCCGCGCTACGGCGACCGCGCCGACGTCGCCGTTTTCGCGATCGGCCTCAACCGCCCGTTGTCCACCGAGCTCGTTCAGTTCCTGGTCGCGAAGCTCGCGCAGCAGGCCGAGTAGGACACCAGGACCTCCGACCCCCTGGGGTATCCTGAGCCGCGTCCGACGCCTCCTCCGGGCGTCCGATCCGTCGGAAGAGCGCGTTTGCGAACTACCCTGAAGCGAGGAATCGGCCGGGGCACGACCCCGGACGGGAACGGCCACTCGGTCGTTCCGCCGGCTGCGCTCACACCGATGACGCGGTACCGCGTCCCCGAGCCGCCGCGGCGGTCGGGTCTGCGGGTCGTCGGGCGGATCCTGCTCTGGGTTGCGATCGCCGTCGTCATGCTCGTGGTCGCGCTCGTCGCGGGCATCTACCTCTGGTTCCACGAGAGCGTCGCCGCGATCCAGGCGCATTCCGAGGACGTGAAGTCCGCGCAGGCCTTCCTCGGAGAGGTGCCGCCGCCGGGCCATGCCGCGATCGCGCTGGTGATCGGCTACGACCATCGCGCGGGCGAGGCCGCCAGCCTGCCGTCGCGCTCCGACACGGTCATGCTCCTGCGCGCCGACCCTGAGACGAAGACCGTCTCGATGCTGTCGTTCCCTCGCGACCTGATCGTCAACATCCACTGCCCGGGCCAGCCGAGCTTCGCCGGGAAGATCAACTCGGCCTACGCCACCTGTGGCGCGAAGGGCACCGTGCAGACCGTCCGCGACCTGACCGGGCTGCCCATCAACTACCTCATCACCGTGAACTTCCGCGGCTTCAAGCAGATCGTCAACCGGCTCGGCGGGGTGTGGATCGACGTCGACCGCCGCTACTTCAACAACAACGCCGGTCTCTCGCCGAGCTTCGGCTACGCCAAGATCAACCTCAAGCCCGGCTATCAGCTCCTCACCGGCGGCAGCGCGCTCGACTACGTGCGCTTCCGGCACACCGATTCCGATCTCTACCGCGTCGCCCGCCAGCAGCAGTTCGTGAAGGCGATGAAGTACCAGCTCGCCCACAACTTCTCGATCGCGAAGGTGCCGAAGATCATCGGCGCGCTGACGAAGAACGTCGAGGTCGGCGCGGGCGGCGGCCGCAGCGTCTCCGGCAAGACGGTCCTCAGCTATGCGCTCTTCGCCTACCACCTTCCCTCCGGCCACTTCTTCCAGAGCCAGATCCACGGGCTGACCGGGTACTCCGACCTGCGAACCGACCCGGCGAACGTCCAGTCGGCGGTGCAGGACTGGCTGAGCCCAGACATCGAGGCGGCCAGGGTCGCGACCGCCGTCGCGCTCGGCCGGAAGGTGCGAACGAGCACGCCGACGCCGGCCCAGACGTCGATCACGGTGCTGAACGGGAACGGCATCGAGGGTGCCGCCGCGAACGCCGGCTACCTGCTCTCGCAGCGCGGCTACCGGATCGTTCCGCCGCCGAACGGTGCGACCGGCAATGCGCCGCGCACCGACTACTACGCGTCGAAGGTCTACTGGAACAAGCACGTGAAACGGTCGCAGGCCGCTGCGAAGTCGGTCGCGAAGCTGTTCGCGCCCGCCGACGCCGAGCCGATGCCGCGGGAGGTGCGGTCGCTCGGCCGGAACGCGATGATCACTGTCGTCGTCGGCTCGACCTTCCACGGGTCGATCACGCCCGCGCCGCCGGCCAGGGCGCCGCAGACCCGCGAGCCTGCGCACGTCGTCTCCAACCCGTACGACACCCTGACGACCCTGAAGAAGCTCCAGAAGAGGATCCGCGGCCTCAAGCTCGAGTTCCCGTCGGTGCTCGAGAGCTCGTCGTATCCCGACCGGGAGAAGCCGTACTACGCCTACCGGATTCACGACTCCGACCGGGCCGTCCGGCTCGTGTTCCGCACCGGGGGGGGCGCCTACTGGGGAATCGAGCAGACGAACTGGGACGATGCTCCGATCCTCGCCGACAAGAGCTTCCGCCACGTGCTCAAGGGCCGCGCGTACGACTTCTACTACAACGGCCCGAAGCTGCACATGGTCGTGCTCCACGAGAAAGGGGCGACGTACTGGGTGGTCAACTCGCTGCTCGACGACCTCTCGAACGAGACGATGATCGCGATCGCCAAGGGGCTGCGACCCCTGACCGCGAAGAAGTAGCCTTCGCCTCCGATGGCACGAATCGCATTCTTCGGCGCCGGCTACGCCGGCCTCGTCAGCGGGGCCTGCTTTGCCGAACTCGGGCACACGGTCGTCGTCCGCGATGTCGTCCCCGAGCGGATCGAGGCGCTTCGGGCCGGGCGCGTTCCCTTCTACGAGCCCGGCCTGGAGGGGGTGATCGCGCGCAACGCCGACCGCCTCTCCTTCACGCTCTCGATGGATGAGGCGGTCGAGGGCAGCGACTTCCTGTTCGTCTGCGTCGGCACGCCACCGACGGTGTCGGGCGACGCGAACCTCTCGGCGGTGTGGTCGGTGATCGAGGACCTGCCGCAGGATCTCGGCCCAGTCGTGCTCGTGATGAAGAGCACCGTCCCGGTCGGGACCGGCGAGAAGGTGCGCGCGGAGCTCGATCGCCGCGGGTTGACGCAGGTCGGCTACGCCTCCTGCCCAGAGTTCCTCAGCGAGGGGACGGCCCTGCGCGACTTCATGGAGGCCGACCGCGTCGTCGTCGGGGCCTTCGACGAGGCGCACGGCGACGCGGTCGCGGAGCTGCACCGCGGGCTCGAGGCCCCCGTCGTCCAGATGGAGGTCGCCTCCGCCGAAATGGTCAAGCTCGCCGCGAACGCGTACCTGGCCACGCGGATCAGCTTCATCAACGAGATCGCGAATGTGTGCGAGCTCGTCGGCGCCGACGTCGAGGACGTCGCCCGCGGGATGGGGCTCGACCGCAGGATCGGCACGCACTATCTACGTGCCGGAATCGGCTTCGGCGGTTCGTGCTTCCCGAAGGACATGTCGTTCCTGAAGCTCCTCGCCGGGAACTCGGGCTACCACTTCCACCTTGTCTCCTCGGTGATCGAGGTGAACGAGCTGCAGATCCGGCGGCCGGTGGCGAAGGTGCAGCGGCACCTCGGCCCGCTGCGCGGGAAGCGAGTCGCCCTGCTCGGCCTCGCCTTCAAGCCGAACACGGACGACCTGCGCGAGGCGCCGAGCCTCGTCCTCGCCGCCCGCTTCCTCGCCGAGGGCGCCCAGGTCGTCGCCTGGGATCCGGTCGTCGACGCGCGGGAGATCCTGCACGGCGTCGAGTTCGCCGACACCGCCGCCGCCGCCCTTGCGGGCGCCGACGCCGCCGTCGTCGTCACCGAGTGGGCGGAGCTGCGCGACCTGCCCTGGGACGAGCTGCGCGAGACAATGCGCACGCCGCTGCTCGTCGACGGGCGGAACCTCCTCGATTCTGATGCGATGCGCGCGGCCGGCTACGCCTACGAGGCGATGGGCCGCGCGAGCTCCCCGTTCGCGGCGCTCGCGGAGATCGAGGAGCCGGGCTCGAAGCTCCCGTTCTAGTGGAGGCGATCATTCTTGCCGGCGGCAAGGCCGAGCGGATGGGCGACGCCACGGGCGGCCGTCCGAAGTCGCTCGTCCAGGTCGGCGAGCGGCCGCTCGCCGCGTACCAGATCGCCCGCCTCGCCGAGGCGGGGGTCGAGCGCGTGATCGTCTCCTGCGCGGCCGGGCAGAGCGACCTCTTCACGGAGGAGCTCGCCGGCCTGGCGCCCGAGATCGTCTGCGCCGAGGAGCCCGAGCGGCTCGGGCGCGGCGGCGGGATCAAGTTCGCGGCCCGGAAGCGGCAGGAGCGCGGAGACGTCTTTGCGCTGAACGGCGACGAGCTCGTCGCGGTCGACTTCGGGGCGCTGCTGGCGCGGCACCGGCAGACGGACGCCGCCGCCACGATCGCGGTCGCCCGCCCCGCCTCGCCGTTCGGCGTCGTGGAACTCGGCGACGACGACGTCATCACGGGCTTCAAGGAGGGCGGGCAGATCCCGTACTGGGTGAGCTGCGGCGTGTACGTCTTCTCGCACGAGGCGGTCGAGCGGCTGCCCGACATCGGCGACCACGAGACGACGACGTTCCCGGAACTGGTCGGGGAAGGGCGCCTGCGCGCGTACCGGCACGAGGGCCTGTGGCTGACGGTGAACACGCCGAAAGAGCTCCGCAGCGCCCGCGAGCACGTTTCCTCACACCCCGAGTGGCTGGGGGCGTAGGATCGCCGTGCCGTGGGCCGAGACCTCTCCTCGCCGAACTTGACCGGCGTCGACCGTTTCGCCTTCGACCCGCGCACGGTCGACAAGCCCTGGGGCTCGGAGCTGATCTGGGCGGTCACGGACGCGTACGCTGGGAAGATCCTGGTCGTCAAGGAGGGGGAATCGCTGAGCCTCCAGTTCCACCGCGAGAAGGACGAGTCGTGGTTCGTGCTCGACGGTCGCGCGCGGCTCGAGCTCGGGAAACCGGGGGAGGGGATCCTGGGCGAGGAGATCATCGCCGCCGGCCAGGCGTTCCACTTCGCGCCGGGTACCGTCCACCGCCTCACGGCGCTGGAGGACACGCGCATCGTCGAGGTCTCGACGCCTCAGCTCGACGACGTCGTCCGGCTCGAGGACAACTACGGCCGAGAGGGGACGAGCGAGCCCTAACCGGGTTCTCCTTTGGGACGGCTGCGTCAACGTGCGCGACCTCGGCGGCCTCCCGCTCGAGGGCGGCGGCGAGACGTGCTTCGGCGTTGCCGTCCGGGCCGACTCGATCCGCACGCTGACGGACGAGGGCTGGCAGGCGCTCGCCGACTACGGCGTGCGGCTGGCGGTCGACCTCCGCGGCGACGACGAGCTCGCCGACGATCCGCCGCGCGACGCCCCGATCGAGGTCGTGCGCTATCCCGTCGACGGGACCACCCATCCGGTCGTCCTGGAGTGGCCGTCGATGCGCGAGGCCTACCTGGCGCTGCTCGAAGTGTTCCCTCGTGCCTTCGCCGCGACGGTGAGCGCCGTCGCGCGTGCCGACTCACCGGTAGTCGTCCACTGCCAGGGCGGACGCGACCGCACGGGGCTCGCGTCGGCATTGATGCTCCGCCTGGCCGGCGTGCCGCTCGACGTGATCGCGGCCGACCACGCGCTCAGCGACGAGAACTGGGCGCCGCAGAACGAAGAGTGGCTTGCCGAGGCCGCCGACGAATGGGAGCGGGAACGGCGCCGGCGCGTCATCCGGCCCGCGGGCGAGACGATGGCGCAGGTGCTGGGCGGGCTCGACGTCCGCGAGTACCTGCTCGCGGGCGGCGCGAGCGACGACGACCTTAACACGCTTGTGGTAAGGTTGCGCCGATGGAGCTGACCGTCGGCGCGGCCGCAACGCAGACAGGGTGGTCCCCACGAATGCTGCGCTACCTCGAGGACGCCGGGCTGGTCGTTCCCGCACGGCGGCCGAGCGGCTACCGCGTCTACGGTCTCCGCGAGGTCAACCAGCTCCGCACGCTCCGGGAGCTCCGCGCCCGCTTCGGCGTCGAGCTCTCCGATCTCGCGTTCGCCGCGCGGCTGCGCCAGGAACCCGGCCTGCGCGACGCGGTGCACACC
>JBKPRD010000175.1:0-12162 GCA_046734415.1 Actinomycetota bacterium | reverse complement strand
CCACTACGGCACGGAGCAGGGCAGCTACGCCGCCGACTGCGGCACCCTCGTCGTCCCCGAGAACCGGGCCAAGCCCGGTTCTCGGCTCATCGCCCTACCGGTCACCCGGATCAAGGCGCGCTCGGCTCACCCGGGCGCGCCCGTCTTCCGCCTCCAGGGCGGCCCGGGAATCACCAACATGCACTTCGAGAAGGCGAGCCGGCTCGCCGGCAACCACGACGTCGTCCTCGTCGGCTACCGCGGCGTCGACGGCTCCGTCCGGCTCGACTGCCCTGAGGTCTCCTCGGCGCTCAAGCGCTCCGGGGACTTCCTCGGCCAGAAGTCCTCCCGCGCCTACACGCAGGCGTTCCGCGACTGCGCCGCACGGCTCCAGGAGGACGGCGTCGATCTCGCCGGCTACACGCTGCCCGCACAGGTCGACGATTTCGAGGCCGCCCGCCGGGCGCTCGGCTACGGTCGGATCGACCTCGTCAGCGAGAGCGTAGGCACCCGGCTCGCGATGATCTACGCCTGGCGGTACCCGCGGAGCATCCACCGCTCCGTGCTGATCGCCGTCAACCCGCCCGGACATTTCCTCTGGGACCCGAAGGCGACCGACGAGCTGATCGGCCGCTACTCGCGCCTCTGCGCGCAGGACGCGAGCTGCAGCAAGCGGACCGACGACCTGGCCGCGTCGATGCGGAAGACGGCCGCGCACCTGCCGAAGCGCTTCTGGGGCCTGCCGATCTCGGCGGGCAACGCGAAGATCGCGTCGTTCTACGGGCTGATGGAGTCGACGTCCGAGTCGGCGCCGCTCTCTGCTCCGATGACGCTCGACTCGTGGATCGCGGCCGCGCACGGCGACGCGAGCGGGCTCTGGTTCCAGTCCCTGATGGCGCGGATGGCGTTTCCGCAGGCGTTCGTCTGGGGCGAGGTCGCGGCCGTCATTCGGGCCGACACCTGGGCAGCCGACCGCTACTTCGGCAATGGCCCCCACCGGATGGACTCGATCCTCGGCAACGCGGGCACCGAGTTCCACTACGCGGGCGGCGGTCTGACGCACGCCTTCCCGCCGGCTCCCGACTCCGGCGAGTACAGCAGGGTGCAGGACTCGAACGTCCCGACCCTGCTCGTCAACGGCACTCTCGACTTCGCGACCCCGGCGAAGTTCGGGATCGAGGAGCTGCTGCCCCACCTCCGCAACGGCAAGAAGGTCCTGCTCTCGCAGCTGGGCCACTCCGACACGTTCTGGACCTACGAGCCGACGGCGAGCACGCGGCTGTTGAACACCTACCTCGACACCGGGAGGGTCGACACGTCCCTCTACACCCCGGCGAAGATCGACTTCACGCCCGATGTGGGCCACACCGGCCTCGGCAAGGGCTTCGCCGGGACGTTCTACGGCCTGCCCGTGATCGCGCTCCTGTCGCTGCTGCTGCTGTGGCGCCGCAGCCGGAAGCGGGGACGGATCGGCCGCACGGCGAGCGTGCTGCTCCGCTCGGTGTTCCCGGTCGTGCTCGGCCTCGCCGGCTGGCTCGCAGGCGTCGTCGTCGTGCTGCTGGCGTTCCCGACGGTGCCGCTCGACGACGCGACCCTCGCCGTGCTCTCGATCGGTGTTCCGATCGGCCTCGGGATCTACCTCGCCTGGGTCGACCGCGACCGGCGGAAGAGGTTCGGTCTCGCGTGGGCCATGGCGGGTGCGCTTGCCGGCGCGCTGCTGGGCTTCCACGCCGGAACTGGGCTGCTTGCGCTCGTCACGGCGATCCTCGGGGCGACCCTCGGCGCGAACCTGATCGTTCTCGCGCTCGACATCTGGGGCAGTCGCGTGGTCGAGGCCGACGTGAAGCCGGCGCTCGAGACGCGCCCCTCGACTGTCTGAAGTTCAACCAACCGTCCTGAGGACCTTCGAGTCCGCAGGACGGCTGGCTGCCTAGCGGTAAGAGAGCTCGACGAAACAGGTGCCCGGGCGAGTGCCGGTCGCGCGGGCGACGCCTTCCCAGAAGGTCGGGACGACCGTGTTGCGGACGAGCTGGTCTCGAAGCACCGAACGCAGGCTCTCGGTCAGCTTCAGCTCCGGCACCTCGAGCTGCCAGTCCAGCGGCCATTCGTGTCCGGCCGCACGGAGGGCACGCCGGCCGTCGCGGGCCTCGAAGTTGG
Source organism: Actinomycetota bacterium (assembly GCA_046734415.1). Taxonomy (GTDB): domain Bacteria; phylum Actinomycetota; class Thermoleophilia; order Gaiellales; family Gaiellaceae; genus DATBLE01. The sequence continues at coordinate 10,026 of JBKPRD010000175.1, read as the reverse complement.
CGACGGCGGTCGTGCGTCCGCTCCTCGAAACGTACGTCCCGTTTCGGAACCGGGCGAGGGGCCGGCCGGTGACTCGGTCGCGAAACTGGTAGAGCATGAGCTCCGAGCGGTCGTCGAAGCGGCAGGAGAACCAGTCCCAGTTGAACGCCCTGGGGTCGTCTCGGTAGTCGCCCCACTGGTGATCGAGCCAGCTCTCCCCGGCGAGTCGAACGCTCTTGCCCCCGATGCGGAGTGTTCCGCTGGCGTCCATGCGTGTGGCCGAGTAGTAATGGGAGCTTCCGCCGAGCGACTGCCGGATCAGGCCGGTGCTGTCCCCGTGAAGCGCGTAGGGCTTCTCCGGGTGCTGGGCCAGCGAGACGGCGAAGCCGCGGCCAGCGGCCGAGAACGACCATGTGTCCGACCGCGGCCGGTAGTCCAGCCGGGCGCGGCCTGCCTTCACGTCCACTGCTGAAGTGCCGACCCGGCCAGGAGCGAGCTCCTCGCTGTGGCCGACCAGCGCGCCGGTCTCGAGATTCCGAACCTGGGCCACCGGTACGAGCGCGCCCCTACTCGAGAACAGCGTGAAGAAGACCGAGTACGGCGTCCCGGCCTTGTCATGGGCGACGGCCGTGAAATACCACCACTCGATCGACGCTCGGGGATGGCCGAAGTGGTCGCGTGGGAAATGGACCTGGACGGTCGCCGGCGGAGGCCCAAGTGCCAGAGTCGCGGCCATGGCCGTCGTGGCTGCGAGACGGCCCATTCGGGCACCCTACCGATGCCTCTCACGGCTCGAGATGGCCAAGCCGCTCGCGGTACTCGTCGTAGGTGATCTCCCCTCGCGCGTAGCGCTCGGCGAGGATCGCCCGGGCATCCGGGCCCCGGTAGCCGTAGGCCCACGGGCCACGCCGCCCGCGCCAGAAGAACAGCCGCAGGAACAGGAAGACCACGAAGAACCAGAACAGCGGAACCAGCGGCCACAGCCAGAACCAGCCGTGGTCGTGCCAGTCCGAGCTCGACAACATCAAGGCGGACAGCGTCATCTCTTCATCCCTTCGGTCGCGATTTACTTCGTATACGAATAATTAGCATACGACTGGTATCCTAGCCGAACGCCGCTCTACCATGGACTGATGAGGCCAAATGGGCCACCGCTCGGGCTTCTCCTGGCAACCACGTCCAAGGCGGTCGGCCGCGCGTTCAACGGCGCACTCGCCGAGGGCGGCGGCTCGATTCCGATCTGGCTGATCCTGAACGCGCTCAAGAGCGGGCGGCCGCGCAGCCAGCTCGAGCTCGCCCGCGCCGTCGGGATCGAAGGCCCGACGTTGACGCGTCATCTCGACGGGATGGAGCAGGCTGGACTCGTCCGGCGGCAGCGCAGCGCGCGCGACCGTCGCACCGTCCAGGTCGAGCTGACCCGAGCCGGGCACGCGCTGCACGGCCGCCTCTTGAAGGCCGTGATCAGCTTCAACCAGCAGCTGCGAGCTGGTCTCGGCGGCGAGGACGAGGAGACGCTGCGCCGGCTGCTCGGCCAACTGCAAGACAACGTGGAGCAGGGGAGCGGGCCGGTGGTCGGCCGTCCCGCTCCCCGTTGATCGGCTAGCCGGCGAGCGAGGCTGCGACCTGCTCCAGCAGGTCCATCGCGTCCTGCATGCCAGCCTCCATCCCGGACTCGATGTGGGCGTCGCGGTGCGCCTTGCTCGAGTGCTGCACGAGGAGTGTGAGCGTCGTCCGCCCGCTCTCCTCGGTCAGCGTGAGGGTGTCCACCGCCTCGGCGTCCGGGAAACCCTCGTAGACCTCGGTCGAGACGAGCCGCTCGTCGGGGACGATCTCGCGGAACTCGCCGTGGAAGGCGACCTCGACGCCGCAGGCCACCTGCGCGTAGCGCCACTTGCCGCCGACGCGCAGGTCGATCTCCGCGATCGTGACCTCGCCGCGGTTCGCGTGCCACCAGCGCCTGACGAGCTCCGGCGTCGTCCACGCCTTCCAGACGAGGTGCCTGGGGGCATCGAACTCGCGCGTGATCAGGATCTGCTCGTCGGTCGGTAGCGACACCGTCGCTGTCCCGCTACTCATCGCTGCCATTTCCTGCCTCCTCTTCCTTGAGTTGCTCCAGCACGACGTCCAGCTGGTCGAAGCGCTCCGCCCAGGTGCGCTCGTAGTCCTTGACCCAGTCGTGGATCGGCTTGAGCGCGCGGCCGTTCAGCCGGTAGAGCCGCTGCCTCCCGTCGCCGCGGACGTCCACAAGGCCGACCTCCCTCAGGACCCGCAGGTGCTTGGACACCTGCGGCTGGGCGAGCGTGAGCTCGCTGACGAGATCGTTCACCGGCCGCTCTCCGCCTGCGAGGACGTCGAGGATCTGCCGCCGCCGGGGCTCGGCCACGGCGTTGAACGCGTCCGCTGTCGTTGCCGCCCGTGCCATGGTCGGCGATGATACATACCGATATAGGAATATGCCAACCTCGCGTAGCCTTGCTGCCGTGCACCGGCTCACCAAGTCGCAGGCCAGGCGCATCACGGTGCGGGCGCAGCTACTCGACGCGCCGCGGCCGACCGACCTGGTCGCGGTCGTTCGGCAGCTGACCCTGCTGCAGATCGACCCCACTGCGGCGATCGCGCCCAGCGCCGACCTCGTCGCCTGGAGCCGCCTCGGCTCGGCGTACGAACCGGCTCACCTCCGGCACGCCCTTGAAGAGGACCGGACGCTGTTCGAGCACAACGCGCTGATCCGGCCGATCGACGACGTGGGGCTTTACCTCGCCGGCGCATCCGACTGGCCCCCGTACGAGCGCACGCGTGTCTGGCTCCGCGACAACGACCGCTTCCGGCTCGACATCCTGAAGCTGCTGGCGAAGTCCGGGCCGCTGAGCTCGCGCGACATCCCGGACACCTGCAAGGTGCCGTGGGCCTCTACCGGGTGGACGAACAACCGCAACGTCACCCAGATGCTGGAGTGCCTGATGCTGCGCGGCGAGGTCGCAATCGCAGGGCGCGCCGGCCGGGAGCGGCTGTGGGACCTGCCCGAGCGGGTCTACCCGGTCGACGTCGTCGTCCCGTCGGCCGAAGAGGCTGAACGGGCGAAGAACGAGCGGCGGCTCGCCGCGCTCGGGATCGCGCGTGCGAAGACAACCGTCGTTCCGCTGGAGCCGTGGGACGTCGGCGACGTCGGCGAGCCGGCCGTGGTCGAAGGCGTCGAGGGGGAGTGGCGCGTGGATCCGTCGCTGATCGACGACGGCGATTTCGAGGGCCGCACTGCGCTCCTGTCACCCTTCGACCGGCTCGTCCACGACCGCGGTCGGACCCAGGAGCTCTTCGACTTCGAGTACACGCTCGAGATGTACAAGCCCGCAGCCCAGCGCCGGTGGGGCTACTACGCGCTGCCGATCCTTCACGGCGACCGCCTGATCGGGAAGGTCGACGCGACCGCCGACCGCAAAGCCTCCGTCCTGCGGGTGCACGCCGTCCACGAGGACGTGAAGTTCACACGAGCAATGAGCAAAGGCGTGCAGGCCGAGCTCGAGGACCTGGCCTCGTGGCTCGAGCTCGGTGCGATCGAGCGCGCCTAGGGCACTGATCGCTCAGCGCTGCAGGAAGGCCAGCACGGCGAGCACGCGGCGGTTGTCCTCCGGTGCCTCCCGGATTCCGAGCTTCGTGAACGCGCCTCTGATGTGTGTCTCGACCGTCTTCGGGCTGAGCCAGAGTGCCTTGCAGATCCCCTGGTTCGAGCGCCCCTCTGCCATGAGGGCGAGGATCTCGCGTTCGCGGGGCGTCAGCGCCCCGATCGGGTCGACCCGGCGGCGCCGGGCGAGGAGCTCGTCGACGACGGCGCGATCGACGACGCACTCGCCCGCGGCGACGCGCTGCACGGCGTCGAGCAGCTGCTCGACCCGGCCGACGCGCTCCTTCAACAGGTAGCCGACGTGGTCCGGCTTCTCGCGGACGAGCCGGAGCGCGTACTCGGGCTCGAGGTGCTGCGAGAGCAGGAGCACGGCTGTGTCGGGATACCGCGACCGGATCGCGCGGGCGGCATGGAGCCCCTCGTCGGTGTGCGTCGGCGGCATCCGGATGTCCACCAGTGCGACATCCGGCCGCAGCTCCGAGACGCTCTCGAGTAGAGCGTCGCCGTCTCCGGCCTGGTGCACGACCTCGACCCCATGCTCGGCGAGCAGGTGCGCGATGCCCTCGCGGATCAGCGGGGCGTCGTCGGCGATTACGGCCCGCACGGGAACTCCGCCCGGATGGTGGTGCCCTGAGCGTCGGTGCTCTCGATCGACAACCTCGCGTCGAGGGCGTCGAGCCGGTCGCGCAGTCCGGAGAGACCGGTCCCGTCGGAGATGGACGCGCCGCCGGCTCCGTCGTCGCGGACGGTGACGATCAAGCTCCCGGCGTCGCGCTCGAACGAAACCCACGCCTCCGTGGCGGAGGCGTGCTTGACGACGTTGGTCAGCGCCTCGGCGACGACGAAGTACGCCGCCAGCGCCACCGTCTCCGGAACGCCCGGCGGAACGGACCCACGCACGCTCACGGGCACCGGCGACCTCCGGGCGAGCCCAGCGACGGCGGCCTCGAGACCCTCGTCGCGGAGCAGCGTCGGGTGGATCCCGCGGGCGAGCTCGCGGAGCTCGCCGATCGCCTGCTCGACCTCGTCCTGTGCACGCGCGAGCGCCTCGGGCGGGTTTGCGTCTGCTCGGGCAGCTTCGCGCCCGAGCGCGATCGACAGCGTCACGAGCCGCTGCTGCGCGCCGTCGTGAAGGTTGCGTTCGATGCGACGCCGCTCGGCGTCGGCGGCCGCCACGATGCGGCCTCGCGATGCGCGAACCTCCGCCAGCTGCGAGCGCACCAGCGCGGCGAGCCGCTCGTTCTCGAGCACGAGCCCGGCGGTGGCTCGAACCGACTCGACGAGTCCGGGCTCGTCGAGGAGCGACGGATCGTGCACCAGGATCGCGATCTCGTCGCCACCTGCAGTCAGTGCAGTCACCGCGCGCTCCGGTCCCTGCGCCGGCTTGACGACTCGTCCGGCTGCGTCGACGTAGCGGCCGTCGCCCAGACGGTACGCCAGCTCGAGCGTCGGGTCGCCGAGCGCCCGGGCGAGGCGTGCCCGCGTGTCGGCCTCGGTATCGGTTCCGAGCTCGACGACGAGCTCAGACGCCTCCGGCCGGCCGAGCCGTGACCAGAGCATTCCAGCGGCCACTCCGAGGGGTAGCGTCAGCGCTGCCGCCCGCGCGATCGTGTCCAGAGTCGTCGCGCCCGAACCGTCGGCGAGAAGCCAGGAGAGGCACGCGACACCCGTCGCGGCCGAGATCATGGCCCCGGCCAGCAGAGGGCCCTGCACGCGTCGCGCCGGAGCGTGCAGCGCAGCCGCCCGAAGCGAGACGAGAACGAGCACCGTCAGGCCGACGGCGATCCCGCCGATCTCCTGCGCCCGGCCGACCCAGTGCGCGATCTGCGCGTCAGGCCGGACGGGCAGCACATTGCGCGGGTCCGTTGCGACGAACGCCAGGACGAGCTGCCCGCCGACGGCGATCACGTAGGCAGCGACGACGACGATCCATGACAGGCGCGATCGCGGACGACCGTCGGGAAAGGTCAACCCGAGCTGGACGAGGAGCGCCGCCCATGCCCAAGCGAGAAGCAGGCCGAGTGTCCACAGGAGATCCGTGCTCGCCCACACGAGGTCGCCGCCGAGTAGTGCGAAGGCCGCGGCGGCGAGCAACCACCTCGACCCGCGCCAGCGCCGTCGCTCGAGCAGGACGAGCGAGGCTCCGACGAGGCTCCAGGCGAGCGCGAGGTCGACGGCGATCCGTGCGCCGGAGACGTGCTGGCGTACGCCGAGCCAGCCCATCGCGAGCCCGGCCGCGACGGCAACGGGGAGGAGCAGCACCGGATCGCGCACCGCGTTGCGTCGCGGCGCGACAGTAACGGCGGTGGAGGCCATGGGCAATCGTCGCACAGTGCCGCTCGCCGGGGCTCAGGGTTTTCCCCGGGATTGCAGCTCACCCAGGGTAATCCCCGAAGAAACCGGCGAGGGCCGGTGGTTCGATCGGCGGCGATGCGCCGGCTCCTCGTCCTCTTCGTCGTGTCGACTGCGCTCTCGACCTGCGCGAGTTCGGCCGTCGCGGTAGCGCAGGCGCCGTCGTCGACGGCGCCTGCGTCTCGTGTCGCCGCCCTCCTGCCTGCGCTCTCGCAGCGCGGTTGGGACGCGATCGCGGACGTCCAGTGGGCGGACAGCGTCTACACGGCGGCCACCGGCGAGCCGGTGGACGTGTCCGTCTCCGCCGCCTACCCGGCCGACCAGCCGCTGGGGCAGCGCTGGGCCGACTTCTTCGCGTCACTGCCTCACGGCCGAGAGCTGGCGCGGCTGAAGGCGTTTGTCGCTCCCCTTGCCGAGGTGCAGCGCATCTGCGGCGGGGGCGCCGTCGGATGCTACGGCGACGACCGGTTGATCGTCACGAACGAGACCGTCCTCGGTTTCGCACCGGAGGAGATCGCGCGCCACGAGTACGGCCACCATGTCGCCCGCAACCGGTCGAACGCGCCGTGGTCCGCGTTCGACTGGGGCCCGAAACGCTGGGCGACTGCCGCAGACGTCTGCCACCGGGTCCGCTGGAACACGGCCTATCCCGGCGACGAGTCCCTGCTCTACAAGCTGAATCCAGGCGAGGCGTTCGCCGAGGCCTATCGCGTCCTCGTCGACACGAAGCTCGGAAACGCAGCAACGTGGCCGCTCGTCGATCGCAGCTTCTACCCGGATCAGGCCGCGCTCGACGCCGTGGAGCAGGACGTGGTCTCTCCCTGGACCGCGCCGACGGCGCAGTTCCTGCGGGTGCACTTCGTCCGCGGAGCGAGATCCGTCTGGACGCACCGGCTCTCGACCCCGCTCGACGGGACGCTCCGCATCGTCGCCCCGCCGCTGAAGGGCGTCGTCACCGTCGTCGGGGACGACGGTCGGCCGCTCCTCGCGACCGATCGCTCCTCACGCCGACGGACAGTGGTCGACTACGAGGTGTGCGGCGAGCGCTCGGTGACGATCCGCTTGACCGAGCGCGCCGGGGGTGCCCGTGCCCTGCAGCTCCGCGTGATTGTGCCGTAGCGAAGGTACGGCCAGCCTCACCACAGGACGCCTGCTGGCTCCATTCCCGCCCAGGGGCGTGAGTGCGATCGTGGACGCATGACGACGGCGAAGGAGGCAGCGATGTCCGCGAGCACGATCACCACGGACGGCTGGGTCGAGCTGGCCGACCGCTCCGGCGACGGCCTCGACGTCCGGCTCTTCTGGAACAGCTCCGACGGCCGGGTGAAGGTGACGGTCAGGCACGTCACCACCGACCGCCTCGGCGAGCTCGACGTTGCGCCCGAGGACGCGCTGGCGGCGTTCCACCATCCGTTCGCCTACCGCCGACCGGCGGCGACGAGGCGGCCTGCGGCCGTCGCGGTCTAGGTCGAAGCGGCGACCGGCCGTTCCGCCGCGTCGCTCTCGATCTGCACACGCGGCAGCCACTCGAGCCAGCTCGGCAGATACCAGTTCCACTTGCCGAGCAGTCGCATGGCCGCCGGCAGGAGCACGGAGCGGATGATGGTCGCGTCGATCAGGAGCGCGACCGCGACCCCGAAGCCCATCTGCTGGAACATGACGAGGTCGCCCATCGCGAACCCGGCGAAGACGGCGACGATGATCAGTGCCGCCCCCGTGATCAGCCGCGCGGTCGACGAGACGCCGTGGACGACCGCGTCGTTCGTCAAGCCGGTCTGGTCGTAGCGCTCCTTGATCCGGCTGAGCAGGAACACCTGGTAGTCCATCGACAGGCCGAACAGGACGGAGAACAGGAACAGGGGAACCCATGCCTCGATCGCGTCGACGCGCTGGAAGCCGAGCAGCCCGCTGCCGATCCCGTGACGGAAGACCAGGATCACGAGGCCGTACGCCGCTCCGACCGAGAGCAGGTTGAGCGCGATCGACGTCGCGGCGATCACGATCGAGCGGAAGACGATCGTCAGCAGCACGAAGCTCAGCCCGAGCACGAACACGAACACGAGCGGCAGCCACGAGTTCATCGCGTCGATGAAGTCGACGTTGTCGGCGGTGTCGCCGCCGACGAGCACGCGCGCGGCGGCGCCTCGGAACGCTTGCGGGATCTCGACCGAGCGTAGGTGGCGGACCGCGTCCAGCGCAGGCGCCCCGGTCTTGTCTCCTCCGATCTCGACGCCGATCGCGGCCAGGTTGCCGCCCGGCGCGATCCGCAGGTCGCTGCGGCCGAAGACCGGGCCGTCGGCGAGCTCCTTCCGCAGCTGCCCGATCGCGGCCCCGACGCGCGGCGAGCGAACGTCGCCGGCCACCGCGATCAGAGCCGGGCTCGAGCTCACCTGCGGGAAGTCGCGCGCGAGCGCCTCGAAGCCCTGCTTGGATTCGAGCCGGTCGGGCAACGTGCTGACTCCGCTCGCGCCGAGGTTGAGGCCGAACGCGGGCACCGCCGCAGCGATCAGCAGCGCTGCGAATGCGACCAGGTACACGGCGGGCCGGCGCATCACTGCACGCACGACCCTGCCCCAGAAGCGCCCCTCCTGCTCCGAGGCCTCGCCGATGTTGCGCCCGAGCCACGGGACGCGGAGCCTGTTGACGCCGTCGCCGAGCTTCCCGAGCATCGCGGGCAGCAGCGTGAGCGCCGCCAGCACCGAGACGATGCCGACGGAGATCGCGCCGACGGCGAGGCTCTTCATCACGTTCGAGGGCACGAGCAGCAGGCCGGCGAGCGCGATCACGAACGTCGTTCCGCTGAACAGGACGGCGCGGCTCGCGGTTGCCCCCGAGACGGCGATCGCGTCGAGCTCGGTCCGCTTGCGCCCGCGCTCCTCGCGGTAGCGCGACACGACGAACAGCGAGTAGTCGATCCCCAACGCGAGCCCCATTCCCGTGAGCATGTTCACGACGAAGACGGAGAGCGTGAACGCCTCGGCGACGAGCGCGCAGAGGCCGAGCGCGACCACGATCGAGACGATCGCCATCAGCAGTGGGACGAGCCCGGCGACGATCGCCCCGAAGACGAGGATCAGGATCACGAGCGCTGCCGGCAACCCAAACTGGAGCTCACCCGACTTGAGGTCGTGCTGCGAGAGCTCGTTGAAGTCGTGGTCGAGCGTGCCCTCGCCGGTCATCGCGACGTGGAAGCCCTGACGCCCGTCCGCCTGCTCGACCACGCTCAGGAGGCGGTCGACGTCCCGCTGACGTTGAATGCCGATCAGCGTCGCGTGGCGGTCCTTCGAGACGAGCCTCGGGTTCTGCGTGTCGTAGTACACGGACGCGTGGTAGACGACGCCGGTCGCCTTGCCCTGCGCGACGAGCCGTCCGACGAACGCCTTGAACGCCGGGTTGTCGACCGTCTTCGGCGCCGAGCGGACGACGATCAGCTCGTCGACGCCGTTCTTGTCGGGCGGGAACCGCTGGTAGAAAAGATCCTCCGCCTGCTTCGACTCGGGGTTCCCGGTCACGTGCCCGTTCGTCGTCAGGTTGCCGGGGAGGAAGGCGATCGCCGCGACCAGCGCGACGACGATCGCGGCGATCCAGGCACCGAACGTGCGCCAGGGATGGCGGCTCGAGGCCCGGGCGAGTCTCTCCGTCAGGCCCACTCACCGGCAGTATGCGCGCTCGCTCGACATCTGCGTCGGTCGGGCAAGGGGACCCGCGTAGTTGCACGTGTGGGCGATGTACTCGCTGGCGATCCAGACCGAGCTGCCGTCCACCGCTGCGGCGCCGTAGTCGCCCCAACGGGTGCGCGGCGGGTTACCGACCTGCGACTTGTAGCTCGTGAAGCCGTCGTCCTGAGCGGCTCCCAGGCCGCCGTTCACGACGTTCCAGGCACAGACGCCCACCTTCGCGTCTATCGACGCGTACGCGGCGCTCGGATTCAGCGCGTCACCGGTGGCCGTGAACGCCATCACTCCGCGGCCGCTCGTGGTGACGCCGATCGCCGGGTACGTGAAGTCGTGCCCGGTCGCCCCGAGATAACCCTCGAGCACGACCTTCCCGGCGTTCGGGTTGACGATGTACCACGC
>JBKPRD010000174.1:0-6065 GCA_046734415.1 Actinomycetota bacterium | reverse complement strand
TGGCTGGGCGGCGGGAAGACGATCGCGGTCAACGACGCCCCGACGAGCTTCGGGTCTCTCACCTACTCGCTCCACCGTGACAGGAGCCGCGTCTCCGGGACCGTCCTCGTTCCCTCGCGGCATCCCCCGCGAACCCTCCGGCTGCGGCTCCGCCTCCCGCACGGCGTGAGGCTCAGGGCGGTGCGCGTGAACGGCCATCGCCGGCCAGTCGACGCGCGCACTGCGACGATCGACCTCTCCGGCCTGCGCGGCACGCTCGAGATCGCCGCCGTGTTGGCGCGCTGACCACGACGGAGCAGCGAGACTCAGGCGATGGACGTCCTCGTCACCGCGCTGACCGCGATCATGACCGGCTTCGTGATCGGGAGCGCCGCCCGGTTCGCCGTTCCCGGCCCCGATCCGATGCCGTTCTGGCTCACGGTGCTGATCGGTCTGTGCGGCTCGGCGATCGGGACCGCAATCGGAGCCGCGCTCTTCGGCGCCAGGCACACCTACGACAGCCCGGGCCGCTCGTTCGTCACCCTGCTGCTCGCGATCGGCTTTGCCACGGCCCTCGTCGCCCTCTACCGGATCTTCGTGCAGAAGCGACCGCTCACCGGTCCCGACGCGCGCCGCTTTCCCCGGCGGGGCATCGGGATCGCGAGGATGCGCAAACGCCTGCGGATGCTCGGCATCGACCCCGACCGGGTGCACACGGTCGGCGGAGACGTCCGTCCACAGCCGCCGCGGGAGCAGACGCACGAGGAGGTCGTCGACCAGCTCGAGAAGCTCCGCGACCTCCGCGACCACGGGACGATCACCGAGGAGGAGTACGAGCGGGCGCGTGAGCGCCTACGCCGCTACTAGCCGGCCCACGCGGGGGACGGGGGATCGCCCCGATTCGTGGTGGCGGCCGACTCGCCGACTACCTTCCTGTCCTGTGGAAGCAACAGCGGGCGCGACAACGTGAGCTTCTGGAAGCGCATCCGGTCTCCGATCCGTCCGGCACTGGCCCAGCCCGAGGCGCCGATCGGGCAGGCCCAGCTCGAGGACCTGGCGACGGTGTTCGCCGCGCCGCGCTGGCTGCGCGACCTCGGCCGCACCGCCTGGCTCCTCGTCGGGGTCTTCTTGTTCCTCGCCGGCATCACGTGGCTGCTCGGCGCGACCTACACCATCGGTGGGCCGATGGTCGCCGCGGGGATCGTCGCGACCGTCGCCTCGCCGCTCGTCGCCGGGCTCCAGCGCCATCACGTCCCCAGGGCGGTCGGCGCGGTCATCGTTCTGCTCCTCGGGATCGTGGTCGCCGTCGGGATCGTCGTCGTCGTCCTGGGCGGGATCAGGGCGCAGCAGGGCGCCATCTCCGGCAACCTGAGCGACGCCGCCGACAAGCTCGGCAACTGGCTTTCGGATCTCGGCGTCGACGATTCGGGCGTGTCGAGCGCGAAGGACAACGTCTCCTCGACCACGCCGCAGGTGATCTCGACGCTGACCAAGGGAGTTATCAGCGGCATCAAGGGGCTCGCCTCGCTCGCCTTCGCCCTCTCCTTCGCGGGGCTCGGCGTCTTCTTCCTGCTCAAGGACGGGCCGACGCTCCGGCGTTGGATCGACGGCCACCTCGGGGTGCCCCTGCCTGTGTCACGCACGATCACCGGCGGCATCCTCCGGTCGCTGCGCGGCTACTTCCTCGGCGTGACGATCGTCGCGGTCTTCAACGGCGTGGTGGTCGGTCTCGGCGCGCTCGCGCTCGGCGTGCCGCTCGCGGGAACGATCGGGATCGTCACCGCGGTGACCGCCTATATCCCGTACATCGGCGCGGTCGTGGCCGGAGGGTTCGCCGTCTTGATCGCCCTCGGCGCCAATGGAACGACGACGGCACTGATCATGCTGGTGATCGTCATCCTCGCGAACGGGCTGCTGCAGAACATCTTCCAGCCGTTCGCGATGGGAACGGCACTCGACCTGCACCCGCTCGCCGTGCTGATCATCACGATCGCCTCGGGCTGCATCTTCGGGATGATCGGCCTCGTGCTCGCGGCTCCGCTCACGTCCGCGGCGGTGCACATCATGCGCGACCTGCGACGCGCGCGTGCGTCGGCCGCCATGGCGGACCAGGCGCACGCGCCGCCCACCTGACGTTACGCCAGTGCCTTCGCCTTTAGCTGGTCGTACTCGGCCTGGGTGATCGCACCGCTGTCCAGCAACTCCTTCGCCTTCGCGATCTGCTCCGCCGAGCCCGAGCCGGTGACGGACATGATGTGGTCGTCCAGCTGCGCCTGCGCGGCCTGGGCCTGCTGAAGGTTCCGCTCGCCGATCTTGTGGCCCTGGGTGATCAGGTAGACGAAGCACCCGAGGAACGGCAGGAAGATCACGAAGATCGACCACGCGGCCTTCCCCCAGCCGCTGAGGTCGTGGCGCCGGAAGAGATCGCCGAAGACGGCGAAGAGGAGCCAGAAGAACAGGATCCAGGCGAAGAGGACGAGTATCGTCCACATCACCTGGCCGAACGTGTTGTACGTCGCGAGCACGTGTGCCTCCTTAGGAATCGTCGAGGTCGACCCTACCAGCGTGTCCGGGCCGAGGCGGCCCCGGGATGGGTGTCCGCACGCACCCGCGGCAGCGGAGTAGCGTGGTCCGCGTGAGGCACGGACGAAGCGGGAGCGGGCGGCACACTTCATGGTGACGGCGGAGGAGATCGGTCGGATCGCAGTGTTCGCGGACCTCGAGCCGGCCGAACGTGACCGGCTGTCCCGGGTGGTTGCGGACATCACGCTCGCGCCAGGCGAGTCCGCCGTGAACGAGGGTGACGAGCGAGCGCTGTTCGGCCTCCTCGAGGGTCGGATCGAGGTGGTCAGGCGCGTCGACGGAGTGGAGAGCATCATCGGCGAGCGGAAGCCGGGCGACGTCTTCGGCGAGATGTCGATCGCCTTTGGGATGCTCTACCCCGGCGGCTTCCGCGCAGCGGAGGCGTCGCGTGTGTTCCGGATCGACCTGCACGACTACCAGGAGCTCGCAGCAGCCGCGCCCGAGGTTGGGGAGCGGATAGGTCTCCTCGCGCACAACCGGCTGGTGGGGCCCAGAGGCCTGCAGGCCCGCGCGTCCACGCCGGCCCCCGCCAGGGCGATCGTCCTCGGCCATCGCCGAGACGCTTCGTGCGCCGAGCTGAGACGATTCCTCGACCACAACCAGATCCGGTTCAGATGGCTCCAGCCGGACGTGCCCGCCGATGCGGAGCGGTGGTCGGGCCCGCTGCCGGCCGAGGGCGACCTTCCAGCTGTTCGTGTCGTGAACGGCAAGACCGTCGCGCGGCCGCAGCTACGGCGGGTGGCGGAACTCCTCGACATTGCGACCGAGCCGACGGCTGCGGAGTACGACACGGTGATCGTCGGCGCAGGGCCAGCCGGGCTGGCAGCCGCCGTCTACGGCGCCTCCGAGGGGCTCCGTACGATCGTGATCGAGCGTGAGGCGCCTGGCGGTCAGGCGGGCACGTCATCCAGGATCGAGAACTACCTCGGCTTCCCGTCGGGCGTCTCCGGCGAAGCGCTCTCGAGCCGCGCGCTCCAGCAGGCACGCAGGCTCGGCGCCGAGATCCTCGTCACCCGCTCGATCGAGCGCGTCGACGCCGCGACGCACCAGGTGCACCTCGATGGGGGCGACATCCTGCGGACTCCGACGATCATCCTCGCCTGCGGCGTCGCCTGGCGGCGTCTGGCGATCGAGGGCTTCGACCGCCTCGGTGGTAGAGGCATCTTCTACGGCGCCGCGCGCAGCGAAGCTGCGAACACCCACGGCCTGGACATCCACATCATCGGTGCCGGCAACTCGGCCGGTCAGGCCGCGATGTTCTTCTCGGCCCATGCACGCAGCGTGACGATCCTCTACCGCGGCGAAACGCTCGCGAAGAGCATGTCGCAGTATCTCGTCGACCAGCTCAGCACCCGGGCGAACATCCGTGTGCTCTACCGGACCGAGGTGATCGCCGCGCACGGCGACACCTCGCTCGAGGCGATCGACATCCAGGACACCGCCACCGGCGACACGACCCGGCTCGAGTCGGGTGGGCTGTTCATCTTCATCGGCGCCGACGCCGAAACTGCGTGGCTCCCACCCGAGATCGCCCGCGACCAGAAGGGCTACGTGCTCACCGGCTCGGACGTGAGCGCCGCCGGACGCTGGCAGCTCGACCGCGACCCGTACCTCCTGGAGACGAGCGTTCCGGGCATCTTCGCCTGCGGCGACGTGCGATTCAGCCCGGTGAAACGAGTCGCCGCCGCGGTCGGTGAGGGCAGCATGGCCATCGCATTCGTCCACCAGTACCTGAGAGACGCCGGCTCTGAACCTGCGTAGACCTGACGCCGGCCGGATCAGGTGATCCGCGGCGGAAGCTCGCCCGCGAGCCACCCTGTCAGCGACCGGACCTCGCGCTCCCACAGCTCCCACCCGAGGCGCCGTGGAGCCTTTCCGAGAATCCGGCGCGATCGCGCAGCGCGAGCGAGCGGCTCGAGCGCATTCAGCCGCCTGCGCAGGCGCGAGGTGGCCTCCGCGCACCGCCGGCTCACGGCGGGTTCCCGCTCACGCCAGACCGGGCCGGCCAGAAACCCGTACCAACGCTCGAGCTCGCTCAGGCGGTCGGCCGGCGTCCAGGTGCGGCGGGCGGGAGACGGGAAGTTGAAGACGGCCGGACGGGATCCGCTCGCGAACCGCAGCCCCGGCTGCTCCAGGAACTGCTGCCACATGTAGAGGTCGGTCCAGATTGGCCGTGGGGTCGTCCGCCACCCGAACGGCAGGGCCCGGTAGGCCGCCAGGGTGTGGCCGACGCCGCTGAGCGGCAGGAAGTTCGATCCTCGGAGCATGAACGCCCGGAGCACGCCCGCCTCGAGGGCCGCGAGGCATGGGGTCACCGACCCGTCGGGCGCGATCGACAACACGACGGTGTGCGCGAAGTCGGCGGCGGTCAGCAGTTCACGCAGCTCCGCCACCTGGTCGGGGCACCACAGGTCGTCGTCGGACTGGTAACAGACGATCTCGCCTCGCGCCTCGGCGAGCGCGGCCGCCCGGTGGATCTCGCCGTTCCTCGGCCCTTTCGGGTTGTCGAAGAAGCGAATCCTGGGATCGTCCCGTCCGATCTCCGCGACGAGCTCGCGTGTCTCGTCGGGGACGCCGTCTCCGATCACGAAGATCTCGAGATCGTCGACCGTCTGCTCCTGCACCGTCCTCAGCGACAGGCGGAGGAGCGGACCGTGGTCGTGGGTCGGGAGGACGACGGTGGCGACGGGCATTGCCGGCTCCGTGGAGCAGACGGGCTCAGTAGTCCCTGAGCGTCCAGTCGAACGGGATCTCGCCGCTCCAAGGGTCGATCCGGTACTTGTCCGGCTTGTCGTGGTCGTAGGCCCGGGTCGGGAAGTTCATCAGGACCGCGTCGCTGTCACCCGTGTTCTGATCCGCGTGCCAGACCCCTGGCGGGATCAGGAGCAATCCGGGCGTCTCGTCCGTGAACTGGAACTCCGCGAACCGCCCGTGGGTGGGTGATGTCGTCCGCCCGTCGTAGAGGACGACCCGCAGCCGGCCGGACACGGTGAGGTAGCGGTCGCTCTGGAGCATGTGCATGCCCCACCCCTTGATCCGACCCGACCTCACGGTGATCCGGTAGCCGTAGACGATCGGCTCGTCCCAGAAGTCCTGCCGCGTGTCGACGACCTCGAGCAGGCTGCCGCGGTGATCCGCCTGCAGCGGCCCCAGCATGCGCAGGAGGACGCCGTCGATGCCGGTCGCGAGCCGCCGGCCGCCGCTGTCGACGGTCGCCTCGTCGACAGGCGCAGCAGGCATGGTGTCGCCGGGCTGGAGCGTCATGCTCTCAGTCTCGTCCGCTTCCCCGAGCGCCGCAAGACCGGGGCAGACGGAGACGATCCGACCGGGCTAGCGCAGGTCTTTGTTCGACTCCATGTCGACGGCCGTTCGTGCTGGTTCGTGTCGTTCCGTGTCGATACGTGCCGTCTGACGCGGCTCTGAGTCGTTCCGACTTGCTTCTCGTGACGTTTCGTGTCGGTTCGTGACGATGCGTACGGTTGCACGCGGGTTGCGTCGAAGGT
>JBKPRD010000173.1:0-8488 GCA_046734415.1 Actinomycetota bacterium | reverse complement strand
GGTTTACCTCTGCTCGAGCGGGACGATCGTCGGCGCCCCCGGCGTCCGGCGTACGACCTCGACGGCCCAAGGGGAGGCGGCATTCATCTCCCGCTGGGCGGACGCGCTTCGCGCCGGAGGCGACCCGCGGCTCCGCGATATCGGCGTGATCGTCCGGCCGCACCCGAATAGCAAGCTCGAGGCCGACCAGATCCGCCACGACAACGTGGTCGTCTGGCCGGCGGCCGGCGCCTACCCGGTCGCCTCCGACGCGCGCGCCGACTTCTACGACACGCTCTTCCATAGCGAGGCGGTCGTCGGGATCAACACGACCTCGATGATCGAGGCGGCGACCGTCGGCAAGAGCGTGCTCACCGTGCTCGTGCCGGAGTTCGCGCAGGAGACGACCCTCCACTTCCACAACCTGCTCGCCGAGAACGGCGGCTTCCTCCATGTCGCGTCGAGCCTTGACGAGCACGTCGCCCAACTCGGACACGTCCTCGACGAGGACGAGGAGGGGCAGGTCCGCCGGGCGCGGTTCGTCGAGTGGTTCGTGCGGCCGGCGGGAATCGACCGGGCGGCGGCGCCGGTCGCGGCCGAGGCGATCGAGGAGCTCGCGGGGCTCGTCGCCGACCCCGGCGGCGGCTCGCGCGCGCTCCGCGCGGCATTCACGGTAGAAGCGGGGCTCAGCTCCCTCCATCGCGGGTACCGGCGCCTGCGCGCGTAGAAGGGTTCCGTCAGGCACGCGTCGTACTCTGTGCGCATGGTGACGTGTGCGCTCTGCCGCCGCAGCATGCTGCTCGGCGAGAACTTCGACCACTGGCGCTCCGACGGAAGCGGCACAGAAGTGCCGGTCTGCCGCCTCTGCACGCCTGACGCCGAGAAGCGCGGCTGGGCGCAGGTCGACCGTCCGCCCGAGCGCCGCACGACGCTCAACGGCACCCGGCACGCGCGGAAGGTCGCCTAGAACTTCAGGCCGCGGCCGCGGGCCATCGTCGCGATCGACTGGCGGAGGATCCCGAGGTCGTAGCGCACGAGCTTCAGGCCGCTGAGCGACTGGCAGAGGTGGACGTACTCGAGGTCGAGCGGCGTCGACTGGGACTTCGCGCCCGAGTCCTTGCGCACCTGGGCCGGCCCGGTCCAGCCGGCGGTCATCCGCATGCGGTAGTCGTAGCCGTCGGCGACCTGCTTCTCGACCATCGGCACCGGCCAGGGGCGCGGCCCGACCAGGCTCATCTCGCCGCGCAGCACGCTGAAGAGCTGCGGCAGCTCGTCCGCGTAGATCCGCTTGATGATCGAGCCCGACCAGGTCAGGTTCTCGGTCTCGTTCTCGTACAGCCGCGCGTAGCTGTCGGGCCGGCCGGCCAGTTCGGCGAGCGCGTCCCGGCGGAGCACGCGGAACTTGAGGACGTCGAACTCGCGGCCACGTGAGACGCGGCGCTCCCGGTAGAAGACGGGCCCGCGGTCGCGCGGGACGAAGAGCATGTCCAGGCCGATCAGCAGGAACGCGACGAGCAGCAGCGGGGAGAGCGCGAAGAGCAGCAACGCGGCGACGACGCGGTCGAAGATCCGCTTCGTCAGAGGGTAGGGGATCTCCGGCGCGGCCACCACGGTCGGAGCCGGGGCCGCGGTCTTCAGACCATCCATCCGTACGCGCCGAGGTCGAGGCCGGTCATGGCGGCAGTCTTACGGTTGCTCGCGACGTAGCGGTCCCCGACCGCCTCGGCCACCCGGGCTCGCAGGCGCTTCTCGCTGCGGGCGGCGAGCTTTACCACGAGCGGCTGCTCCCAGATGTCCCAGCGCCGCATCGTCTTCGGCAGCTCCGTGAGGGCGGCCGGCCCCGGCAACGGCTCGGGGTTCAGGTCGGTCTGCGGCCCGAACCGGTTGAGCGGGCGGCTGACGCCGAGCATCAACGCAGGCTTGGCGACCGTGGAGCGCTGGTCGTACGGGAGCCGGTCGAGAACGTCGTCGGGTAGCGTCCGGCCGGCGAACTCGGCGATCGTGGCGACGAACCCGCGGGGGTCCCGGACGAGCCGCTCGTAGGGGAGCACGAGGACGTTTCCGCGTCCGTACAGCGACTGGTAATGCCCGATCAGGTGGTGGTACTCGTAGTAGCGGTAGTCGAACTCGGGGATCCGCCAGTCGTCCTTGGCGGGCTCGAGGAACTGGCGGAGCGTGCAGAGGCCACCCGTCTTCACGTACTGCTTGTAGGTCGAGACGATGATGTTGCGCTGCTCGCGGATCACGATCAGGATCCGCGCCTCGGGGAAGACCGTCTTCAGCCGGTCGGCGATCTGCTTGCTGTCGAACCCGCCCGAGAACGCGTGCCCGGAGAGGCGGCCGAACGAGACGACGGGCTGGAGCCCGTCGACCTCCGCCTCGGCGATCAACTCCTCGAACTCCGCCCGGACGGCGTCGGCGTCGAACTCGAACGGCCGGTCGCGGATGAAGCGGTGCACCGGAGCCGTCCGCGACTTCTTGTGGAACCAGCGGAACCCCGTGTCGGGGTTGTCGAAGATCAGGTGCTCGAGCCAGGACGTGGCCGTCTTGTGGTAGCCGATGTGGATCAGGATCGGGTCCATCAGGGGGGCCACCCGTACCTGGCGAGGTCGAGTTCGAACAGCTCGGCGGTGGCGCGGTTGCTCTCGGCGTAGCGGTCTCCGACCGCCGCCGCGACCGCCTCGCGCAGACGGCGCTCGCTCCGCTCCGAGAGCGCTCGGCCGCCCGGTAGCCGGGCAGGATCGACCTTCTTCCGGGCCTGCGCGGCGAAGGCCGCGATGCGCCTCGAGTCGAGGAGCGGGGACGGGTTGAGCTCGTTCCGGGGACCGAAGCGGTTCAAGGGGCGCGTCGCGGAGATCATCAGAGCGGACTGGGCAGGGTTCGTCCGCTTCGACTTCAGCATCCGGTCGAGCACGTCGTCGGGGACCGGCCGCCCGGCGAACTCGGCTACGCGCGTGACGAACTCCCGGCGCTCGCGGACGAGTTGCTCGTAGGGGAGGACGAGCACGGACTCCGCGCCGAAGAGCGAGCGGTAGTACCCGAGCAGCCGGTGGTACTCGAAGTACTCGTAGTCGAACGTCGGCACGCGCCAGCCCTGATCCTCGGAGGGCTCCAGGAACGCGTGCAGCGGCGCCGCGCCGCCGGCCTTCACGTACTGCTTGTACGTGGAGACGATCATGCTGCACTGTTCGCGGATCACCGCGAGGATGCGCGCCTCGGGCAGCACCGCGTGCAGGCGGTCGGCGAGCTCCTTCACGTCGTGCCCGCCCGAGAAAGCCTGGCCCGCGAGCCGTCCCCAGCAGACGACGGGGAGGAGGCCGGCCGCCTCGACTTCGTGGACGAGCGGCTCGAGCTCTGCGCGCGTCGCGCCGGCGTCGAATTCCAGGGGCCGGTCACGCACGATCGCGCGGATCGGCGAGCTGTCCTTCTCGATCCACCCGTACCCGGTCCGCGGGTCGCGGAAGAGCACCGCGCGGAGCCACTTCGTGCCGGTCTTGTGGTAGCCGATGTGGACGAGAACGTCGGCCATCAGAGCGTCCACCCGTACGAGGTGAGGTCGATCCCGGTCAGCTCCGCGGTCGCGCGGTTGCTCTCGGCGTAGCGCTCCCCGACGGCCTCGTCGACGACCGCCCGCAGGTGCGCCTCGCTCCGCTCCGCGCGCTCGTGCAGCATCGGCATGGTCGAGGGGTCGAGCCGCCGGATCTGCTTCGCGAGTGAGAAGATCAGCTTCGACTGGAGCAGCGGCGCGGGGTTCAGGTCGCTCCGCGGCCCGAAGAAGTTGAGCGGCCGGCTGAGCTCGACCGCGTACGCGGACTGCGCGCTGTTCGACCGCTTTCCGTAGGGAAGCGCGTCGAGTACGTCGTCCGGGATCGGCCGGCCCGCGAACTCGCCGATCGCGCCGACGAAGCCGCGGCCGTCGCCGACGAACTGCTCGTAGGGGAGGACGAGCACGGAGTCGGGGCCAAAGAGCGAGCGGTAGTACCGGATCGGCCGGTCGTACGCGAAGTGGCCGAAGTCGAACCGCGGCACGCGGCGGCTCTCGGGGTCGGCGGCGATGAAGCGCTCGATCGTGGAGACGCCTCCCGCCGGCACGTACTGCTTGTACGCAGAGACGATCATGCTCCGCTGCTCGCGGATCACGATCAGGACCCGAGTGCCCGGGAACACGGCGCTCACGCGGTCGGCGAGCTCCTGGCTGTCGTAGCCGCCGGAGAACGCGTGGCCGGAGAGCCGCGGGAACGAGACCACGGGCTCGAGGCCCGCCTCCTCGGCCGACCGGAGCATCGGCTCGAACTCGGCCCGGACGGCATCGGCGTCGAACTCCAGCGCTCGCTCGCGCACGAGCCGGTGGACGGGATGCGTCAGCGGGCGCTTGCCGAGCCAGCGGTAGCCCGTGCGCGGGTTCGAGAAAACCTCCTCCTGGAGCCAGTTCGTGCCGGTCTTGTGATAGCCGATGTGGACGAGGGTCGGTGGCACGGGCGACAGGCTATCGTTGCCGCGTGTCCGGTCTCCGTTCGCCTTCGCATGCTGTGCTGGAGGCGTCCACGCCGCCGGCTCCGCCTCCCGAGCCGCCCGCACGGCCGCTGAAGATCCTGTTTGCCGTCGAGCGGGGGGCGATCCTGCGCTTCGCGCTCCTGCTGCCCGAGCTCGCGGAGCGCGGCCACGACGTGCATGTCGCGTTCGTGCTCGGGGGGGAGTGGCGGACCGACCGGCCGCCCGAGCTGCCGCCTCGGACGCTGAGCCTGATCGACGAGCTCTGCGAGCGGTACCCGAACATCCATTACGGGTTCGCGCCCCAGCGGGAGGGTGCCGGCTGGTACCGGGTCGCCTGGCTCTCGCGCGCGCTCGCCGATCTCGCGCACAACGCCGATCCGCGGTACACGGGCGCCGACGTCCTGCGGCGGCGGACGAAGAAGCGCATCCTCGGCCGGCTGGAGAAGGGCGGCGACTTCGAGCCGCTCTCGCGGCGGGTCTTCCTTCGCTCCGCGACGCGGCTGACCAAGCGGACGGACGCCGAGCTCTCCGCGCGGATGCTCCGCGTCGCGTCGTCGCTCGAGGACGCGGTGCCGTCGAGCTCCGACGTCGACCGCTTCCTGCGCGAGCTCGACCCTGACGTGGTGGTCGTGACCGGGACGTTCCGCCACGTCTCGAGCGAGGTGGAGCTGCTGAAGAGTGCCCGGCAGCTCGGGATCCCCGCCGGGATCTTCGTGACGAGCTGGGACAACCTGACGAACAAGGGGTCGTTGAAGTTCGTGCCCGAGCGCGTCTTCGTCTGGAACGAGGTGCAGGCCCGCGATGCGGTCGAGCTGCACCGGATCCCGCGGGACCGGGTCCGGCTGACCGGCGCCCATGTCTTCGACGAGTGGTTCGAGCGGCGGCCTTCGCGCACGCGCCAGGAGCTCCTCGCCGAGATCGGGCTCGACCCGGCCGAGCCGTACCTCGTCTACCTGTGCTCGAGCCGGAACGTCGCCAGGCCGAGCGAGGTCGAGTTCGTGCAGTCGTGGGTCGAGGCGATCCGCGCGAGCGCGGACGAGCGGCTGTGCCGGATCGGGATCGTCGTCCGGCCGCACCCGAACGCCGACCAGCAGTGGCAGGGCGTCGACCTGCCCGGGCCCAGTGCGGTCGTCTGGCCGCGAACGGGCGCGCACCCCGTCGCGAAGCAAGCGCGTGCGGACTTCTTCGACACGCTCGCCCACAGCGCCGCCGTGGTCGGGATCAACACGACCGCGATGATCGAGGCGGCGATTCTCGGCAAGACCGTGCTGACCGTGCTCGTGCCCGAGTTCGCGCAGGAGACGACCTTGCACTTCCACAACCTGAAGATCGAGAACGGCGGCTTTCTCCACGTCGCTTCGGACCTGGGCGAGCACGTCGGGCAGCTCGGGAGAATGCTCGAGGAGGACGAGGCGGGCGCGGAACGCCGGCGTGCGTTCGTCGAGTCGTTCGTGCGCCCCGCGGGCGTCGACCGCCCGGCTGCTCCGGTGGGCGCCGCCGCGATCGAGGAGCTGGCGGGCGCAGAGGTGCAGCGCGGGACCCGGCCGCGAACCGTGGCGCTCCGGGGCGTGCTGGCGCTCGATGCCGGACTGAACGCCGCCTACGGCGCGTACCGCCGCGGGCGGGCAGGGTGAGCCTGCCGGGAGGGCGGCTATCGTGTCCGTCGTGAGCCCTGCGGAGAGCACAGGCAGGCGGCCGCTGCGCATCCTCTTCGTCGTCCAGCACGGAGCGTTGCTGCGCTTCTCGCTGCTCATCCCCGCGCTCGCCGCGCGCGGGCACGAGATCCGCATCGTCTTCCCGCGCGGGGGCGACTGGCGGCAGCGGCGCTTCCACCAGCACAAGGGGCTCCTCAAGAACCTCGCGCCGCAGCGGACGGAGGAGCTGCTGCGCGAGCTGGAGGGCGCGTATCCGGGGGCGATCAAACACGGCAAGGCGCCGCTGCGCGATCCCACGGGTGCCTGGTCGTCCCTTGCCTGGCTCAACCGCGGGCTCGCCGACCTCGCCCACAACGCGGATCCCCGGTACCGCAACGCGCGCGTGCTCCGCCTCCGCACCAGCAAGCGGATCCTCAGGCAGATGGGCCGGCCCGGCGAGTTCGAGCCCGTCGCGCGGATCATCGCCCACCGGATCGGCAGGAAGATCGCCAAGCGGGTCAACCGCGAGCTCTCGCATCGCTGGCTCCGCGCGACCAGGCTGGTCGAGGACGCCGTCCCGGCGAGTAAGGACGTCACCCGCTTCCTCCGGAAGGTCAAGCCCGACATCGTCCTGACGACCGGGACGTTCCGGCACGTCTCGGGCGAGGTCGACTACCTGAAGAGCGCACGCAAGCTCGGGATTCCGAGCGGGATCTTCGTGACGAGCTGGGACAACCTGACGAACAAGGGCTCGCTCAAGTACGCCCCCGAGCTCGTCTTCGTCTGGAACGAGATCCAGGCCCGCGACGCCGTCGAGCTGCACAAGATTCCAGCCGAACGCGTCCGCGTCACCGGGGCCCACGTGTTCGACGAGTGGTTCGGGCGGCAGCCGACGCGAAGCCGCGAGCAGCTGCTCTCGGAGCTCGACCTCGACCCGACCAAGCCCTACGTGGTCTACCTGTGCTCGAGCGGGAACATCGCGCACAACGAGGAGCCGCAGTTCATCCAGCTGTGGCTGACCGCATTGCGCTCCAGCGACGACCCGCGCCTGCGCGAGATGAACGTCATCGTCCGGCCGCACCCGAACGTCCGCAACCGGCCGACCGATCTCGGGTTCGAGAACGTCGCCGTCTGGCCGCCGCGAGGCGCCTATCCAGTCGCCGAGCAGGCCCGCGACGACTTCGTCGACACGCTCACGCACTGCTCCGCGGTCGTCGGCATGAACACGACGGCGATGATCGAGGCCGCCGTCCGCGGCAAGAGCGTGATGACGGTGCTCGTCCCCGAGTTCGCCCAGGACACGACGCTGCACTTCCACTACCTGCTCGCGGAGAACGGCGGCTTCCTCCATGTGGCCAACGACCTCGACGAGCACGTCCGCCAGCTGGGCTCCGTCCTCGACGAGGACGAGGAGGGCGAGAAGCTCCGCCGCGCCTTCGTCGAGTCGTTCGTCCGGCCGCGCGGGATCGACCGGCCGGCTGCGCCGATCGCGGCCGAGGCGATCGAGGAGCTCGCCGACCAGCCGGTGCAGAGCCGCGTGCCGCCGCGCATCCTCGCGCTCCGGGCCGCGCTCTCGGTCGAGGCCGCCCTGAACGTCCTCCACGAGCTCTACCTGCGCGTCCGCGAGCGGTTCCGGAGCGATCCGATCGTCCCGCTCGAGCCGACCGAGGAGGCCCCGGCGCTGCCGGCCGAGCCCGCGCCGCTCGAGCAGGCCGAAGTCTCCCGGCGCTGATGGCCGACGCGGCCGGGACCGCCAAGCTGCAGCCGTGGGAGCAGCTCGACGAGCTGGGCGAGTACCACGAGCTGTGCCGCTCACGCCTGGAGCACCTGGTACCGGTGCACGAGCCGCTCGTCCTCTGCTCGCAGATCCAGCGCTCGGGCGGCACGCTCCTCAGCCGGCTGTTCGACGGCCATCCCGAGTGTCACGCGCATCCGTACGAGCTCAAGCTCGGGAAGAAGCAGCCCGAGTGGCCGCGGATCGACCTCGCCGACGCGCCGAGGCGGTGGTTCAGGCGGCTCTACGAGGACAAGGTCGGGCAGCAGTTGATCGGCGGCTACACCAAGCCGGGCCTGAAGACCGCAGACGTCGACGTCTTCCCGTTCGTCTTCCTGCCGCGACTCCAGAAGCTCGTCTTCGACCGCTGCGTCGCCGAGTGGCAGATCGAGCACGTCCGCGACGTATTCGACTGCTACTTCACGTCTTACTTCAACGCCTGGCTCGACAACCAGAACGTCTACTCGGGCCCGAAGAAGATCGTCACCGCCTTCACGCCGCGGACGAACCTCGACGAGGACAGCGTCCGGCGGTTCTTCGAGGCCTATCCCGACGGCACGCTGATCACGCTCGTCCGCGACCCGCGTGCCTGGTACGGCTCGGCCGT
>JBKPRD010000172.1:0-4914 GCA_046734415.1 Actinomycetota bacterium | reverse complement strand
CTATGGCAACAGCCACATCCTCAACGAGCACGGGCAGTACGCGTACTACGGGCGCGTCGGCGGCTGCATCATCACGGGCAACGAGGACGGGGCCAAGCACTGCTCGATGAACATCCTCTACTCGCTGCAGCACCTCGGCTACACGATCCCGCCGCAGGCGGACACCGGCTGGCTCGGAGAGGCGGGCCCGGGACCGAGCTATCTCGACCCGGGATCGGGTGGCCCCGAAAACGACTTCACCAACCGCAACACCACGTTCATGACGTGGAACCTGTTGCACATGGCGCGGATCCTGAAGGACGCCGGCGGCATTCCGGTTCACGGAAACCAGCGCTCGGAATGGGACGCGGGCTGCCGCTTCGACTACCCGAACCCCGAACACAGATAGGCCGGGAGGCGTTCAAGAGGGAACGCCGAATCCTCCTGTCGGACTACACGCAACTGTCCTTTCGGCTGATGCGGAGGATGACCATGCAGACGTACGGTGGAGACATGGAACGCACCCCGGACTCGAGCTTCTACATCGAGACGGACATCCCGCCGCAGATGACCTGCAGCGACTGGCGCCGTTCCAAGAAGGCTCCCCGGCGGCGGCTGATCAGCCGACTACGCGCACGGCGCGCGGCGGGCGTGCCCGCACCGCGAACGTCTTAGACGCGGGCCCGACCGCGCCGGCATCGGCGCGCAGCCACGTGCACACCCGCCAGCGCCCCACCCTGAGGCGCTTGGCGCCGATCGCGCGCCCGACCCCGCCGTCGCTGCCGACGAAGCGGCCGCTCCGTGCCACGAGCGGGATCGACCCGGCAGGCATCCGGTCCGGGTTGCGCGGGCACGACTTCGACGCGCGTTGCACCGACGCGTAGAAGCGGGCGGGTGACGAGGTGGCGTACGTCAGCGTGAACTGGAAGACCGGGCCGTGGCGATCCACCCTGATCCCCAGCGACCCGCTGTATGGCACGACCTGCACGACAGTCGAGGCCTGCGCGACGACGGTCCCGGCCTGGTCGTCCACGAGCCAGCCGCAGATGCGCCAGTGGCCGACGTCGAGCTGGATCATCTGGCCGCCGACGTCCGTCGCGCCCAGTCCCGGAGGCACCGCCAGCGTGATTCCGGGCGGGACGGTGTCGACGCCCGGGTCGGCCGCCGGATCGGCCGCGCAGTCGCTGGCGGCGCCCTCGTACTTCATCGCCACGTGGCCGCCGCCGAACGCCGCATCGGTTTCCGCATGGGCGGCGAGCGTGGTGGTTCCGCCGAGCTCTATGACGCTGTTGTCGGCGAAGACCGAGAGCGAGTCCGCCGCGAGTGCGGGGCTGCACATGACGGCGGACAAAAAGAGGCAGGCGCAGACGATGCGCAGGGCGGTGCGCATCTCCCGATCCTCCTACTTCGCTCCGAGGTAACGGAGATAGACCTGCTGCCCGGCGCTTGCGGCAGCCTTCGCAACATCGGCGACGGTCGCCGAGCTCGCGGGCGCCCCGAAGGTCGCGGCGCCAGCCACGTGCGGCAGCTGCGGAGCCGCGATGTCCGGGCTCGTCAGCGCGGGAATCGCCGCGGCGTCGAGCGCATGCGGATCCTCGATCAGCTTCGGGAACAGCTGCTGCGCCAGCGACAGGTCGATCAGCGGGTTGGCCGACTCGAACGGCACGTAGTTGCCGCGCGAGCTCGTGGCCGGGTGCTGCGACGGCGAGCTCAGGTAGCCGTTGTCGGCGTCGCGGGACTCGAGCGAGACGTTGCGCGTGGGGGCGTTCCAGAGGAAGACGTCCTTGACTCCATTCGGGTCGGGCTTGACCGACTCCGACGGGCGCAGGTTGGTCGCGTCGGAATCGAAGAGCACGAACTCGCCCGCGTCCGAGATGACCGGGTCGCGCGACGCGCCGTTGCCGATGCCGAACTTGGTCTTCGAGACCCATTCCTGCTTCGGCTTGCCGTGTCCCATGTCGGCGCGCGCGATGTCGCTCACGCCGTTGGAGTCGCCGGGGAGCAGGTTCGAGGCGTCGGTCTCGTATGCGACGTAGCGGCCGTCGTCCGTGACGGTGGGGTGCGTCGATGCGCCGTTGCCGGCCCTGCCGCCGCTGGCGGACACGAGCCTTGTGACGCCCTGCAGCGTCTGGACACCCTTGCCGCTGCCGAGGTGCATGAACTTGCGCACGATCGTGCGCTCGTAGATGTCTGACCCGCCGCTCTTGTCGCCCTTCGCCAGGTTCGTCGACGTCGAGGCGAAGACGATCGCCTTGCCCGACCGCGAGATCTGAGCCTCGTCGCTGTTCCCGTTGCCCGCGGCGCCCTTGCTGGACGCCGACGCCAGGAACGTCAAGCCCTTGAAGCCGGCGTCGTGGCCGCTGCCCTTGATCACGTGCACGTATGCCTGGTGGGTGCCTGGGCGTACCGAGCTCGTCTTCGCCCCGGCCCAGGCCGCCTTGCCGGCCTTCGTCAACGCGAGGTTGGTGGCGTCGGACGTGAACGCGACGCGTTCGCAGTCGCCCGAGATCGAGATGTCGAACGTGTTGCCGTTCGACTGCGCGCCGGTGCTCGCGACCGTGACGCGGGTGATGCGCCGGCTGCGGATGTCGTAGATGAAGCCGTCGGCCTTGCCGTTTGTGTCACCGGGGACCAGGTTGGATGCGTCGGAGACGAAGGCAACGCAGTGCGGGGCGTTGTGCGAGTCGCCGTCGAGCGCCGGCCGGTAGGACGGGCCGTTCCCCGGCGCGCCGCTCTGGCTCTTGGAGATCAGCTGCGTGCCTGAGGGCTTCCACGGCGTGCCGTTGTGGCCGAACGGGGCCGCGCGGATGACAAGGAACACGTCGGTGGCGTCGTTGGTGTCGCCGTCCACGATGTTCGAGGCGTCCGACTCGTAAGCGATGTAGCGCGCGATCCGCTGGTCGTGCGAGACCGTTGCATTGCGCGACGGGCCGTTCGGGAAGCTGCCCTTGGCGGTCGACAGCAGGAACGTCGTGCGCGACGACTCGGTCTGCGCGCCTACGCCCGACGCCGGCGAGCCCTTGCGCTTGCCGCCCTGGTCGACGCCGACCTTGAAGCTGTTGTCCTTGTTCTGGTCGTTGCCGCCACACGCGGCGAGACCCAGGCAGAGGGCAACAAGCGCAAGCGCAACGCTCAGCCGCGAGCGAGTCAGAGCCATTGGGTCCAGCGTAAGTCCGATACCCCGCTTTCCGCCATTGGCCTTGAAGACATGCGAGGTAGGAGGATCGTCCTAACGGGCGGATCACTTCATGAACTCCGGGTTGCGTGCAGCGTCTGTTCGCGCAAGCCGCTTTTCGAACCAGTGGTCCGCGAACGGCTCTTCGTTGAACGGCGCGACCTCGACCCAGCCGCTGCTGCGGTAGAGCGCGATCGCCTCGGGCAGGTGACGGCTCGTCTCGATGTGCGCGACACGTGCGCCGTGCGAGCCGGCGAGTGACTCGAGCTCGGTCAGCAGGCGCCGGCCGAGGCCGAGCCCCCGGGCAGCGGGGTCGACCCACATGCGCTTGATCTCACAGGGCTTGCGCCCGTGCAGCTTCACGGCGCCGCAGCCGATCGCCTCGCCGCGCAGGTAGGCGACCAACAGCAGGCCGTCCGGCATGCGCATCTCGTGCGGTTGCGCGCTGGCGGTGGTCGCGGGGTCGAGCTTCGTCTTCGAGCGCTGCTCGAGCTCCGCGAAGTAGGACGTGAGGCAGTGCTGCGCGTCGGGGTGGGCCGGATCCACGATGCGCACCTCGACGAGCGTGGCCGTGAGCAGGCGCTCCACCGTCGCCATCGCGTCGATCAACCGCTGTTGCTGCTTCGAGTTGAGCGGCTCGAGCATCGACAGCGCGAGGTCGTTGCTGCGCTGGTCGAGCAGTGCACGCTCGCGCTTGCCCTTGCGCGTTAGGTGCGCCACGCGCGTGCGGCGGTCGACGGGGCTCGGCGTGACCGTGATCAGCCCGGCGTCCTCGAGCGAGCGAAGTGATCGGCTCAGGTAGCCGGAGTCGAGCTGCAGGCGGGCCCGCAGCGCGCGCAGCTCGCAGCCGTCGTCGCCGATCTCCCAGAGCAGGCGCGCCTGACCGTACGGGCGAGCGGTCCCGAGGAAATGCTCGCGCAGGACGCCGACCCGTTCCGTGACAGTCCGGTTGAAGCGGCGGACGTCGCCAATCCGCGGGTCGGCCATTCCCTGACCTTAGTCAGAGATCTGCAGAGCGTCAGCGAATGTTGCTCACCGGAACGACGTCGGCTCCTTCGATCGCCGTCGCGACCGGAACGACGTCCACGCCAGAGCGCCGATCTGCGAGGCGAACGCGGAGCAGCACCGACCCGAGTCGCGCGATCTGCGGGCGTGCGGTCCGGACTGCGACGGCGGCATCCGCCGGGCTCACGCCGCATGCCGCGAAGAACCGGCGCAGCCGCGTCGTTTCCAGATCTGAGCGCGTCACTTCGATCTCCTCGACACGCACGCCGCCGGTGGGAGGTCCTTCGTCCACCCGGATCATGCAGACCGCAACGTCGTCGCAGAAGCGTGTCGTGGCGCGAGCGACCTCGTCGACGACATCCTGGGCGCCGGCCGAGTCGCCGACTCGCTCGACGACCTCCTCGAGCTTCGCGCGGCCGTAGTACCCCGACCCGGCGCGTGCCTCGATCAGGCCGTCCGTGTAGAAGCAGACGCGGCTGCCCGGGGGCAGCGCGATCGTGGTCTGCCGCTGGCCCGTTGTCACGCCGACGCCGGCTGGCGGCGAGGACGCGACCGTGACCGGCTCATACGAGTTCGGGCCGGTCACGATCGGCGGCGGGTGACCGGCGCGCGCGTAGGCGAGGGTCCCGGCCGACGAGTCGTACACGGCCACGATGATCGTGGCGAAGTCCTCGCGGTCCTGGTCGTCCAGGATGTTCCCGGCGAGCTGGAGTGCGGCCCGCGGGCTCATGCCCGCCTCGAGGTAGGAGCGGACC
>JBKPRD010000171.1:0-7142 GCA_046734415.1 Actinomycetota bacterium | reverse complement strand
GCAGCCTCGCTCGCCCGTGCGACGGGCCGAAGCGTGCCGCGCGCCAGCAGGACCCCCGCGACCGCGGCGAGGAGGACGAGGATGCCGATCCCGCCGAGCAGGATGTTCCGCAGCTGCGCCAGCTCGTGCCAGAGGTCGTCTTCGGAGAAGAAGAAGTAGAGGTGCGTGCCGTTCGCGGCGGGCGCGCCGGTGACCACGTAGCGCTTGCCGCCGACCTCCGCGCGCTGGTAGCCGAGGTCGCCGCGGGCCACGACCTCCCGGAGGCCATCCGGAACCGACTGCAGCGTGACCTGTGGGCCCGTCAGGTAGACCCGGCCGCTGCGGGTCACCACCGCCTCGAAGCCGCCGCGGCTGCGGTACGCGTCCATGAGCTCGTCGGGCGACGATGCCCGGAGCAGCCGCGCGACGCCGAGGTTGCGCTTCGTCTGGGTGACGCTCGAGTCGACCGAATCGGCCAGCAGGTTGTGCCGCACGACGAGGTACGTCCCGGTGCCGAGCGCCGCCGCGGAGAGCCCGACCGCGAGCGCGAACGTGATCGTCAGCCGCCGGCGGAACCCCCCGGCCGCGATCCCCTGCCGGCGGCGCCTCATGCCCCGCCGAAGCGATAGCCGACCCCGCGCACCGTCTTGATCAGCTGCGGCTGCTTCGGGTCGTCCTCGACCTTCGCCCGCAGCCGCTGGATCGCGGCGTCGACGAGCCGGGAATCGCCGAGGTAGTCGTAGTTCCAGACGAGCTCCAGCAGCAGGTCACGCGTGAAGACCTGCTTGGGCCGGCGGGCCAGCTCGTGCAGGAGCCGAAACTCGGTCGCGGTCAGGCTGAGCTCCTCGCCGCGCTTGCGCACGGTGAAGCCGCCGGGGTCGATCTCCAGGCCGGCGATGCTGATCGTCCCGTCGCCCTCGGGAGGCGAAGCCCTCCGCAGCACCGCCTTGACGCGCGCGACGAGCTCGGGCAGCTCGAACGGCTTCGTGATGTAGTCGTCCGCGCCGAGCTCGAGCCCGACGACGATGTCGTGCAGCTCGCTGCGCGCGGTCAGCATCACGATCGGCGTTCCGCTCTCGCGGCGGATCTCGCGGCAGACCTCGAAGCCGTCGAGCGAGGGCAGCATCACGTCGAGCACCACGAGGTCGACGCCACCCTCGCGGAAGCGCGCCAGCCCCTCCCGGCCGTCGCCGATCGCGGTGACCTTCAGGCCGGCCTGCTCGAGGCCGAGCGTCGCGACCTCGCGGATGGAGGCGTCGTCTTCAACGAGCAGCACGTGCTCGTCCACCTCTCAAATGTACGCAGGTGCGCTAGACGGGCCAAGTGGGGCGGACGCGCCGGAAGTTGCGCGGCCACTCTCGGTAGGCCTCGCGCGGGTCGTTCGTCTCCTCCGGTGCGGCCGCGCCGTGCTTCTGCGCGAGCTCGGTCACGGGGTAGTGCAGCGTCTTGTCCGGCCCGCGGGCGCCGACCATCAGGATCGCGCACGGCCCGTCGCCGGCGCCGATGCAGATGTGGCGCGTCCCGGGCGCGAAGTGGACGAAGTCCCAGGCCTTCAGACGCCGCTCCTCCTCCTCGACGAGCAACAGGCACTCGCCGGAGAGCACGAAGAAGTCCTCCTGCACGCTTTCCGAGTGGTAGAGGCCGTTCACCTGCCCCGGATGGAGGACGTGGACCCCGATCCCGTACTGCTGGAACTCCCCCTCCGGGTTGCCGAAGTCCATCCACTCGCCGCCCTTGTCGTCGCGCATCCACGCCATTTCGGAGGCGTTCAGGACGAACCAGCCGGGCGAGGCGACGACCGCGCCCTCGTCGGTCTGCTCGATCTTCGCTTCGTCCGCGCTCATCGGTGCCGAGGCTAGCGGAGCCGGGGACGCAGCGCGCCCCCGGCTCCCACAGCGGTTACTTGAAGCTGAACCGCGCCGTGTGCATCGTCCCGTCCACCAGCAGGATCTGCAGCTGGCGGCACGTTCCGGCCCAGCTCCCCGATGTCTTCCAGACGTACTTGTACTGGCCGTCCTGGAAGGTCAGGCCCTCGTCCGAGCTCGTCGGCGAAGGCGAGCCGATGGGCGCACCGGTGACGCAGTTGATCTGGACGGACGCCGGGTAGCCGTCCGCCAGGATCGCGAGCCCGCGGTCGCCGCCGAGGCTGAACTTCACCGGGACGGCGCTACCGGCCCTGGCGGAGTTCAACCCGGGCCCGATCGGCGGGAAGAAGCCGGTGAACGGCCACGTGATCGCGAAGTCGGCGTTCGAGACGTCGAAGAAGACGTTGTCGACCGCCTCGATCTTCACGCGCGCGTGGGTCGTCCCGACCATCGGCAGCACGACCGAGGCCGAGCCGGTGTTCGGCGTGGAAGCCGCCAGCACGTACGGGTATGTGTGGCCGCTGTCGACCGAGAGGCTGATCTTCACGTTCGCCGCGTTGACCGGCGCGGCAGCGGTGTTCGCAACGTCCCACGTCACCGTCTGCGTCGACTCGCCCGGGAGCGACACGGCCGTGTTCGGCGAGGTGACGAGGAACGGCCCGGCGGTGTTCGCGAGCAGCAGCGTCGTGTCCGCGAAGTTGCTCCCGCCGCGGCCGTCACGCGCCGTGAAGCGCATGTGCAGGGCCAGCGGGTCGGCGTTCACGCCCGCTACGCCGACGTAGTCGCTCGTCGGCAGGAACTCCATGTAGCACTCGGTGGTCGCCTGCGCGACGGGCGGTGCGATCGGCCCCTGCGGGCACGAGCCGGTGTCGGCGTTCGTGTTGTTGTCCAGGATCTGCTGGAGATCCGGGAACACCCTCGTCGGGTCGTTGGTCAGGTGGTTCTCGCCCGGCGAGTCGTAGAGGAGCGAGTCCGCGTCGCTGATCTGTCCCGAGAACGGGAACATGGCGAAGAGCGGCCCGTTCGTCTTGACGTTGCTCAGCAGCGCCGTGCCCGCCCCGTTCGGCGAGGCGCCGCGGTCGTTCTGCTCCCACGAGTACACGAGCGGGTCGCCCTCCGCATCCGTCGCGCTGCCGCTGAGGGCGAACGGCGTCCGCAGCGGGATCGTGTACTGCGTCGGGGCCGAGGCGTTCGGGATCGAGTTCCCGGTCGGCGTCGTCGAACCCTGGTTGTCCACCGGGCCGCCCTTGTCGGTCTCGCCGACGAAGCCGGACGCGCCCGCGGTGAAGTCCTGCAGCGCGAGCGTGACCGGCACGTTCGTCTGCGCCAATGTGCCGGCGTAGGTGACCTGGAAGCCGGTGTTGTTGAAGGCACCGCCGCCGAAGCCGGCCACGGTCGCCGTCGCACCGGCAGGCAGGATCGGCGTCAGCGCCGCCGTGATCCCCGCCGCCGTGTAGTTGACGCCGTTCACGACCGGCACCGAGACGTTGCCGTTGTAGTTCAGCGTGAACGAGTCGTTCGCGCCGCCGTGGTTCGTCTCCTCGACCGAGGCGAAGCAGCCGCCGCAGCTGAGATTGACGAGCTGGGCACTCGGCACGTCCACGCCGGCCGACGCGGCGCCGTAGGTGATCGTGAAGCCGGTCGACGCGAGCCCGGTCACCGTGACCGTGCCGGCGAAGCCGGGGATTGCGTTGATCGCGTTCTGGACGTTCGTCGCCGTGTACGCCTGGCTCGTGCCGCCGATCACGGCCGAGTCGTTCCCGCCGATGCGCACCTGGAAGGGCGAGCTGTACGTGACCGTGCCGCCGCCCGTCGTCGGCAGGCCGGCGGTCGGGTTCGCGTACGTGAACGAGCGGGCGCTCGGCACCGAGGCGACCGTGAACGTGCCGTTGTAGCCGGCGTCGCCCGCGCCGGTGATCACGACGACGTCGCCGACCGAGCGGTTGTGCGCCGCCGCGGTCCGGACGGTGACGGTGTTCCCGACCTCGGTCAGGCCGGGCGCGTTGAGCGTGATCGTCCCGCCGCCGGTCCTCGCGAGGCCCGTCGCCGGGTTGGTGAAGGTGAACGACCGCGTCGTCGGGACGGTGTCGACCGTCCACGTGCCGTTGTACTCGGGGACGGGAACGCCGGAGATCGTCACGACGTCACCGGGCTGCAGCCTGTGCACCGGGCCGGCCGCGCCGGTCGAGATGGTGACCGTGTTGCCGTCCTCGGTCGCGCCGCCGAGCTGCGTCGCGCTGGGCGCGGCGCCGATCGTCACCGTCAGCGGCTGGATCGTGGAGGCCTGCTGGTAGCCGGGGCCGAACGTGACCTGCTGGACCTCGTTGCCGCCGCCGAAGTGGCGGAGCGAGGCCGTCTGAACCTCGTTGATCGCGGCCTGGTTCGAGGAGGTGTAGGTCGTGATCTCCTGCTGGCTGCGCTGCGAGAAGTACGGGTCGCTGTGCCGCTGGAGGTCATCGGTGAGGCAGATCCCCGCGTAGGCCATGATCGAGGAGCCGCTGCCGGGCTCGACCGCGTTGTTGGCGTTGCGGTTCCCGCCCGAGCAGTTCAGCTGGTTGCCGTTGAACGGGTGGTTGCCGCTGAACTGGTGTCCCATCTCGTGGGCCACGTAGTCGATCGCGTAGAAGTCGCCCACCGGCGTCGGGATCCCCGTGCACCCGCCGGCCTTGTTGGAGCGGCCGACGACGCCGAGGTTCGCCACGCCGCCGCCGGGCTGGCCGAGGGCGAGATGGCCGATGTCGTAGTTCGAGGCGCCGATGATCTGGCCGATCACGAAGCGCGCCCGGGTGGTGCTCGAGCAACCCGTGACCTGGGCCTGCGTGAAGCACGCCGCGGCGCCGCAGGGCCCGTTCGGCGCGGTCGCGGCGTCCCAGGTGTTGAGGTTGAGCAGATCGTTGTTCGCGATCAGCTGCATCCGGATCCCCAGGTCGTCCTCGTACACCTGGTTCACGCGGTTCATCAGCGTGACCTTCGCCGCGGTGACCGCGGCCGGGCCGCCGACGTACGCCGAGTAGCCCGGATCGGTGATCAGCGCGAGCCGGTAGTTGCGCAGCACCGTGCCCGTCGGAGGATTCGGCTCGGGAGCCTCGG
The DNA here is from genome assembly GCA_046734415.1 of Actinomycetota bacterium. Lineage (GTDB taxonomy): Bacteria > Actinomycetota > Thermoleophilia > Gaiellales > Gaiellaceae > DATBLE01. The sequence continues at coordinate 2,208 of JBKPRD010000171.1, read as the reverse complement.
CCGCCGCAACGCCCTCGCCGTCGCCGTCCTTGAGCTCGTGCTCGACGAACGGGAACGGCTCCTTTAGCTGCTGCCCGTGGTAGCTGACGTAGAGGTCTGGCCTCGAGCGGAAGAACGGGTCGATGTACCAGCCGCCGTTCGGCGAGCGCACCGAGGCGTGGAAGCCGAAGGGGCTGATGTCGGCGTTGATGGTCGCGGCCGCGTCGTCGATCCCGCGGCCGCTGTAGGTGCGGATCCCCGGGTGCTTGCGCTGAAGCCCGGGCGACATGATCGCCGAGCGGGCGAGCGCGAACCGCTGGAAGCGCCCGTTCGGCGCCGGCAGTGAGATTACCGCCGGCCGCAGGCGCGCCGCGCGGGTGAACTCCTTCGGCGCCGTCGCGAGCACCTTGCGCAGTGACGCACGATTCAGCGTGAAGGCACGGACGCCTTTCGTACGCAGGCGAAGTGCAGGCCGGGCCGCCGACCTCGAGATTGCCGTCTTGAGCGACGTCTGGTGCCAGAACGCCCGAGTGCCGTGCGCGTCCCGAAACGCGCGCTTCGTGCTGCCTGCTCCCGCGGGCATCGCCACGACGATGACGGCGGCAAACGCCGCCAGCACGAAGATGCCTCCCGCGATGCGCCCGGGGCTCCGCAGTCCACGGTGCAGCCGCGACCCGGTCTCCCTCATTGCCGTCTCGCCTCGTTGATCTCCCCGCCGCGCCGACGCACCCCCGACCGGCGGCTGATAGCCGATCCTCGACCTTCGGCCAGGCCGATGTCAAGCCTTGGTGCCGCCCGCAGCGAATTGCAGGGACAACCGAGACAGGCCCGCTGCGACCGCTGCTAGCGTCTGGCGCGTGAGCGCGTCGGCCGCCTCCGCAGCCGAGCCGCGGCGGCGCATCCGTCCGAGGCTGGTCTACGGCGTCGCGGGAGCACTGCTCCTGATCGCCGCGATCCTGTCGTTCGCGGACGTGGGGGAAAAGGCGGGACGCCTCGGCAACTGGCAGGCCTTCGCGCTCGGCGTGACGCAGGGACTGACCGAGCTGCTGCCGATCTCCTCGTCCGGACACCTCATTCTCGTGCCGTGGATCGCCAACTGGCACTACCTCGAGGCGCATCCGGACTTCAACAAGACGTTCGACGTCGCCCTTCACCTCGGCACGCTGGTCGCGGTGGTCGCCTACTTCTGGGCGGACGTCGTGCGGTACGTGCGCGCGTGGTTCCGTTCCGTCGCGGCGCGCAGCATCCGCACCGTCGACGAGCGGATCGCGTGGTGGATCTTCGCCGCGACGATCCCGGCGGCGCTTGCCGGCGCGCTCGGCGAGTCGGTGATCGAGGACCACCTGGGCCAGCCGTACCAGATCGCGATCTTCCTGGCCGTCTTCGGCGTGCTGCTCTGGCTCGCGGACCGTCTCCCTGAGGAGAAGGGGATCGGGCAGCTCGGCTTCTGGCCGGCGTTCGGCATCGGCGTCTCGCAGATCCTCGCCCTGATGCCCGGCGTCTCGCGCTCCGGAATCACGATCACCGCCGGCCGCTTCCTCAGGCTCGACCGCGACTCAGCCGCCCGCTTCGCGTTTCTGCTGCTGATCCCGGTCGTCTTCGGCGCTGTCGTCTACAAGGGCGTGAAAGACGTCGTGCTCCAGCCGCTCCCCGCCGGCTCCGTGGGGCCGTTCGTGGTCGGAACGCTTGCCGCGGCGGCCGTCGGCCTGATCGCGATCGATCTCCTGCTCGGCTACCTGCGGCGGCACGACTACACAATCTTCGTGATCTACCGGCTTGTCCTCGCCGCCGTGATCGTGGTCGTGATCGTCAGCGGCTGGCGCGGCGCCCACTTCTAGACGGTTTCGTGCCAAGAGTGCGCCGGAAGGCGCACGCGCAGCTGTAGCTCCGGTTTGCCGCCGGTATCGGTGGGCGGAATCGACCGAGAGGAGTTGCACATGCGCCTTCGCCGAAGACGCGTCTTGCTCGTCGCGCTGCCCCTGGCCCTCGTCGCCGGGGTCGCGCTCGCCGCCCAGCCGTCCGGCCGGCGGCCCTCGAACGCCGTCATCAACGCCTGTGTCAAGAAGGGCTCTGGGCAGGTCAGGGTGGTCAAGCAGGGAGCGGCGTGCCGGAAGAACGAGTCGCGGCTGTCCTGGAACGCTCAGGGGCCGGCCGGCCCGCGCGGCGCGGCCGGTCCGACCGGCGCGACGGGTGCGACGGGGCCCTCGGGCGCGGCCGGCCCCGCAGGCC
>JBKPRD010000170.1:0-7611 GCA_046734415.1 Actinomycetota bacterium | reverse complement strand
GTCGACCGTGATCGCCGACCACATCACGATCCCGGGATCGTCGAGCCAATGGATCTCGACGTCGTGGCCCACGATCGCCGCGAGCGCCTGGTTGAGCGGGCCGTCGACCTGGAAGATCATGAAGAAGATGAAGCCGGAGACGGCCGGGACGACCATCATCGGCAGCAGGAAGAAGAGCGTCAGCGGCCCGCGGCCGCGGAACTCCTTCAGGAACAGCAACGCGAGCGCAAAGCCGAGCAGGAACTCGACGCTGACGGCGACCAGGAGGAACCACACCGTCAGCCACATCGCGTGCCAGAAGCTGCCGCTCGACAGCGCTTCCCAGTAGCCGTCGAACCAGTGCCAGTAGTGGTAGGCGCCCCAGACGTTGTCGCCGCTCGTCGGCGTCCACTCGGTGAACCCGATGTAGATCGCCACCGCCGCCGGGAAGGCGACGATGAAGAACATCAACAGCTGGCCGGGTGCGATCGACAGGCCCGCTACGACCTTCTCGGACCGGCGCCCAAAGTCCGGCAGGCGCCTTTTGGGCGCCTGCCGGACTGGGTGTTCGGTGACGATGTCCGTCATCGACGAGCGGACTCCGCGCTACTTGATCGGTGAGTTGGGTCCGTACCGGCCCTTGGTCGGGAACGCTGCGTAGCTTGCCTTGATCGCCTTCGCCTGTCGCTCGGTTCCGAGCCGCTTCGTGATCTGGTTCCAGCGCCGCTCGACGTTCTTCATCGCCTGCTCCGGGGACTGCTGCTTCGTCAGCATCTTCTGCAGTTCCTGGTCGAGCGCCTGGTTGTACTGCGGCGCCCCACGGATCGTGATGCCCGGAGCGCTTCGCGGGATGATCTCCTTCAGCGCCCGGACCGGCTGCGGCTGGTACTCCGCGATCACAAGCGGATCGTTGAAGGAGATGGTGTGGTGCGGATCCTGGTACCCGCCGGGGTTCGCCGTCAGGTACGTGTACATCCGCGCGCCGCCCGCCCACTGCAGGAACAGGTAGGCGGCCTCGTGGTGCGACTTCGGCGCGAACGCGTTCACGCCGTAGGAGATGTTGTAGAAGATCACCGTCCGGCGAACGAGCTTCCCCCTCACCATCCGGCCCGGCTGCACGTCCGTCCGCAGGTACTTGCCGAAGCCCTTGTCCAGCGTCTTGTTCGCGGGCTGGATCAGCTTCGTCACGTTCGGGAACGTCCCACCCTGGACGCCGTTGCCCGCCCCGAAGAGCTGGTACTGCGCGAGCCAGTCCTTCGACAGCGCGCCCGGCTCCGACCAACCGAGCGAGCGCAGGTGCTCGGTAGCCGCGCGGATCCCGGCCGTGTTGTTCACGTTCGCCGACCCGTCGGGCTTGAAGTAGAACATGTTCGGGTCGGCGGAGCAGATGAATCGGTGCTCCCAGTTGACGATGCCCCAGAACGGGCACTTGCGCTCGACCGACCCGTACAACGGCGTGCTCGCCTTCGGCCGGTTGAAGAACTCGGCGATCTTCGCCTGATCGTCCCACGTCTTCGGCACGGTCAGCGGCTGCCCGTACTTGTCTTCGAACGCCGTCTTCTCCCTGGGGTTGTTGAAGAGGTCCCAGCGGTACACGTACGGCTGCGTGTCGTTGTCGAACGCGACCCAGTACGTGCGGCCGTTGTACTGCGTGAACAGCTGGACCGTCGGCCGACCGCCGGCGTAGCCGTACTTCGGGTCGTTCCAGCTCGGTCGGTACTTGTGGACGTAGTCGTCGAGCGGCCGCAGCAGCCCCGCCTCGGCGTAGTCCCCCGTGTCTTCGATCGCGCCGGTGACGAGGTCGAAGCTGCCGTTCTTGGTGGAGGCGTTGCGGATGTTCGTCGCGTACTCGGAGGCGGGGTTCGTCTCCACGAACTTGAGCTTGATCCCGGTCTCCCGCTCCCAGATCTGGGCGATCGACGCGTCGGCGCCCTTCGGGAACTTGTTCTCGAACTGCGGCCGGGCGAAGTTCAGCGCCTGAACGACGAGGGTGTCGGGCGCCTTACCGGCCTTGCGTAGAGCCTTCGCGGCGAGGACCGCCCGGCCCTCCTCCGAGTTCGCCGGGTACTGGTAGCGCCGGGCGCCGGGGAAGCCCGTCGGGCCGCCGACCATGCCTGGCGCGAGCTGGCGTGCCGTCAGCGCCTTGTTCCGCGAGCCCTTGCTCCAGCTCTTCGCCATGGCCGGGCTGGCGCCGACGACGAAGCCGGCGCCGGCAACGCCGGCCGCGGCGATGAACTTCCCGCGTGAGAGCCGCTTCTCGTCCGCCGGCTCCCCGTCCTGCCCCTCAGGAGGGATTGCGCGCCCCTCCTCGTTGTCCTTGGTCATCCCTGCTCCTTCCGTCGAGAGCACGACGCCCCTTCCCACGCAGTCCGGCGGTGCGCGTTGTGGCAGGACAGGCAGTGCACAACTGATCCGAACACGGGGGTGGCGCGACGTATATCAGGGTGCCGCGCTCTTGTCTATCTTGCTTTGACTCCCCGCTCGCGTGGATGTTAGGTTCGGCGCCTCTGTGTTCGGAACATTGGAACGCCCGTGTCGCTGAAGCCCGCCGTCAGGCGCCCTAACCTCCCCGCCACGATCGCGAACCGCCTCCGCGCACAGATCGTCAGCGGCGAGCTTCCTCCGGGCTCGAAGCTGCCCGGACACCGCGACCTGGCCGCCGCGCACGCGGTCAGCGTCGGCTCGATGCGCGAGGCGATCAGCATGCTGATCTCGAACGGGTTGATCGAGACCCGCGCAGGCCGCGGGACGTACGTCGCCGCGTCTCCGCAGCAGGCAGAGCGACCGTACGCCGGCGCGCCGCTGGTCCGGCAGGAGGTGGAAGAGCTCACCGAGGCCCGGCGCGTGATCGAGGTCCAGCTCGCGGCGCTCGCGGCCGAGCGGGCGACGCCCGAGCAGGTCGATGCGCTTCGGCGCGCGACGGAGCGACTGGAGGCGGCTGCCGCGAACCCCTACGAGTACCCGGAGGCGAACGTCGACTTCCACCTCGTCCTCGCCGAGGCCGCCGGCAACCGGTACCTGCTGCAGGCGATGGTCGACATCCGCGCGCTGCTGAGACAGGACATGGAGCTCGGCGCCGAGGCGGCGATCCGCCGCTTCGGCGACCTGCGCCCCAGCGTCGAGTCCCACCGGCGGCTGCTCGCGGCGGTCGCCGCCAACGATCCCGCCCGGGCGGCCGAGGTCGCCGACGAGATCGTCAGCCGCAACCAGAAGTTCGTCCTCGGCCTCTACGCGCTCGCGCACGCGACCGACGGCGCCGGCGGCTGATGGCCTGGGACGGCGTCCACCTGTTCGAGTGTCCGGCGAGGGTCTTCTACGGACGCGGCGCTTCGGCGACTGCCGGCGACCGGCTTCGAGAGCTCGGCGTCGAGCGACCACTCGTCGTCTCGGATCCGGGCGTCGCGGCCGCCGGGATCGTGGATCGGGTCACGGACGCGATGCGACAGGCGGGGCAGGAGCCGGTCGTGTACGCGGAGACGGAGTCGAACCCGACCACCCGGAACATCGCGGAGGCGGCGGCGCTGTACCGGGACGGCGGTTGCGACGGCCTCGTCGGCCTGGGCGGCGGCAGCTCGATGGACTGCGCCAAGGGCACCGGCCTCGAGCTGACGAGCGGCGCGCCGATCGGGCGCTTCGTCGGCAGGGACAACGTCCCGAACGAGCTCCCCCCGCTCGTCTGCGTCCCGACGACGTGCGGCACCGGCTCCGAGGTCACGTTCGTCGCGGTGATCACCGATCCGGACGTGCACTTCAAGCTCGTCTTCGCCGACCGGAAGCTCGGCGCAAAGGTCGCCCTGGTCGATCCGGACCTCGTCGAGGCGGCGCCGCCGAACGTGGTCGCGGCGACGGGGGCCGACGCGCTCGCACACGCCGTCGAGTCCTACGTGAACCGCGGCAGCGACCCGCTGCTCGGCGCGCTGAACATCGCGGCGATCCGGATGATCGGCGGCAACCTGCGCGAGGCCGTGCAGACGCGGGAACCCGCCGCGCTCGAACAGCTCATGCTCGCGAGCACGATGACCGGGATCGCGTTCAACATGAACGCGAACGCGATCGTGCACGCGGCCTCGACGCCCGTCACGGCGTGGCACGGCGTTCCGCACGGCGTCGCGAACGGCATCTTCATGCCTCCGGGCCTCGCGTTCCTCGCCCCCGCCTGCTCGCGCGAGCTGCGGGACGTGGCAGAGGCGCTCGGGGAGGAAGTCTCGGGGCTCTCCGACGAGCAGGCCGCGGAGCGCGCCGTCGAGCACATCCGCGCGCTGCTGAGGTCGATCGGAATCCCGGCGACGCTGCGGGAGTGGGGAATCGACGCGACCGAGTTCGATATCCCCCGGCTGGTCGAGGACGCGATGAAGAGCCGGAACATCGCCACGAACCCGCGGCCGGTGACGCCGGCCGACCTCGAGGAGCTCTACCGCGTGGTGCTCGGCTGATGAGGATCACCGGCGTCAAGACGCACATCGTCGACACGCTCATCCCGGATGAGCACCGGGTCCGGAGCGGCGCGGGCTACAAGCTGCGCCGCCAGGCCGCGTTCGTGGAGCTGACGACCGACGACGGGCTCGCGGGCTACGGTCCGTGCTCGTTCGGCAGCGCCTCCCTCGACCTCGGCTCGGTCGCCTCGCTGTGCGACAACACCTTCGCGCCGGCGCTCGTCGGCGAGGACCCGTACCGGATCGAGCACCTGTGGGACAAGATCTACTACGGGTCGATCCTGCGGGTGCACGGCGCGCGCTCGGTCGGCGTCGCGATCCTCTCGGCGATCGACATCGCGCTCTGGGACCTGAAGGGGAAGGCGCTCGACGCGCCCATCTACCAGCTGCTCGGCGGCGCGTTCCACGACCCCGTCCCCTGCTACTCGAGCTCCGTCTACTGGGACACGCCCGAGGGCGCAGCGGCGCAGGCGCGCGCCTTCGTCGACCAGGGATTCCGCGCCTTCAAGGTCAAGGTCGGGCTCGAGGTCGAGAACGACATCGCCTCCCTGCACGCCATCCGCGACGAGGTCGGCGACCAGATCGACATGCTCGTCGACGCGAACCAGTGCTACACCCGTCACCTCGCGCTCCGGGTCGGCCGGGAGCTCGAGCAGCTGAACGTCCTGCTCTTCGAGGAGCCGCTCTCGATCGACGACGTCGACGGGCACGCGCTGCTCGCGGACAAGCTCGACGTGCGGATCGCGACCGGCGAGAACATGTACACCCGCTGGGACTTCCTCCCGTTCCTCCAGAAGCGGGCCGTGCACGTCGTCCAGGCCGACGCGTCACGCTGCGGCGGAATCAGCGAGGCCAAGCGGATCGCCGACCTCGCCGGAGCCCACCACCTGCACGCGATCCCGCACACGTTCTCGGACGCGCTGACGATCGCCGCGAACCTCCATGTCGTCGCCGCTTCCTCGAATGCCCCGATCATCGAGTACGACCGGACGTACAACGAGATCCAGGAGAAGCTCGTCACGAATCCGCTCGACGTCCACGACAGCGTGATCGAGCTGCCGACGGAGCCGGGGCTGGGCGTCGAGATCGACTGGGCCTTCGTCGAGGATCACCCCTACTCCGGCGAGATCGGGATCGGCGCCGGGTCGCGGCCGGCGTTCGGGCTCGTCAGCGAGGTGATCCCGGATCGGACCTCGACCTCGCTCGCGTGAAGGCGCTCGCCAAGCTCGCGCCCGGCCCGGGCAACGTCGGCCTCTCCGACCGAAGTCCGCGAGCTCCGGGGTCCGGAGAGGTCGTGATCGCGGTCTCCGGCGCCGGTGTCTGCGGCACCGACCTGCACATCGTGGACGACGAGTTCCGCACGGTGCCGCCGGTGACGATGGGCCACGAGGTCTCGGGCGTGGTCGCCGAGGTCGGCCCCGGCGTGAGCGACGAATGGCTGGGTGCGCGCGTTGTCTCGGAGACGTACTTCTCGACGTGCGGCGTCTGCGAATGGTGCAGGGACGGGCGCACGAACCTCTGCCCGGAGCGGCGCTCGATCGGCTCGTTCGTCGACGGCGCGTTCGCGGCGGCCCTCGTCGTCCCGGCACGGAACCTCCACCGGATCCCGGACGGAGTCGACGACCATGCCGCCGCGCTGTGCGAGCCGCTTGCCTGCGTCTGCCAGTGCCTGTGCGACCCGCCCACCGTCAGCGCCGGCGACGAGGTTCTCGTCACGGGCCCTGGACCCGTGGGGCTGCTCGCAGCCCAGGTGGCGCGGGCGCTCGGCGGACGTGTGCTCGTCAGCGGGCTCGCGCGTGATGAGGTGCGGCTGGCCGCGGCGCGGGCGCTCGAGTTCGAGACGGCGACGGCAGAGGAGCTGGACGCGAACGGGGGCTTCAACGTCGTGATCGAGTGCTCCGGGAGCGAGGGCGGCGCCTCGGCCTGCCTCGAGGGCGCGCGGCGCGGCGGCCGCTATGTCCAGATCGGGGTGTTCGGCCGGCCCGTCACCGTCCGGCTCGACGCCGTGTTCGAGAAGGAGCTCGTGCTCACGTCCGGCTATGCGTCCACGCCGCGGTCGTGGCGGCGCGCGCTCATGCTCCTGGAGGAACGCCGAGTACAGCTGGAGCCGCTCGTCAGCGAGGTCGTACCGCTGGACGCGTGGGAGCGCGTCTTCGCGGACCTCCGCGCCGGGCGCGCGGTCAAGTACGTGTTCGACCCTCGCCTCTGACCCCGACCCCCTAGTCCCCGGAGGAGGACGCACATGAAGATCGGGCTCTTCACCGTCCTGTTCAACGACAAGCCGCTCGAGGAGGTGGCGGACTATGCGGCCGGGCTCGGCTACGAGATGGTCGAGCTCGCGGCGTGGCGCGGGTCGAACCACTTCGACACCGACCGCGCGGCCGAGGACATCGACTACGCCAAGGGCGTGAAGAAGATGCTCGCGGACAAGGGCATCGAGATCTCCGCCCTGTCGAACCACCTCTTCTCACAGATGGTGCTGCCGTTTTCCGACGCGAGCCTGGACGAGTGGGCCGGCACCTCCGACAAGGAGGAGATGGTCAAGATCGGCACCGAGCACATCCTCAAGACCGCCCGCGTCGCGAGCGAGCTCGAGATCGAGACCGTGGTCGGCTTCTTCGGCTCGACGGTGTGGGAGAGCTGGTACATCTGGCCGCCGCAGCGGCTGAAGATCTACGAGGAGGGCTGGGACCTCTTCGTCGAGCGGTGGAACCCGATCCTCGACGAGTTCGCGAAGCTTGGCGTCCGCTTCGCCCACGAGGTGCACCCGACCGAGATCGCCTACAACGTCTATACCGCCGAGGAGGCGATCAAGCGGCTGGGACGCGACGACTGGGGCTTCTACTTCGATCCCAGCCACCTGATCTGGCAGATGATCGACCCGGTCGTCTTCATCAAGAAGTTCGGCACACGGATCTTCCATGCGCACGCGAAGGACTGGGAGCTCCAGACGGACATCCTCCACATCGACGGCGTCACGGCGACCGGCTCGTGGCAGCGCGGCGACCGCGCGGCGCGGTACCGCGTGCCGGGGTGGGGCGACGTGCCGTGGCGGCGGGTGATGACGGCGCTGCTCGAGGTCGGCTACGACTACGTGCTCTCGTTCGAGCACGAGGACCCGGTCATGTCCGAGGAGGACGGCTGCGAGCAGTGCATCCAGTTCCTGAAGCCGCTGATCATCAAGAAGCCGCTGGTTCCG
>JBKPRD010000169.1:0-9767 GCA_046734415.1 Actinomycetota bacterium | reverse complement strand
TTCCGGGTGGAGCCGGAGCTGAACGGCGCTCCGCAGGTGATCTGCGCCACCGGGTTCCGGCGCGGCTTCGAGGCCGACCCGCTGCTCGGCGACCTCGTGCGCGAGCACGGGCTGGAGACGGCCGAGAGCTGGATCGTCCTCGCGCCCGACGCGACCGTTCCCGGCCTGACGAACGACTACCGGACGCTCGCAGTGGACGGTGCGTCCGGCCAGTGGGCCCACCCCGGCGCGGACACGCTCGTCGGGATGAAGTACGCCGCCCGCTGCCTCCTTCGACGGGTGAGGCGATGGCGTACACGCTGAGTGGAAGGCTCCAGTCGCGCCTCGCTGCGGCGCTCGTGCCGCTGCTGACGGCATGCGTGCTCTCGGTTGCGCTTCCTGCCTGGTGGCCGCTCGAGCTCGCGGGACTGATGATCGGCGTCGGCCTGGCGCTCGACCTCGTGTACGACCGGGTCCTGGACTACCAGTCGGGGTGGGTGGCGGTGCCGCTCGGCCTCGTCGAACTCGTGCTGATCATGGTGCTGGCCCGGAGCGTCGCGATCGGCGCGCCGCTGGTGCCGGCGCTGGTCTTCTTCGTCGCTTCCTGGATCCTTGCCCAGGTTCTCGGGCACGCCGGACTGCCGCTGCTCCGGCTGTCCTATGCGGACGACGGCGGCGAGCTGGGTCGGCTCGGTGCAGGGCTGGCGGTGGTCGTCCTCGCCGTCTTCGGAACCGCCGGCGGGTACGCGTGGTCGCAGCTGCCGCCGACCGTCCACCTCTCCGCGGGCATCCATCAGGGCCCGATCGTGATCACCCGCCGGCAGCACCTGGTCGGCGAGCGCGGAACTGTCGTGCGCGGCGGGATCGTCGTACGCGCCGACGACGTGGTCGTTCGCAACGTCGCCACGCTCGGGGGCGAGTACGGGATCGAGGTGGACGGCGCCCGCAACGTCGTCTTGGACGACGTGCGGGTGGTCGGGGCGACGCTCGACGGCATCCACGTCCGCCGGAGCAGGGTGACGATCCGCGACTGCCGGATCGACTCGCCGGGCGGGTACACACAGGGGATCGACATCTCCTTCTCCGCAGACATGGGGATGAGCATGGTCGAGGGCTGCACGGTCGTCGGCGGCCAGCAGGGGATCGTGATCGATTCGGCGGGCGCCGAAGTCCACGACAATCACGTGAGCGCGAGCTCCTACCAGGCGATCACGATGACCGAGATGTCGATGGGGATGATCGCCAAGAACGAGGTCGCGGGCGCGGTCGGCGCAGGGATCGCCTGCGTCGACCAGTCCATGTGCATGATCGAGGACAACCACGTGTCGGGGACGAAGCCGGACCCGAGCACGCCCGGCCTCGAACGGCAGAACGGCTACGCGATCGTCAGCGACTACAAAGCGGAGGCCGAACTCGCAGACAACGAGCTGGTCGGAAACGCCCGCCGAATCGGCATCTTCGCGGGAGCAGAGGTCACCGACCCCGATTGACATAGCGGCCCTTCGGCTCGCCGACCCGGTATCACTCACCGGATGGCAGATACGCGCGCGACTGTGCCCGGACTCTATGTCGGCACGTCCGGCTTCTCGTACCCGACGTGGAAGCCCGACTTCTACCCGGCCGGAACGGCTCAGAGGGACTTCCTCCGCTTCTATGCGGAACGCTTCAACTCGGTCGAGCTGAACACCACCGGATACCGGTTGCCCGAGGAGGAGCAGTTCCGGCGCTGGGCGGACGAGACACCCGACGGCTTCCGGTTCTCGATCAAGATGCCGCACCCGGGCCGCGCCGGAGCCTTCACCGAGCGCGTGCGCGCCCTCGGCGAGAGGCTCGGCCCGGTACGCATCGTCGTCCAGCAGGCGTACGACGATGCGTTTCTGACACGTCTGCTCGATTCCCTCGACCCGGCGCTCGAGTGGGCACTCGACTTTCGCCACGATTCCTGGGCGCGTGCGAAGACCGGACGCATAACGGTCGTCAACGCCCTCGAAGGCGATGCGTCATTTCGCTATCTGCGTCTGCGCGAGCCGCCCTACGACGATGCGGCGCTCGCCGAGTGGGCGGGCAAGCTACGGCCGCTGCTCGACAGCGGCACCCGGCTCTACGTCTACTTCAAGCACGAGGACGAACCCCTCGCGCCGCAGTACGCCTCGCGTCTGCTCGAGATCCTCAGTGGACGTGGAGGCTGATGCCGAGGAACAGCAGCGGCCAGAGCACGACCGCGAGGATCGCGGAGACGACCTCCTTGATCGTGTCCACGTTCCGGAGGTAGTCGTGCGTGGCCGCCACCACGACGCCGACGAGCAGGTAGATCATCGTCAGGAGGCTCGGTCCTGCCCAGACGCGGCTTCTTGTGCGTGGGTAATAGGCCATGCGAAGGTTCTGCGCCAGGCCGCCGAACTAGAAACGCGCCGCGGCGCCCAGGTGGCGCTCGTGGACGCCTGAGGCGACGATCTCCGCGATCTGGGCGATAGCGAACTCGAGCTCGTCCTCGATGTTGAAGAAGTGCGGTCCGAGCCGGAGGCCGACGTCGGGACGGAAGTCGCAGAGGATCTGCCGGTCGGCGAGCTCCCTGTGCACGCCCTCGAACCCGGGCGTCCGGATGGTCACGCTCGCGCCGCGGCGGGCCTGGTCGCGCCGCGAGGTCACCTCGAAGCCGGCGTCGTCGGCGAGGTCGATGAGCAGGTCGGTCAGGCCGAGGGAGCGCTCGCGGATCGCGTCGACGCCGACCTCCTCGATCACGTCGTAGCCGGCGGTCGCCGCGTACAGCGCGGGCACGTTCGGTGTGCCGGTGAGGAAGCGGGCGATTCCATCGGCGTACTCGAGCTCCGGCTCGAATGCGAACGGGCGCGCGTGGCCCTGCCAGCCGACGAACGACGGCTCCAGCTCGTCGATCAGGTCAGGGCGGACGTACAACCAGCCGGCGCCGGGGCCGCCGCAGAGCCACTTGACCGAGCCGCCGGTCGCAAAGGCGACGCCGAGGGCATCGAGGTCGAGCGGCACTGCGCCCGCCGACTGGTAGGCGTCGAGGAGGACGTGGGCGCCGGCCTCCTCTGCCCGGCGCTGCACGGCCTCGACGTCCTGCAGCTCGGCCGTCTTGAACAGCACGTGGCTGAGCGGGACGAGCAGCGTGCGCTCGTCGATCGCCTCGAGCAACGCGTCCAGGTCGGGGACGACCTCGATCTCCGCACCCGGCTGCGCCTGCAGCAGGTAGCGCACCGACGGAAACTCGCCCTCGACGTAGATGATCCGGTTGCGGGGCGGCTGCAGCCGGAAGCAGGACAGGACGACGGCGACGGCGACGGTCACGTTCTGGTGCATGCACGTCGTGCCCGGCCGGGCGCCGACGATCCGCCCGACCTGGTCGCCAACCGTCAGCGGCATGTCCCACCAGCCCTCGCCCCAGGAGCGGATCCCTCGGGTTCCCCACATGCGTGCGTACTCGGCGAGCCGGTCCTCGGCGGCCGCCGGCATTGCTGCCAGCGAGTGGTTGATCAGGTAGGTCGTCTGCGCGAGGATCGGGAACCGGTCGCGATACGCGGAGGCCTCCACCGGCGCCGAGTATAGGCCTGGTGCCTAGCTGATCCGCTTGAGCAGCCCGAGCGCCTGCTGGTTCCACGGCACGCGGTGAGTGACGCCGGCGGCGGCGAGCGTGTCGCGGTGCTCGAGGTACCAGTCGTAGGTCCGGCAGAGCGCCTCCGCGTTCGAGAGCTTCGGCGACCAGCCGAGCACCTTCTGGGCACGCTCGATCGCGACGAACGAGTCGCGGTGCGCCGTCCGGTAGTGCCACTCCGCGAGCGGCGAGACGCGTGCGAGCTCGAGGGCCCGCAGCGCGAGCTCGGCCGGCCGCGCCGGCACGGGCGTGAGCCGCGACGACGACCCCGCGTGGTCGATCAGCGCCTGCAGGTCCTCCCGCACGGTTCCGAACTCCTTCGCGCCGACGTTCAGGGTCTGGCCGGCCGCCGCCCGCCGCCGCGCGGCGAGCACGATCGCCTCGACGAGATCCTCGACCGCGAGCAGCTGGTACCGGTTCGAGCCGTCGCCGAGCGTGTAGATCCGGCGCCCCTCCCGAATCCAGTCGAAGAGGATCTCGAAGACGCCGAGCCGCTCGGGGCCGATGAAGGTCTTCGGCCGGACGATCACGAACTCGAGCCCGCGCCGGCCGAAGTCGCGCGTCACCTGCTCGGCCTCGATCTTCGACTCGCCGTAGGCGCCGACCCCGACGAGGGGGTCGTCCTCGTGGATCGGGTGCACCTTCGGCACGCCGTAGACCGAGGTCGACGAGACGAGGACGACTCGACGGACGCCCGCCTCCGCGGCCGCGGCGAGGAGCGTCGCCGTCCCGTCGACGTTCACCGAGCGGATCGAGTCCCGCGACCCCTGGATCGGCAGCGCGGCGGCGGCATGCACGAGGATCCGCGCACCCTCGACGAGCGCGCGCGCGTCACGCTCCGAGCGGACGTCGCCGCGCAGCTCCTCCACGCCCCGCTCGAGCTCGGCGTCGTCGAGCGGCGCGAGGTCGAGGGTCCGCACCTCGTGGCCGTCGGCCAGCAGCCGCCGCGCGAGGTGCAGCCCGAGGAAGCCGGCTCCGCCCGAGATCGCCCAGCGCATCTGGCGGAGGCTACCCGGGGGAACAGGTGGTTATCCGTACCTCCAGAGACCTGCTGGCTCTATGGCGGCACAGCCCTCCGCGGGCGAAGCTGCAGAGGACACCATGAAGGAGCAGAAGCAGCGGCACCAGAGCACTGGCCTGATCGTCGGGGGCGCGATTCTCGCCGCCGTCGCCGCAGTCGCGCTCGCGACCGCCGGGACGGCGATCTGGGCCGATCGGACGCAGCGAGACAGCAACGGCTACGTCTCGACGAGCACGCACCGTTACACGTCGCCGGGGCGCGCGATCGCGACCGACAAGGTCACCATCGGCAGCGACGTGCCGGGCTGGATCGCCGGCAAGCTGCGGCTGGCGGCCTCCTCCTCCTCGAAGCCGGTCTTCCTCGGCATCGCCCGGCAGGCCGACGTCGACCGGTACCTCGAGGATACGTCCTACGCGACGGCGACGGAGGTCGACCTCGACCCGTTCAAGGTCACGTACGTCGCCCACCCCGGCAACGGCAACCCCGGCCGGCCGGCCGACCAGACCTTCTGGGCCGCTTCGACCTCCGGCGGCGGCACCCACACCCTCACCTGGAAGCTCGAGTCCGGCGAATGGTCGCTCGTCCTGATGAACGCGGACGGCTCGCCAGGCGTGTCGGCCTCGATCTCCACCGGGGCAGAGCTCCCCTGGATCCTCTGGGCAGGGATCGGGCTCGCGGTGCTCGGGGGCCTCCTTGCGTTGACCGCGGCCACGATGATCTACCGCGGCTCGAAGAGCGTGCCGGGCCACCCGCCCGCGGCCTCGCCCGCGACTGCGCTCTGAGTCGCGGCTTGCGCCGGCGGCGCCTGCTTCGCCGGCGGCTTCGAGTCGACGAGGATCGCGGCCAGGAGCAGGATCGCAACCGCGACGGTCGCCTCGCCCGCGAGGCTCTTCGGCAGCTCCCGCGCGACCGCCGGCCGGTCGAGGCGCGGGCGCACGACGAAGTGGTGGAAGGCGCCCCACGAGAGCGCGAGGCCGACGAGCGCCAGCTTGACGAGCAGCAGGCGCCCGTACGCGACCGACCACAGGTCGTCGAGCGCCGGGAACCGCTTGAAGGTCATGTAGACGCCGGCGGCGACGACGAGCGCGACGAGGGGCCCGGCGAGCTCGGAGAAGCGCCAGAACGCCGTCCGCCGCAGCGCGCGGTCGTTCCAGACGACGAGCCCAAGCGAGAGCAGGCCGCCGATCCAGAGCGTCGCCGCCGACAGGTGCACCCAGTCGGCGAACGAGGGCAGCCAGCCGCGGTCGTCGGACTGGTGGCTCGAGAGCGAGAGCCCGGAGCCGAGCCCCAGCGCGAGGAGGAACGCGGCCCAGAGCAGCGGCCGGCGGCCCGTCAGCCAGGCGAGGTAGACCAGGGCGGCGACCACCGCGAAGCCGAGTTCCATGACCACGAACGCCTGGCCGAAGCGCGTCGCCTTGGCGAACGGCGACAGGTCGCCGTAGAGGAACGCGGTGAAGGGGAGCTGAAGCGCGTCCTCGGCGCGCAGGAGAAACGCCAGCGTTCCGACCTGCAGGGCGCCGATCACCCCGACGGCGGCGACGCGGTAGAACCGCCGCTCGGCCTCGGGCGTCGCGTCGCCGCGCAGCACGAACAGCCGGAACCCGAGCCCGCCGGTGAGAAGCGCCAGGCAGATGAAGTAGAGCCAGCGGACGACGTGCTCCGAGTTGCCCGGCCCGGAGGCGCCGTAGGCCTGGCTGATCGGCGGTGCGGCGGCGCGGACCCCGAACGTGAAGACGCCCCGCCCGACGTGGCTGTCGTTCGAGATCGTCGCCCAGCGGACGGTGTAGCCCCCTCGCGGCAGGCGCCTCAGCGGCGCCACGACCACGCGCGGGTTGCCCGCGAGCGTGTGCGGCGCACCGGAGACGAGCCGGCCCTTGGCGTCGAGGACCTGGATCGCGTTCGCCAGAACGCGGACGCTCTGGTCGAACTCGAGCCGCACCTCGCGCGGCGAGACGCGGAGGCGCTGCCCGACGTCGGGACTGGTCTTCTCCAGCGTCGCGTGCGCGAACGCCGTTGCCGGGAGGGCGAGGGCGACGAGCACGACGGCGAGAGCGCGCTTCACCGGTGGGCCACCCCCGCACTCGGGTTCAGGTGCCCGAAGACGGCCGCGACGTCCCGCGCGGTATAGAGCGTGACGGCGAGCCCGACGACGACGAGGGCGTAGCCGGTCTTGAAGACGAGCGAGTGCGGCTTGAACGCCGCGCCGAGCGGGAAGAGCGCGCCGAGCAGGAGCATCCAGCCGCAGACGTGGTGGACGAACGCCGAGCGCGAGTAGAACCACGGGTTCGCCTCGTGGATCAGGAAGGCGGCACCCGAGACCGCGAACATCACGGGCACCGCGAGCTTCCACAGCTCGTTCTTCAGCTTCCCGCTGACGAGCCCGAGCTCGGCCGCGCCCGCCAGCATCATCACCTGTGCCCATGAGCTGTGCGCGAGCATGTGGATCGTCGAGTTCGTGAAGAAGACCATCACCGGCCACATCAGGACGCCGAGGCCGAAGAGGAGCGACGGCCAGAGGTAGGCGCGCCACTTGCGCCGGCGCCAGACCTCCTGGCCGACGATCGCCTGGGCGACCAGCACCAGGCCGAGCAGCAGGAGGCCGGTCGCGAACAGCCAGTGGACGTGCTCGGCCGGGGGCTGCACTACTCCCGGGTCTCCTCGAGGTCGCGCACGATCCCGTGCGCAATGACGGCGAAGGCCACGCCCACCGCGACGACGAGCAGCGGCGGCTCGACGAGGAGCCACCAGAAGCCCTGGCCGTGCGGATGCAGGAGCGTCACCCGCCATGGCTGGACGAACGCCCAGACCACGCCGGCGAGCATCGTCAGCGGCCCAAGAGCGAGCACGGCGATCGCTCGCGCCGAGGGCCGGGTTCGTACTTGCTGGATTTCCGAGGTTGCGGATTGGGTGTTCACAGCTGCCTCCCTGCAGGGAACGAGTCAGACCGGCGCGCAGGGTCAGGGCGCGGCCGCGGGTCTAGGCAGCGAGCGGAGGCGGACGGCTCTCGAAGGCGAGGCCGAAGATCCTGCGGGGCGGAGTCGAAAGGACGATTCGCGGGCGCGAGACGCGCAACGCGCCGCGGCCCGCGAGTCGACGCGCACGCCCGACCTGAGCCTGGGCGTACTGCTCGTAGTCGGCGAGCCAGCCGCGGACGGCGCCCCAGACGAGCGCGCAGAGGACGGCGAGCACTGCGAAGGCGGGCAGCGCCGACGAGTGCAGCCACGGCGAGAGGAGCGGCCAGCGGCCGGCCGCCGCGCCCTCTGCATCGGTATGGACGAGGTACATGACCGCCGTGACAGCGAAGAACGCCAGCGTCAATCGCGGCGAGAGAGTCACCCTGAGGCGTGGGCGGCGCGCGCGTCCACCGAGCAGCCGCAACGCGGCGCGCTCGGCTGCGCGGGCCTTCAGCACGCGCCAGAGCAGCCGGGCGAGGAGCAGCGCGATCGCCCCCTTCACCACCCCGAGCAGGATCGGGTAGTACTCCGTCCCCGAGTAGCTCGGCGAGGCGACGTGGCGGCCGACGTCGACACGATGGGTGAGGCTGCGGCCGACGAGCTCGGCGGCGAGCGCCAGCACCCCGAACGCAAGGGTCGAAAGAAGGCGCTGATGCCGGCGCGCCCGTCTCATTGCCAGATGATAACCCCGCAGAGGGCGAAATATGTTCCGCGCTCTCAGCCGAGCAGGGTCAGCGTGTACCCGGCGCGGGTGTCGCCGTCGAGGCAGAAGAGGAGCACGCGCTGCCACTGGCCGAGGCAGAGCCGGCTGTCCATGAACGGGATCTGCTCCGTCCGCGGGCCGAGCAGGGCGAGCAGCGTCCGCTGCCGGTCGCCGACCGACGCAGGCACGAGCCGCTCGAGCAGCGCCTCGATGTCGCAGAAGAAGCCGGACTCGCGCTCGCTCACCCGCACGAGCGAGCTGGGCACGGCGGCGGTGACGTAGGCAATCCCCTGGTCGATTCCGGTGGAAGATACGTCACGCGAGATCTCGTTCGTGATGTCGAAGACCGACAGGGTCGGCAGTGCCGCCGCGACGCTGTGCGGAATCTCGACGCTCGTCATCGCGCCGCCACCTCGCGCGGCAGCCGGAAGTGGACGTCCTCGCGGGCGACCGTGACCTCGCCCTCCAGCTCGTATCCGGATTCGGCGAGCCGGGCGAGCACGGCCTGGACGAGCTCCTCGGGGGTCGATGCCCCGGCGGTGAGGCCGACGACCGCATGACCGGCGAGCAGGTCCTCGCCGATCGCGTCCTGGTCGTCGATCAGCGTCGCGACGGCGCCGCGCGCCTGCGCGACCTCGACGAGCCGCTGCGCGTTCGAGCTCGTCGGCGAGCCGATCACCAGGATCAACGTCGCGCCCCTGGAGACGATCTCCTTGACCGCGTCCTGCCGGTTCTGCGTCGCGTAGCAGATGTCGTCGGCGCCCGGCCGGCGGAGGTCGCCGAACCGCCGCTCCAGCACCTCGACGGTCGAGGCGACGTCGTCGAGCGAGAGCGTCGTCTGGCTGATCACCGCGAGTGGCTTCCCCTGCGTGTCGAGCTCGGCCGCCTCGTCGGGCGACTCGACGACGACGATCTGATCCGGCCGCTCGCCCCTCGTCCCGATCACCTCGACGTGGTTCCGGTGCCCGACGAGCGCGACGAGGTGGCCGCTGTCGGCGTAGCGCCGCGCCTCGGCGTGCACCTTCGAGACGAGCGGGCAGACGGCATCGACCACCCGGAGCCCGCGCCGTTCGCAGTTCTCGCGCACGGACGGAGCGACGCCGTGGGCGGACAGGACGCAGATCGCACCCGGTGGCACTTGCTCCTCGTCGTCGACGAAAACCGCGCCCAGGCCCTCCAGCCGGCTCACGACGTGGTCGTTGTGGACGATGTGGTGACGGACGTAGATCGGCGGGCCGTGCTGCTCGAGCAACCGCTCCACGATCTCGATCGCCCGGTCGACGCCTGCGCAGAACGAGCGGGGCGCGGCGAGCAGGACCTTGCCCACTAGCACACCTCCCCGAGCCGCCGCAGGGCGAGGCGGACGTCTCCGAGCGCGCGGACAGTGGCAGCCGGGTCGCGGACGAGCGCCCTCGCGAGCCCGGACGGCCGCGGCCGGCCGGACGGGGTGACCGCCCCGGCGAGCGGGCCGAGCGGCCGGCCGGGAGTATCCGACAC
>JBKPRD010000168.1:0-4424 GCA_046734415.1 Actinomycetota bacterium | reverse complement strand
GTCCAGCGACAACCGTCGACGGCGGTCCCGAGGCACGGTTGATGGCCCGACGCTGGCAGGTCCTGCTCGTGACATCGGTCGGCGTCTTCTTGACCTTTCTCGACGTCACGATCGTCAACATCGCGTTCCCGGACATCCGCGCCTCGTTCCCGGAGGCTTCGCTCGGCCGGCTCTCCTGGATCCTGAACGCCTACAACATCGTCTTCGCCGCCGCGCTCGTCCCGGCCGGGCGGCTCGCGGACCGTTTCGGCCGCCGGCGGTTCTTCTTCCTCGGCGTGTTCGTCTTCCTCGCCGCCTCCGTCGTCTGTGGTGCGTCGAACTCGGTCGAGTTGCTGATCGGCGCGCGTGGAGTCCAGGCGCTCGGGGGCGCAATGCTCGTGCCTGCCTCGCTCGCGCTCGTCCTGCCGGAGTTCCCGCTGGAGCGGCGGGCGACCGCGACCGCGCTCTGGGGGGCAACCGGCGCCGTCGCCGCCGCCGCGGGGCCCTCGCTCGGCGGCCTCCTCGTCGACTGGCAGGGTTGGCGCTCGGTCTTCTTCGTCAATCTCGCGATCGGTCTGCCGGCGCTACTGCCCGCTCGCCGCCTGCTGCGCGAGAGCAGCGAGCCGCAGGCCGCGCTCCCCGACGCCCTGGGTGCGGTGCTGCTCGCGGGCGGCGTAGCAGCGCTCGTCCTGGCCATCGTCGAGGGGCCGGACTGGGGCTGGTCCTCGGGCCGGGTGATCGGCGCCTTGGCGACGAGTGCGATCCTGCTCGGCATCTTCGTCCGCCGCTCCGGCCGGCACCCGTCTCCCGTGATCGAGCTCGCGCTCTTCCGCGTGCGCTCGTTCGCAGTCGCCAACGCCGGTGGATTCGTGTTCGCGCTCGGCTTCTACGCGCTCCTGCTCTGCAACGTCCTCTTCCTCACCGGCGTCTGGGGCTACTCGATCCTTCACGCCGGAGTGGCCCTCACGCCCGGCCCGCTCGCCGCCGCGGTGACCGCGCCGATCGGCGGTCGGCTGTCCGACCGCTTCGGCCAGCGCCTCGTCGCCGTCCCGGGGGGCCTCCTGTTCGCGGCGGGCGCGCTCCTCTTCGCGCTCGGCATGGGAGAGCAGCCGTCGTATGCCGACGAGTTCCTCCCGGCTACGCTCTTGACAGGCGCCGGCGTCGGGCTCAGCTTCGCCGCCTTCGGCAGCGCCGCCGTGGCCGAGCTGCCTCGCACCCGCTATGCGACCGGCGGTGCGATCTCGAACTGCTTCCGCCAGATCGGGGCCGCGCTCGGCATCTCGGTCCTCATCGTCGTCCTCGGGACGCCGGCCCCAGGGGACGCGCTCAGCCACTTCCACCGTGCGTGGGCGCTGATTTCGCTGACGGGGGCGCTCGCCACGCTGACCGGAATCGCGCTCGGGCGCGTTCGAGCCCGCCTGGCAGGAGAGGAGACCGTCGAAGTCGACGACGGCGAGCCGCTCGCGGCTACGCTGGCAACAGAGGAGGGAAACGCCCGATGAAGCTCGAGGGAAGGCGGATTCTGATCACCGGAGGCGGCTCGGGGATGGGGCTCGAGCTCGCCCGCCGCCTCGCCGACAACAACCAGGTCGTCATCGCGGGCCGGGACGAGGAGCGGCTCGAGCGTGCGCGCTCGGAAACTCCGACCCTCTACGCGCACAAGCTCGACGTCACCTCCGACCAGGAGGCGCAGGCCGCCGTTACGTGGCTCAAGGGCGAGTTCGGAGGCCTGGACGTCCTCGTCAACAACGCCGGCCTCTTCCGCGGCTATCCGTTTTCCGCCGACGACGCCTGGGAGAAGAGCGTCGACGACGTCGAGACCAACTTCGTCGGAGCTCTCCGCATGACCCGGCTTGCGCTCCCTCTCCTCGAAGCCTCGCGCGAGGGGGCCGTCGTCTTCATCTCGTCGGCGGTCGCGCTCGCCGCCGTCCCCGGCTTCGCCGTCTACGCGGCGACGAAGGCCGCCGTCCATTCGCTCGCCCGCTCACTCCGAGCCGAGCTCGGGCCGCGCGGCATCCGGGTCTTCGAGGTGCTGCCGCCGGTCGTCGACACCGGGCAGTCGCGCGACCTCGACGTTCCGAAGATCGACCCCGGTGTGGTGGCGGACACGATCATCGCCGGCGTCGAGCACGACCGCGAGGAGATCCGCGTCGGCCCCGTGCGCCAGCTCGTCCCGCTCGCCCGCGTAATGCCCACGCTCGCCGACCGCATCGTCACGCGAGCGGTGACGCCTTCGGACTAGGTCGGCTTTCCGGCCATCGCCCAGACGGCGACCACGTACGCGGCCAGCAGGACGATCGAGAGCACGAGCGTCGCCTTGAGCAGGCCGGCGCCCTTTCCTCCGCGCAGGCGACGGACGCCGACGCCGCCGGCGATCAGCGACACGAGCAGGATCACCCCGCCGATGTCCGCGATCAGGCTGCCGATGTCGAGCCAGCTCGGCTGGTCGATCCCGGACGGGAGATCGTCCCAGCCCTCCTTCGAGTAGATCCACTCGGCGCCGGCCCGCATCAGGATCCAGCCGGGCAGGGACACGACCAGGAGCGACCAGTAGCCGAGCCGAAGGAATCGCGCGTCCCCCCGGGCGTAGCCGAGCGCGCCCGCCGTGGTGACGAGCCCGCCGACCAGGATCATCGCCCCGAGGACGTGGAGGAAGAGCGGGAAGTCCCAGCTGTCCGCGCGATTGGCGGCGAGCAGGCTCATGCGCCCGGCTTCCAGATCATGTCGATGAGGATCAGCAGCACGACGACCGACGACAGAAGCTGGAAGACGACTCCACGCGACGTCCGGTTCAACGCGAGGAGCTCCGCGTTCGGCCCGGTCTGTCCCGCCGTCTCGAGCTCGCGCGCCTTGTCCGCGCCTTGCATGTACGCGGCGCCGGTGCGCTGCCCGAGTCCCGCGGAGACGACCCAGAGCACGAGCGCGGCGATGATCCACCCGTCCCAGATGTCGTAGCCGCCGACCGAGAAGGCGAGCCAGATCCCGAGGACGATCGTTCCGCCCATGCCGAGCCCGACCGCCGCGTTCCCGATGTTGACGACCGGCTGCATCCGAATCGTTCCCTCGGCGGTGTCCGTACCTCGAACGGCGACGATCAGGACCCAGAACAGGACGACCCCGGCGACCCAGGAGAACGCACTGAGCACGTGGAGCGCGAGCATCCAGTCGTCGAAGCTCACTCGCGCATCCTAGTAATGCCGGCCAAGGCCAGGCTCCAGCCGGGTGCTGTCCTTCGCAACCGATCGCATATATTGCGTTGCTAACTTAGACCTCGAAGTTATACTGGGGCCTCGTGCAACAGGACCTGAGCCGGAACCTGCACGCGCTGACGGCGCGGCTCGACCGAGCGGCAGACGCGATCCTGCGCGAGGAGGCCGGCCTGTCCTATGCACGCTTCCTGGTGCTGTTCAGGGTCCGCTCGCTGGGCGCCGTCACGCAGCGCGCGCTCGCCGAGCGACTCGGGCTGAGCGAGCCCTCGGTGAGTCGGATGGCTCGTGTGCTGGCCGAGGAGGGACTCTTGGAGGTGGCGCCCGATCCGGCAGGCGGGAATCGACGCCGGCTCACGCTGACGCCGTCGGGCGAGGGGCTCGTGAAGCGTTGGGGAGGCGAGCTGGAGAAGCGATTCGCGGCGCTCGTCGCCGACGCGGGCGTCCCCTACCGAACCTACGCCGAGTACACCCAACGCCTGCTCGGGCAGCTGGATGAGCTCGACTCGACGTCCGGCAAACAGGGCCGAACGCGCAGGTGACGATGATGGGCGCACCCGTCCGGTCCAGCGTCCGGTCCGAGGACGGCACGTCGATCGCCTGCGAGAGCTTCGGCGCAGGCGAGGGCGTCATCGTGCTCGGCGGCGCCCTTGCAACCGGCCGGGACTACGTTCCACTCGCACGCGCACTCGCCCGGTCGTTTGCGGTCCATGTGATCGAGCGGCGCGGCCGGGGCTCCAGCGGGCCTCAAGGCCCCGACTACGGCATCGAGAAGGAAGTGGAGGACCTGCTCGCGGTCCAGGCGGCGACGGGCGCGGGCGCGGTCTTCGGTCACAGCTACGGCGGGCTCGTCGCACTCGAGACCGCGCTGCGCTCCACGGCGTTCTCGTGCGTCGCGGTCTACGAGCCGGGAGTCTCCGTCGGCGGCTCGTTCCGTGCGGGCTGGATCCCCCGCTATCGCGAGCTCCTCGCCGCCGGCGACTCGCGCGGCGCCTTTGCGTCGATGGTCCGTGGAATCGGGGCCGCGCCCGTCCCGATCGGCAGGCTGCCGTTGCCGTGTGTGCGGCTCATCCTCCGTCTCGCGATCAGCCGGGAGCGCTGGCAGCAGATGGAGCCTCTGCTCGAGGCGAGCCTCGCGGAGCACCAGCAGATCGCGCTGCTCGACGAGGAAACGGTGGACCGCTACTCCTCGATCACTGCGCGGGTGCTGCTGCTCGGCGGGAAGAAGAGCCCGCGGCG
>JBKPRD010000167.1:0-4870 GCA_046734415.1 Actinomycetota bacterium | reverse complement strand
CCTGGTTCGCGGGTGCCGTGCTGATCGCGCTTGGGCTGCTCTGCGCTGTGACCGTGGCAGGGTCGATCCTGACGCCGGACTACGGCTTCCACTACGGGCCGACCGCTCACGGCGGCGCGAGCGCCGAGCGCGTCCTCGGCGTGCTGGGCCGCAACTCCCTGGTGCTGGCTTTGCACGCGTTCGCGTGCGTCGCGGGATTCATCGCCGGCGCCACGCTGCCCCTGACCGCGGAGCGCTACACCGGTCTCAAGCGCCTGATCCATGAGAAAGCGCGTCCGATCGCCTTCGCCTGGGTGATCGGCGTGACCTGCTTCTCGCTCTTCACCCAGACGATCGCCCTCGGACTCGTCGGCTCGACGATCTCCTGGGACCTCGGCATCTCGGTTCCGCTCCTCGTCCTCACCGCCCTGCCCCACGCCCTGCTCGAGCTGACCGCGATCTTCCTGCCGTTGGCGGCGTGGACCCTTGCCAGCCGAACAGGGCAATGGGACCAGCTGCTCGCCGCGACGTTCGTGACCGTCGCGATCGCCGTGCCGATGCTGATCGTCGCCGAGACCTGGGAGGTCTACGTCTGGCCGCAGATCCTCCACTCGGTCGCTCCAACCAGGTGATCCACTGGGGACCTGCCCCCAGCTGAGCTAGACGAGCTGGTCGAACTTGCAGTCCTTCGGCGCCTTGTCGTCGCGCCAGCGGACGATCTTCGAGCCGTGACGAATGCGACCGCCGCTTGTGTGGTCGTAGGTCACCTCGACCACCAGCTCGGGGCGGAGCGAGTACCACTCCAGGTCGCGATCCGCGTCCCAGCGGCTCGGGTCGCCTGATCCCTTCTCGCCGGTCTCGTACTCGGCGAGGGTCTTGACCAGCTCCTTCTTCTCCTTCGCTTTCAGGCCGGAGGTGTGGCCGATCGGCCGAAGCTTCCCCTTCTCGTAGAGGCCCAGGATCAGCGAGCCGACCGTCCCCTCGTGCTTGCCCGGCCGCCAGCCCATGACGACGCAGTCGATCGTCCGCACTCGCTTGATCTTCACCATCCCCTTGCGTTGCCCCGGCTTGTAGATCGCGTCGAGTTGCTTGGCGATCACGCCCTCGCCCGAGAGCAGCAGGGGCTCGGCGGTCCTCGCCGTCTTGTAGAGCGGAGTCAACTCCACCGAGCCGGACGCGCTTTTCTTGCGGCCCGGCGCCGCGGCGATCAGCTTCTCCAGCTCCGCCCGGCGCTCGGCGAACGGCTTACCGGTGAGCTTGCGGCGGTCCACCGCCAGCACGTCGAACGCGCGGAACAGCGCCGGCGTCTTCTCGGCGAGCATCTTCACCCGCGACTCGGCCGGATGGAGACGGTTCTGCAGCAGGTCGAACTCCTCAGTCCCGTCGTCGTCCAAGATCACCAGCTCGCCATCGAGCACGTAGCGCCCCTTCGGGAACTCGACCTCGGGGAAGTAGCGGCGCAGCGGCTTGCCGCCCCGCGACTGGAGGTAGACGTCGTCGCCGTCAACGAAGGCGAGCGCCCGGAAGCCGTCGTACTTCGGCTCGTAGACCCAACCCTCGTCCTCCGGCAGGACCTTGCGGGAGAGCGCCAGCTGCGGCTTGATCGGCGGCTTCAGCGGCAGTGCCATGTGGCGATCCTAGTCCGGCCGTAGTCTGGGCCGGTCTTGAGCGAGCCACCGGAGAGCTGTGACGTCGTCGTCATCGGCGGCGGCATTCTCGGCCTGGCCGTGGGGCGCGAGCTGCTGTCGCGCCACCCCGGCTCGAGCCTCTGCGTGCTGGAGCGGGAGGACCGGCTGGCCGCCCATCAGACATCGCACTCGAGCGGTGTGATCCACGCCGGCATCTACTACGCGCCCGGCTCGTTGAAGGCGCGCCTCTGCGTCGAGGGAGCCCGCCTCCTCTATGCCTACTGCGACGAGCGCGGCATCGAGGCGCGCCGAGACGGCAAGCTGATCGTCGCCGCGGATGAGTCGGAGCTCTCGCGGCTCGACGAGCTCGAGCGCCGGGGGCGCGAGAACCAGGTTCCGGGCCTGAGGCGGATCGCCGCCGGCGAGATCGCCGAGATCGAGCCGCATGCCCGAGGGGTGGCGGCGCTGCACTCGCCCGCGACGGGAGTCGTGGACTTCTCGCAGGTCGCCGCGTCCTATGCAAGAGACGTCGAAAGCGCGGGGGGAACGGTGGTGACGGGCGCCGGAGTGCGGAGCCTCACCCCCACGGGGGAGCACATCACGGTCGAGCACGAGCGCGGAACGACCGAGGCCGGCTTCGTGGTCAGCTGCGCCGGAGCCTGGTCCGACCGGCTGGCGGTCGCCGCGGGCGCCCCCGCAGAACCGCGGATCGTCCCCTTCCGCGGCGGCTATCTGCGCCTAAGGCCGGAGCGGCGAGAGCTCGTGCGAGCCAACATCTATCCGGTCCCGGACCCCGATCTCCCCTTCCTGGGCGGCCACCTGACCAGGACGATCGACGGCGAGGTGCTGCTTGGCCCCTCCGCGCTGATGGTGGGAGCGCGCGACGCGTACCGGATCGCCCGCCTGAGCGGCCGCGACCTCGGCTCCAACCTCACCTGGCCGGGGACCTGGAAGCTGATGGGCCGCTTCTGGCGAACCGGGCTGACCGAGATCCGCCACGCCGCGAGCAAGCGCGCCTTCGTCTCGGACCTACGGCGCTTCGTTCCCGAGCTCAGCGCCCGCGACGTCCTGCCCGGCCCATCCGGCATCCGCGCCCAGGCGCTCGACCGCAACGGCAAGCTGGTCGACGACTTCATCGTCCACCGGACCGAGCGTGCACTGCATGTCCGCAACGCGCCCTCGCCGGCCGCGACCTCGTCGCTCGCCCTGGCGAAATTGATCGCCGACGAGGCCGAGCGGTGATCCGCTAGCAGCCGCCGACCAGCAGGAAGATCAGGACGATCACGACGATCACCGCCGCGCCGGCGATCAGCCTGCGCCGCATGTAGACGTCGGGACCGCCGTAGTGGCGGCTCATCGGGCCGTCGGCGCCGCGGGGACCGCTGCCGCCGCGCAGCTCCTCGTCGCCGGTGGCCGGCGGCTCGCCCGAGCGCGCGCGGGCGCGCGCCTCGGCCGCAGCCTTCCTCTCCTCTGGGCTTCTACCGCTCGACTCCATGCGTTCAGCCTAAGGGGATTGAAACACCCAGATCATTCAATGTGAGCGCCAGATCCCGAATTGGGCGATAACCACCAGGTGCCGGAGTTGCGATGTCCTGAGGCTGCCCGACGTCGCTGATCTCCACATCGAGGTCGAGCGCAGCGGATGTCGGTCCACTCAGCACGGCTCCCACCTTCAGCTCGTGGAGCACGCGATCGTCGAAGCCCACGCAGGCGCTCGCCGTGCCCGACACCGACGGGGTCTCTGACAGCCCGAGTCCGGCGGCCAGGGGCGCCAGGTCGCGCCCCACCGCATCTCCACGCAGGGGAGCGGAGATCCGCTCGCAGTCCTCGCCGCCCTCATGACCCTCCCCTTCGACCCTGGGGTGGCCGAACCACGAGCGCGGATGGATCGCGGCCGCCTCCGCGAGCCGCTCGTTGGCCGCGGCAACGTTGTCGGTGCCCACCTCGTACTTGTTGCCGTAGACGGTCAGGTACACGTTCGTCCCGGTGGAGAGCAGGTGGCCGCCGACCGGGAAGCCGAGCGCGCTGGCGTTCAGCCGCCAGTCGAACTTGGGGATCTGCCGGCCCCCACCGCTGACGTACGGGCCCGAGAGCCGCAGCCGCAGCGGCCCCGTAAACCGCGGGTCCCGCACCTGAAGCTGAAGATCGATGTCCGTCTGCGCGCTCGTGATCGGGTGGGCCGCGGCCGCGTCGAGCATCTTCTCCGGATTGACCGTCTCGTGCTCGGAGCCGCCGCACCCCGCCGCGTTAACAACTGCGACGAGCAGAGTTGCCAGGATTGTGCGGCTGCGCATGCGGGCGCAGCGTAGTGGCGCCGGCGAATCCCCATGAGCCACCCGAACGTCGACACCGCTGAGTCCCTCGCCCTTCCCGGCCTGAGCGTCGAGCGGCGCGCTGCCGCACGCGACGCATGGGCCGCCTTCTGGACCTCTCGCGCGATCGTCTGGGCCGCCGGCATGGGCGCGGTGCTGATCTTCGGCTGGGCGTCCGCGACCTCGGCACGGCTCGATCCGCTCTACACGACCCTCCCCTACACCGACTCGTTCGCGAACCTGCTGGTCGCGCCCGCGGCCCGGTTCGACGCGGCCTGGTACCTGGCGATCGCCAACCACGGCTATGAGGTCGGTGGCCGGGCCGCCTTCTTCCCCGTGTTTCCCGGGCTCGTCCGGGTCGGTGGTGAGCTGCTCGGCTCGCCCCTCATCGCGGGGATCCTGATCTCCTCCGGCTGCGGCCTCGGCGGCCTCTACTTCCTGCACCGCCTGGTGGCCCTCGACTTCGGCCTCGAGCGCGCCCGCACCGTCGTCTGGCTCGCCGCCTGGTTCCCCGGCGCCCTGGTGATCTCGGCCGTCTACTCGGAGTCGCTCTTCCTGCTGGTCTCGGTCGCCGCCATCTACGCGGCGCGGCTGGAACGCTGGCCGTTGGCGGCGATGCTCGGCGCCGCGGCGGCAGCGACCCGCAGCGGCGGGGTGATCGTCCTCGTCCCGCTGCTGATCATCTACTGGTACAGCCACCGCCGAATCCGCCCGGACATCTTCTGGCTTCTGCTCGGTGTCCCGGCCGGCCTCGCGGCCTACGTGCTCTACCTCGGCCTCTCGACCGGCGACCCCGCCTCGGTCTTCTCCGCCCAGGCCGCCTGGCATCGCAGCTTCGTGCCCCTCGGAGGCCTGGCGCTCGGACTCTGGAGCGCGGTCCGGGGCCTCGGCGAGCTGCTCATCCCGAGCCTGGCCCGCTCGCCGGCCGCCAATACGCACGGGGTGCCGACC
>JBKPRD010000166.1:0-4049 GCA_046734415.1 Actinomycetota bacterium | reverse complement strand
GGGATGTCGGTCGGCGCTGAATTGCCCGTCGGAAGCGAGCTCCTCGGTTACCGGATCGAGGCGGTGCTCGGCCGCGGCGGGATGGGAATCGTCTATTCGGCCGAGGATCTGCGCCTGAAGCGGAGAGTAGCGCTCAAGCTGCTCTCGCCCGCACTGGCGGAGGACGAGCGCTTCCGAGAACGTTTGCTGGCGGAGTCCGAGCTCGCCGCTTCCCTCGACCACCCGAACATCGTGCCGATCTACCAGGCCGGCGAGGCCGACGGGCGGATCTTCATCTCGATGCGCTACGTCGAGGGCGAAGATCTCAAGCGAGTGCTGAGGAAGGGGCCACGTACAACCTCATGCATGGCTGCGGCTCGCCGTCGTCGCGGATCAGGCCGTGCTCGGGGACCTAGAGGTCGATTAGCTCGACCTTGGCGGCCAGCCGAACATAGTGGTCCAAATAGGCTCGGCCGAGCGGATCGACGTCCCCGGCGCGCAGCCCGATCCGGCGCAGAAGACGCCTGCGGTGGTTTCGAGCTAGCGGCGCGATCCGACGCTCGCTGGACAGGCCGTGCTTGAGCGAGGCCGTGTTCCCCGGCTCGAACGGCGGCCAGGAGTAGCCCCTGGCAGGCCCGCCGTGACCGGTCCCGTCGCCGCGAGGTTCGGAAGCGGAGCCAGCCTCGTTCGCGCAGGCGCACCACTGGAAGCCGCCCGTCACGCACCGCGCGCCTGACCGTGTCGACGGAGACGCCGAGCATCGCCGCCGCCTCGCGTGCACCGATCAGCCGAGGTTCGTCGCTGAGTGCGCTCATCCGACGCCCAAGGTTATGGGCGGGCACCGCTCAGCCCGCACTCTCGCACGGGTCTCGCATAGCTGAGCGTCCGCGACGCCCTGCAAGAACCGCCGCGACAAGAAAGGCCCCGTTTCCAGGGCCTTTTCTAGCGGGAGCGACGGGACTCGAACCCGCGACCTCCGGCGTGACAGGCCGGCGTTCTAACCAGCTGAACTACGCCCCCGTGGGCGAGACAGTGTAGCCCGCTGGAACGATTCCGCGGGTGCCGCCGTTGGATCGAGGCAGACGATGAACCCGCTCGCACGGCGCATCCAGCGCGTCTACCTGACGCTCCTGCTCGGCAACACGCTTGCCGCCTCGTTTATCTGGGGGATCAACACGTTGTTCCTCCTCGACGCCGGTCTCAGCAACCTCGAGGCCTTCGCCGCGAACGCCTTCTTCACGGCCGGGATGGTCGTCTTCGAGGTGCCGACCGGGGTCGTCGCCGACGTGTGGGGCCGGCGCGTCTCGTACCTGCTCGGCACGATCACGCTCGCGGCCTCGACCTTTCTCTACTGGCTGCTCTGGGTGACGAAGGCACCGTTTTTGCCCTGGGCGATCGTCTCGATGCTGCTCGGCCTCGGCTTCACGTTCTTCTCCGGGGCGGTCGAGGCCTGGCTCGTCGATGCGCTCCATTTCGCGGGGTACGACGGCACGCTCGAGGCAGTGATGGGCCGCGGCCAGATGGTCGCGGGCGCGGCGATGCTCGGCGGCTCGGTGCTCGGCGGCGTGATCGCGCAGGCGACGTCGCTCGGCGTTCCATTCTTGATGCGCGTCGGCGTGCTCCTCGCCATGTTCTTCGTCGCCGGGCGGATGATGAAGGACCTCGGCTTCACGCCGGAGCCGTCGGCCCACCCGCTCCAGGACATGCGCAAGCTCTTCCACGAGTCGGTCGACTACGGCCTGCGGAACCCGCCTGTGCGCTGGGTGATGCTCGCCGCGCCGTTCGCCTCGGGGGTCGGGATCTACACCTTTTACGCGCTGCAGCCGTACCTGCTCGAGCTGTGGGGCAACGAGAAGGCCTACAGCATCGCCGGGCTCGCGGCGGCGATCGTCGCCGGTGCGCAGATCCTCGGCGGGTACCTCGCGCCGTTCTTCCGCCGGATGTTCCGCAAGCGGACGAGCGCATTGATCCTCGCGACGCTGGGGAGCGCGGTGGTTCTGGCGGCACTCGGGCTGACGAACAGCTTCTGGGTCGCCCTCGCCCTGCTGACCATCTGGGCGATGGTCTTCGCCGCCGAGATGCCGATCCGGCAGGCGTACCTGAACGACATGATCCCGTCGCGGCAGCGCGCGACCGTCCTCTCGTTCGACTCGCTGATGGGCAATACGGGGGGCGTGGTGATCCAGCCGGTCCTGGGGAAGGTCGCCGACGTCTACAGCTACTCGACCTCCCTCGTCGTCGGCGCGTTCATCCAGCTCGCGGCCGCGCCGTTCCTGGTCCGCAGCCGCCGCGAGGGCGCGACTGCGGACATCGCCACCAGCCTGACCCCCGTCGCTCCGACCGACGCGGCCTAGGGGCCGCCGCGGATGTAGATCACCTGACCGCTGACGTAGCTCGCGTCCTCCGAGCAGAGGAACGCGATCACTCCGGCGACGTCCTCCGGCTCGCCGACGCGGCCGAGCGGCGTCTGCTCCGCGGCGAAGCGCTGGAAGTCCTCGAACGGGACGCCGATCCGCTCGGCCGTCTGCCGCGTCATCGCCGTCGAGATGAACCCCGGCGCGACGCAGTTCACGTTGATCCCGAAACGGCCGAGCTCGATCGCCAGCGTCTTCGTCATCCCCTGGATGCCCGCCTTCGCCGCCGAGTAGTTGAGCTGACCGCGGTTGCCGAGCGCCGACACTGACGAGATCAGCACCATCTTCCCGCCGCCGTGCTGGGTCATGTGCGCCTGCGCCGCCTGCGTGGCGAGGAACGTGCCGCGCAAGTGCGTCGCGATCACGGCCTCCCAGTCGTCGTCGGTCAGCTTGTGGACGAGGTTGTCGCGGATGATCCCGGCGCTGGTGACGAGGACGTCGAGCCCGCCGAGCTCCTCGACCGTGCGCGTGACCGCGGCCTCGACCTGCTCTCGCTGCGTGACGTCGGTCTCGAGGCGCAGGCCGGGCACGTCGTCGTCGAAGGCGAGGTCGGCGGCCGCGACCTTGGCCCCCTCGGACTCGAACCGGGCGAGCGTCGCCTTGCCGATCCCGCGCCCGCCGCCGGTGACGAGCAGGATCTTGCCGTCGAATCGGTTCATGGCGCGTAGCGTATGCGGTCGTGAATCTCGAGCGAGAGCTACGCGGGGAGTTCGGCGCCGCCGTGCTGGACGGCGCGCCGCCGGAGTACCTGACCGACTTCACGCGCGTTCCCGGGCGCGCCGACGCGGTCGTCCTGCCAGAGACCGCCGAACAAGTGGCCGCCGTGCTCGCGTGGTGCTACGAGCGCGAGGTGCCGATCGTGCCTCGCGGAGGTGGGACCGGTGCGGCCGCGGGCGCCGTGCCCGACGGAGGCATCGTCCTCGCGCTCGACCGCCTCGACCGCATCCGCTCGTTCGAGCCCGAGCTCTGGCGGATCCATGTCGAGGCCGGTGTCTCGACGGGACGGCTGAAGCAGGTCGTCCGCGAGAGCGGCCTGATGTTCGCGCCCGATCCCGGCGCGCCCGAGCAGTCGCAGATCGGCGGCAACATCGCCACGAACGCAGGCGGGCCGCACGCGTTCAAGTACGGAGTCGTCGCGGACTGGGTGATGGGGCTCGAGGCCGCGGTTCCCCCCGGCGAGCTGGTCTCCGTCGGCGGCGCGATCCGCAAGGACACCGCCGGCTACGACCTGAAGCACCTGCTCGTCGGCTCGGAGGGCACGCTCGGGATCGTCACCGCCGCGTGGCTGAAGCTGCTGCCGGCGCCGGAGGCCGTTCTCCCGGTGGCGATCTTCCACCGTGGGACGGCGGAGGGCTGCACGGCGCTCCTGCGCGTGGTCGGGAGCGGGATCCTCGCCGCCGCCCTCGACGTCCTCGACGCGGAGACGCTCGCCTGCGGCGGCGCCTCGTTCCCGGGGGGTCTGCCGGAAGGCGCCGGATTCGTGCTGCTCGCCGAGGCGGACGGTTCCCGCGCCGAGGCCGAGCGCATCCAGGCCGAGCTCGTCGAGGCGGCGGGCGAAGGGGCCGTCGGCGTATACGCACCGCGCACGCGAGAGGGCGTCGAAGCCTTCTGGCGGTGGCGCTCCGGCCTCGCGTTCGCCGTCCTCGCGCGACGGGG
>JBKPRD010000165.1:0-1988 GCA_046734415.1 Actinomycetota bacterium | reverse complement strand
AACCGCGACCGCCACGCGAACATGCTCGAGGGGTTGATGGGCGAGAAGCTCGGCGTCTTTCTCGGCCACTCGAAGCTGCAGGACCTGCCCGCGGTCCTCGAAGTGCCCGGCCCGGACAACCACGGTCCCGACAAGGGCGAGATGAAGAAGCTGCGCGACCTCCACGCCCGCTGGGCCAGCTGACTGTTTCGAACACCCTGGGGAGATTCCCCAGACATGACCGGACCGACCGTGTCCGGGGGACAGGCCCCGGCCGTGCCTGAAAGGTCAGCGGAGCTGGGCGAAGACGCGGAACGTCGGCCGGCCGACCGGGAGCTCGGAGAACTCCGGGTTGACGCAGCCGAGCTCGTCACCGCGCTGGTGGTACGTCTCCTCGACCTCGACGTGGCACATCGGCAGCGGCTGGCGCTTCGAGCGGATCGCCCCGAAGCCGCCCCGGCGCCGCTCCGCCTCGCGCAGGAGGTCGATATCGATCTCGACGTCGTACACCTTCTGCATGCAGCCGATGTAGGTGTGCCCGAACTCCTCGTACGCGTAGACGAAGGGACAGGCCCGGTCGACGCAGGCAGCCGGGTAGACGATCTTGTCGCAGTGCACTCCGCAGCGCCGGCATTCGACTTCGTCTTGAGGACGGAGTGGCAGCGCATCGGCCGTAGCGCGACGGGTCTCCATACCGGAATTGTGGAGACCTGACTTTCGGCTGCGCAAGTCTTGACAAGAGGGCGCCGGATAGGCTAGGGGCCCGTGGCGCGCAGGCTTCTGTGGGCTTCGCTCGGCCTCGCGCCGATCACCATGATCGTGGACTTCGTCGGCCACGCCGACGACGTCACGCTCTTCGTGCTCGCTGCGGTTTCCCTGGTTCCTCTCGCCTGGCTGATCGGCGAAGCGACCGAGCATGCGGCGCGGCACACCGGCCCCGGCATCGGCGGGTTCCTCAATGCCACGTTCGGCAACGCCCCCGAGCTGATCATCTCGCTCTTCGCGGTCAACAAGGGCCTGTTCGAGGTCGTCCGCGGTTCGCTGACGGGCAGCGTTGTCGGAAACCTGCTGCTCGTGCTCGGGTTTTCGCTCCTCGTCGGCCCCCGAAAGGAGATCGACCGTCGCTCCGCGCTGACCTCGATCGCCCTCGTCTTCGTCGCCGTCCTGCTCTTCCTCGTCGTCGCGGTCCCCAGCTGGACGGGCGATACCGCGCGCCATTCCCTGCAGGTGCTCTCGATTCCCGTCTCGATCGTCCTGCTGCTGATCTACGCCGTCGTCACCCGGATCCAGCTGAGGCGGCACCGAGCGCTGTCTGTCGCGGCGTTCGAGGAGGGAGGCTGGAGCTTCCGCAGGGCGCTGCTCGTCCTCGGCGTCACGACCGCCGCGACCGCAGTCGTCGCGGAGATCCTCGTCCACTCAATCGAGACGTTCGCGGACAAGGCCCACCTGAGCGACTTCTTCGTCGCGGCCGTCATCGTTGCCATTGTCGGCAACGCCGCCGAGCACGGCGGCGCCGTCGTCGTCGCGCATCGCGGCCGCGTGAAGCTCGCGACGGAGATCGCGCTTTCCTCGGGAGCCCAGGTCGCCGTGTTCCTGATCCCGGCGGTCGTCATCCTCTCGTGGGCGATCAACCCGATCACGCTCGCCTTCCGGCAGGTCGAGATCGCGGTCATGGGCGCCTCCGCGATCCTCGCCGCCGCCCTGCTGGCGGGAGGCAGGTCGAGCTCCTGGCGAGGGGGAGTTCTCGTCGCCGGCTACGTCGTTGCGGCAGTCGTCTTCTACCTGGCCGGCGCGCGCTAGGTGTAGGACCCACGGACGTTGTGAACGCGGCTGATCGGGGGTTGGCCTCCGAGTGAGCCGTGTGGGCGGCGCCGGTTGTAGTAGCGGAGGAAGCTTTGCAGGGCGCGGGCGCGGCTGCTGGAGTGGGGCCAGACGCGGGCGTAGGCCGATTCGTGTTGGAGGGTTTGGATGAAGCGCTCGGCTTTGCCGTTCCAGCGCGGCGTGTAGGG
>JBKPRD010000164.1:0-3094 GCA_046734415.1 Actinomycetota bacterium | reverse complement strand
GGCCTAGACAGACTGTACCGGCGCACCGGCAACCAGGAGCAGGCCCGCGAGCACCTCACTATCGCGACGACGATGTACCGCGAGATGGACATGCGATTCTGGCTGGAGCAGGCCGAGGCGGACCGGGACACCTAGGAGGCGGGTATGGATTTCGATCCGCGCACTGATCGCGTACCCTTCAATGATCCCGACGAGGCAGAGCAGGCACGCGCTGACGCGACGGTGCCTTCCCACGATGCGCGGATCCGACATTTGCAGCGAGTTCCGCTCTTCAGCGGGTTCAACGAGGACGAGCTTCGTCGGGTCGCCGAACTCTCGAGGATCGCCGAGGCCCCGGCGGGAACGGTCGTCACGCAGATTGGAGAGCCCGGCGATGCATTCTTCATCATCATCGATGGCGCGGTGGCGGTGCGAACGCCGGTCGGAGCGGGCAGCCAGCTACAGCCCGGCGACTTCTTTGGCGAAATGAGCCTACTCGATGGAGAGCCCCGATCAGCGACGATCGTGGCCACGACCGATCTCCGGCTGCTCATCGTCGATCGTTCCCACTTCTGGCGACTGCTGGACGAGGCCCCGGACCTCGTCCGGCGGATTCTCACGATCCTGTCACGGCGCGTGCGACGTCTCGAGCAGACGGTACAGGCGATACTCCGGGGCACGAATCCGACCTGACGCTGGCCGGCGCAACGGCCGGCGTTCTCCGAACGGTTCGGCTCGGTCCAGGACGCCCGAGGATGCCATTGCGCTTGACGCGGGCAGTGCCGCCAATCTAGTCTGTCGCCCACATGACCTCACGGTCTCCTGAGGCACGAGCACCGCTGACCGGGATCTGGTTGTCGCCGGACCCCGTGCAGACGCCGATCGAGACGCTCATCATCGACATGCTGGCTTCCAACCTGCCGAGCCGGGTGCTCCGCGAGGCAGAGCTGGAGGAGCTGCGGCGAGGGGCGAAGCTCGCCGACGTAGCGCTCGAGTATCTCGGGCTCCGGACGATCAGCGTCGATGGAGACGGCGAGATGCCTCTCCGGGTCGTGGGGTCCCACTCACCGCGCGACTCGTGGCGGGAGGCGTTGGTCCTGCCCGAGGGCGACCGCCCCATCGGCATTCTGATCAACACCGCCGACGCCGGGCCGCTCGTGCTCGTCCACGAGGTCTTCGACAGCTTCGCAGAGCCCGAGAAGGAGCTGGTCCGGCGGTACGCAGCGCTGGCCGTTCGTGGCGAGCCGCACGAGGCCATCGTGGCCGCCCTCCGTGCCGGGAACGTCGGGGAGGCCGGGTTCACGCAGGCGCTGAGCGCGGCGCACCGCACCGTGCGGTCGCTCGACCCCACCGTCCTGTTCAGCCCCGACGGCGGGACCCGCGTCCAGCTCGGCAGCCTGTCGCGCACGACCAAGGACATCCTGCGCGAAGGACTCCAGGGCGACCACCTGTTCATCGTGCCGGCGAGCCTGTTCGAGGGCAAGACCAACTACGCCGACATCGAGTTCCTCGTCTACCTGAACTTCTTCCTGCGCCAGAAGACGCGCACGCGCATCGTCGGCACCTCCCGGCAGCGGCACGTCCTGCATCGGCTGCTCACCCTCACGCTGTTCGGCCTCTTCGATCCGGGGGCACCGGAGCCGCCGTCCTTCGAGAAGCTCGCCGAGGCGTACGGCGTCGGGTCGCGCGAGACGTACCACTTCCTGCGCACCGCTCATGAGCTCTACGGCGCCCGCCGGGACGGCAGCCCGGAGAGCCCGCTGCTCGGGATCGACGATTACGTGGACTTCGTCGCCCTCGACGGCGAGGCGACCGTCATCCCGTTGCCGTCGGCGGAGGTGCGAGTGGCGCCCTCCGGGCGTGGCTTCGACGTGTGCATCGCGCAGCCCGACGGCCGGTTGAGCGAGAAGCAACTCGAGGTGGGGACGCCGCCGCGGCTGCTCCGGCCCATCCCCGCCGAGCTCCGCGAGGCCATCCAGTTCGCGAGCGACCGGCCGCGGTTCGGTGTCACGCCACTCGGCACCAGCCACGGCTTCGACGCCGCTGGCGACTTCACCAGCTTCGTCATCTGGGTCGACAGCCAGGGAATCCTCGTCGATCCATCCTCCGAAGCGCTCGCCTACCTCGACCAGATCGGGGTCGCGCCGCTGGATGTGCCCTACGTGTTCCTGACTCACGTCCACGCCGACCACGACGGCGGGCTCATCGAGAAGCTGGTGACCGGCAGCCAGACGAGGGTAATCGCTTCCGACCCCGTTTTCCGTGCCTTCGTCGAGAAGGCGCGGCTCGTCACCGGGCACGACTTCGAGCACGAGCGCCTCGTCACCCACATCTCCGCGAACCCGGGCAACCGGGTGCGGATCGAGGTCGCGGGCGACTTCGCTCAGCTCGAGACCCGCTGGAACCTCCATCCGATCCCGACCAACGGCTTCAAGCTCACGTTCGGCGGGCGGACGCTCGGGTACTCGGGCGACACCCAGTACGATCCCGCTATGCTCGAAGATCTCCGGCGGCGCGGGAAGCTCGCGGGGGCGCACTTCGAAGACCTGATGTACTTCTTTTGGACGCCGGACGGAGAGCCCACCGTCGACCTTCTCTACCACGAGGCCGGTATCCCGCCCATTCACACCGACAAGGAGACGCTCCGCGCCCTGCCCCACGCCATCACCAGCCGGATGTCCCTCGTCCACATCGCGGACGGGGACGTGCCGCGAGGCTTCGCGCCCGGCAAGCCACGCCTCTTCGCGACCCAGGTCCTCCTGCCGCCCACGCCGCGCTCGCGGCGGCGCGTGCTGCTCGAGACGATGCGGCCGGTGGCCTACCTGTACGACATGCCGTCCGACACGCTCGAGACGCTGCTCCACGGCGCGGACATCGTCACCCACGTCCCGGACGAAGTCATCATCCGAAAGGGGCCGGTCGCCCCCGGGGAGCCGATGCACTTCCAGATCATCGCCGACGGACGGGTGAGCGTGCGCGACGGCCGCCGCGTCATCACGACACTGGGCAAGGCCGACACCTTCGGCGAATGGGCGATCGGCCACGAGCGCGGCTTCCGCGCGGCCGACGTGGTGGCCGACCGCCCCACCCAGACGATTCGACTCAGCGAGGAGCA
>JBKPRD010000163.1:0-7553 GCA_046734415.1 Actinomycetota bacterium | reverse complement strand
GTGCAGGGCATTGCCAAGCACTGTCAGCAAGAAGCCAAGAAAGACCAGGGCCGCAAGTTGCTGGTAGCGGCCGCTGGGCAAAATCTGGGCGGCAATCGGGGGCAGCGGCTTCTTCCCGGCGACGCTGTCGATCAGGATCGCGAGCGGCCACGGTTGGAGCAGATGCACGACCGTGTTGATCACGCTGAGCACCAGCGAGCCGGCCATCGCTGCTCTGTGCGGCCGCAGGTACGGGAACGCCCGCGGGACGTAACTCCACAGCTCCCAGCCCGAGCGCTTCGCCGGCGCGGGCATCGTCTCAGCTGCGGCGCTCAAGCGATTCCTCCGCGGTCGTGGCGTGGGCGTCCGAGCCGTTCTGGTCGACGAACCCGCTCCGGCGGGAGCGCTCAGGGATCACCCGGAGGTCGTCCAACAGCTCGCCGATGTCGGCCCGTTTCTCGTCTGACTCGACCTCGTCCCCGATCGCGCGCAGCGCAACGGCCACGGCAGCTCCCGCCTCCTGCAAGGAGCGGAGGACGACGACCAGCAGGACGACCCCGATGGCGGCAGCGAGATAGTAATCGTGCCCCAGAGTTCCGGCGAACCAGACGGCCAGGAGCAGCACGATCGCCGGCACCAGCCGCGACAGTCTCGGCCACACGCGATAGCAGACGAGCTGCCGGCCGTGGCCATGCTCTTCGACGGCGACTCGCAACCGCGCAGCTCCGAGCGGCCCGACCCTGACCTGGATGTCCCAGCGGTCGCCGTCTCCTCCCCGGACGACGCTCATGCATCGGGCACGAAGATCGGCTTCCAGCTCGAGCAGGCGGTCGGTTTGCGACCGCCAGCGTTCGCTCCAGACGCTGCGCCGTCGCGTCCGTGGAAACGCGAACACAAGTTCCCCGCGTCGCCGCCAGGGAGTCAGGCCGCGCCGCAGCCGCCCCGTCAGACGGGCGAGAGGCTGGAGGATGTACAGGACTGCGCTCAGGCTCCGCACTGAGAGGCTGTCGGCGGAGGAGATCGTCGGGGCGTGCCACGCAATTCGCACTGCGTTGAAGGCCAGTGCGAGGATCGCGGCTGCGCAGAGGAGCAACTCGACGTGCACAGGCGCACCGGACGTCCAGGGCAGGAGCGGCCCGCGGAACATGCCGAGGGTCGCGAGCAGCCCGAGCAGGGTGATGATGAGGTACCACTCGGGCATCAGCGGCAGCGTCCCGAGTGTGCTCGGCGTGCGGTGGTAGAGCGACTGGAAGAGGTTGCTCCCCCACGTCCCGTAGTCGATGCGCCCGCGACGGTGGTTCCGCGGGGCGGGCGAATACATCCTGCCCTCCCAGGCGAGATGACCTCCGCGGTTGTACCTCTCCGGCCACTTCCGCTCGAGCAATGCCTCGGCTTTCCCGTAATCCCGCTGCTGCCTCAGGTACGCGCGAACGGAGCGCCGCCGTCGGTGGAGCACGACAGCGGCAGGACAGAAGCCGATCGTCCAGCCGAGTTCCTGCAGACGCCAGCAGATGTCGACGTCGTCGCCGGCAACTCTGAACCGGGAGTCGAAACCGCCCACCGCCAGCAACGCTTCCCGCCGGAAGGCCATGTTGCATCCCGGTATGTGCTCGGCCACCTGATCAGAGAGCAGGACGTGCGTCGGTCCGCCCGGAGCGTGCGCGACTGCGCGCTCCACGGTGCCCGCGTCGCACGGCAAGAGGTTGGGCCCGCCGATTCCCGCGTGCTCGGTTCGGACGAAGGCGTGTGCGAGGTAGCGAAGCCAGTCTGGATCCGGGCACGCGTCGTCGTCTGTAAAGGCGACGATCTCGCCTGTGGCCGCTTCGACGCCCGTGTTGCGAGCGGCTGACAGACCGTGGTTCTCGGTCCGAATCAGCCGGACGTCGAAGCCGTTCGCGATCTCGGCGGTGCGGTCGGTCGAGCCGTCGTCGACCACGATCACTTCGTAGTCGGGGTAGTCGAGACGGCTGAGCGCGTCGAGGCATTGGCCGATCGTTTGCTCGCCGTTGTACGAACAGACAACAACGGAAACGCGAGGGGTCTTCATGTCGCGGGGAAGAGGCACGTCTGCGAAAGCCTTCTCGACCGAAGCGAGCGCCGGCTTGGGCTGTCGCTCGCGATCGACGAGACCGAAGCGCCAGTCGTCGACTTCCACGCCACCCCGGTTCCATTCGTCCGTCCACGAGAAGACGAACGCCCCTGCGCAACCCGATGCGTACGCCGTCCGGACCTGCTGCTCGAGCACGCGCGCCTGGACATCCTCGCCATGACTGCGGCTGTCGAGACCGAGCTCGGTGATCAGCAGCGGGCGGTCGCCCGCGATGTTGTGGAGGCGGGCCAGGTATGTCTGGAGCGACTCGTCGGATTCGAGGTAGACGTTGAAGCTCACGAGGTCGAGGAATGGCAGCTGCAGGTATTCCGTGGAGGGGTAATTGACGTATGTGACGAGCCCCTCCGGGTCGACGTGCTTCACAGCCGAGTAGAGGCGCTCGATGAAGCGCTCGATCCGGCGGCTTCCGTGCCACCGGACGATCGAGGCCGGAATCTCGTTCCCCACCGCGTAGCAGAGGAGCGCGGGGTGGCCCGCGCAAGCCGCTGCCTCCCCTCGCAGCTGATCGATGATCGCCGCCGCGCGCTTCTTGCTGTCGAGGAATGTGACGTGGTCCTCCCACGCGAGGCCGACCATCGCGAGGAGGCCGTGTTCGTATGCAAGGTCGAGGAGCCAGCGGGGCGGAGCGGTATAGAGGCGGATGGCATTCACTCCGACGGCTGACATGGCGGCGAAATCCCGCGCGACGATGTGCGGCTCGGGGTAAGGGGAGCCGTCGGCACTCTCGCTGAACGTTCCGTATGTGACCCCGCGAATGAACTGCTTCTTATTTCCGACCTGGATGAATCGTGCTCGCGGGAGCGGGCGGCTCGCGGAACCGCGAGAGCTCACCGTTGCCAGGGCCGGGCGCTTCTGACTCGGGCCGTCGCTTCCTGATCCGGTTCGCAAAGAGTCGGTTGTTGTGCTGCTCCGTTCCCCCACGCACCTCTCCCTGGCCCGGGTAAGCCTCTCTCCGATCACCGCTGCGCGAGTGAGGCGCCGCAGTGGTCGCGCCGCTTCACGCTCTTCGAGCGAGTATAGGGCACCTCCGACCGACGGTTGCGCCCCCTTTCCTGGGCGCAAAATGTCCAGACCAAGAAGCTCCCGCGCATACCCCATGCTGCTGGGAATCGGCAATTTGCAGCAGAAACTCAAGGCCAACCGCGTCCTGTTCAACGCGTCTCAATGCTTCGCTTCGAGGGGGCATCGGCACATTCGGATCGGAGCGCGGTTGAGCACAGTGCGGGCGGCGGTACTCGGGGTCGCCGCAGCCGGATGGCAGTGATCGATGCAGATCTACGCACTCGCCGCGCGGCATCCCGGTCTATGAGCCGCGGAAGACCGGGGTAGCCAGAGCGAATGACGGCGGAGAGTTCGGCTGTCACGCTGATGTCAGAACTGACAACACGTACTCGTAATCCTACGCTGCTTCTGCCTTAGGCACGGCGTTTCCTAACGGCCGTCAGGCCTTCGAGCGTGAGGATCGCGTCGCTCACTCGGGAGCGATCTCCGCCTCGACCTCGGCCGCCGCACTGCCGAGATACGCCTCGATCACGCGCGGGTCCCGTCGGACGACCTCGGGTGTGCCGTGGGCGATCACCTTCCCGAACTCGAGCACGACCACGTAGTCCGAGATCGAGAGCACGAGCCCCATGTCGTGATCGACGAGCAGCATCGCCTGGCCGGCGCCGGCTACCTCCCTGAGGCGGCGTCCGAGCTCCTCGCTCTCGTGCGAGTCGAGCCCCGCAGCGGGCTCGTCCAGGCAGAGGAGGCGCGGCCGCGCCGCGAGCGTCCGGGCGACCCCGACCAGCTTCCGCTGCCCCTGCGAGAGGTCGGCGGGCATCTCGTTCACCTTCGCCTGGAGACCGAGCAGCGACACCGCCTCCCCGACGGCGTCCGTCGAGGTGACGGGCCGTGAGAGCACCTCCTTCACCGTCGCCCAGGTGGACGGGCGGTACGAGGCGACCGCGAGGTTCTCTCCGACCGTCAGGTCGTCGAAGAGCTCGATCGATTGCCAGGTTCGGGCCAGCCCGCGCCGCGCGCGGACATGGGCGCGCAGG
Source organism: Actinomycetota bacterium (assembly GCA_046734415.1). GTDB lineage: Bacteria > Actinomycetota > Thermoleophilia > Gaiellales > Gaiellaceae > DATBLE01. Next base: position 3,425 of record JBKPRD010000163.1, on the reverse strand, counting down.
CCGTCCAGCGCCTCCCCGTCGAGCTCGACGCTTCCGCGGTAGGGCACGAACCCCGAGATCGCGTCGATGAAGGTGGTCTTCCCCGCCCCGTTCGGGCCGATCAACCCGACGAGCTGACCCTCGCCGACCTCGAGGTCGACCTCGTCGACCGCGCGCAGGCCGCCGAACGAGACGGAGATCCCCTTGGCGGCGAGGACGGCCGTCACGGGGCCTCCTTCCCGGCTGCACGGGAAACGCGGGGTACCAATCGGCGCGTCGGCCCCTGGCCGGCAGCGAGCCGCTTCCTCTGCTGCTTCTTCTTCCAGCCCGTGCCGGCGATGCCCTCGGGGTTGACGAGCAGGGTGACGATCAGCGCGAAGCCGCCGACCAGGAGCGCCCAGTTACCGGACAGACCGAATCACGTGTCGAAGGCATGCGGGAAAAGGCCTTCCGTCGCGCCGATGCCCGCGATCACGGCGCCGGAGACCATCGTGACCTCGGCGAACCCCAGCGAGGCGGCCACAGCCTGTGCGCGCTCAGCCTGGACGTCGACGACGACGACGCTTGCTCCCTCCTTGGCGAGTCGCCGCGCGACCCCCTCCCCGATTCCTCCGGCGGCGCCCGTGACGACCGCGACCTTGCCGGCGAGCCCTTTCAGCGCCATCTCGCGGCAAGCCTACTCGGAGGCGCAGTGCGCAGTACAGTGGCCGCGTGAGCACCGCCCTGGACCGCCTCGGCCGGGTCGGAGTGTGGAGCTCCGGCGTCGCCAACCGGCCCGTCGCCGAGCTCCGAGAGACGCTGCCCGAGGTCGAAGCGCTCGGTTACTCCGCAATCTGGGTCGGGGAGGCGTTCTCGAGGGAGAACCTCTCCGCGTCGGCGCTCGCCCTCAGCTGGACGGGGGACATCGTGGTCGCGACGGGGATCACGAACATTTACGCCCGCGATCCCACCGCGACGAAGGCGGGCGCCGCCACGCTCGGCGAGGCCTTCCCCGGACGCTTCCTGCTCGGGCTCGGCGTCAGCCACCAGCATGCGGTCGAGCTTCGCGGGCAGGCCTACGGCCCGCCGCTCGCAACGATGCGTGCCTACCTCGACGGAATCGACGCGGCGCTCTACCACGGCCCCGAACCGTCGGAGCGGGTGCCGGTGGTGCTCGCCGCACTCGGCCCGAAGATGCTCGACCTCGCCCGCGACCGCACCGACGGCGCGCACCCGTACTTCGTCCCGGTCGAGCACACCGCACAGGCGAGAGAGCGGCTCGGAGAGGGCAAGCTGCTCGCCCCGGAGCAGGCAGTGGTCCTCACCGACGACGAGCCGCGGGCGCGCGAGCTCGCGCGCGAGCATGTCGCCTTCTACATGACCGCGCCGAACTACCGCAACAGCATGCTTCGGCTCGGCTTCGAGGAGGCCGACCTCGAGGACGGCGGCAGCGAGCGGCTCCAGGACGCGATCATCGCGTGGGGCGACGAGGATGCGATCCGTGACCGCGTGAAGGCGCACCTCGACGCGGGCGCGGACCACGTCTGCATCCAGACACTCCCCTCGGGAGAACTGGATCTCGACGTCCTGCGCCGCCTCGCCTCCGCCCTGCTCGAGGTCTAGCCAGGATCGAGGTTCGAGGCGCTAGCCTGCCCGTGAAGCGCCCCCGTAGCTCAGTGGATAGAGCAGCGGTTTCCTAAACCGCGTGCGCAAGTTCGATTCTTGCCGGGGGCATCCCGCCTTGCGGAGCGGAATCGCGAGAGAGTCGCCGCAAATCGCGACAATTGGCCCGTCGCTTAGGTCGTACCGCTTCGTACCGCCTCTAGCCGTTTCAGCCCCCATTGGCAGGGGGCTCAGGGGCTCAGGGGCTCGGCAGGGGCTCAAGCGGACTCTCGAGCCAATCAGCGGCTCTGGGTAACCCGAACCGGCTGCCGCCGAGCGCTTAAGGCGCAGGCAGGCTAGGCCGCGATGGTGAAGGTTCGGGTCGCGGCGACTGTGTCGTCGATCGTGACTCGGCATGAGTACTTCCCGGCGGCGAATGTGGGCGCTCCGGAAGTCGTCCAAACCCAGACCGGCCAGAGGGCGCTGGTGATTCGACGACTCGTATAGGTGCCTATCACGCGTCCCTTCGGATCAACGATCTCGACCTTCGCGGTTGAGCCGATCCTGTGCAGGATGAAGAGACCGCAGGCGAGGCTGTTGGTTGCGGCGAGGCCCGTTCGACTCTCGTCTGTGCGGCAGATGCCGTTGCGGAGGGGGCCGATCGTGTTTCGTCCAGCACACACCGTCAGGTCGACAACATCGCCACTGGGACCTACCGTCCGGAACGGTACGACCGTGCGGGCCGGGCCAAAAATGAACGTGCACGACCATGATCCGGCGGGGAGTGGCAGGTTTGCGCCCACGGTGTACGAGAACCACCAGATTCGGGTGCCGCGAGGCATCCGAATAGACGGCGTGTAGACGAGCGACCCGTCGTATCGAAGCAGGCCATGAAGGGTCAGAGGCCGATTCGTTGTGGTAGTGACCGAGCACGTAACCTTGTTCGTCTCGAGCGGCACCGCCCGCTTGTCCTGAGCGCAGTAGTGCAATCGGCTGCTAGAAGACTCGTTAGGACAAACGCGTGCGGCCGAGAGGCGAATAGGCGGCTGTGTCGAAGGACTCCGGACGGCCGCAGAGAGCGTCACAGGAAAGGCCACGAGCGTTATGGCGACTGCGGCCGTTCCCGGCCGAACTAGCCGACGCAAGATCACGGCTCGGCGGATAGACACGTGATTCGGACGTCTAGAGGGAATCACAGGGGCAAAGCAGGGCTCGGAAGCCTGAACACGCTGGAAATAAGTCGATTAGCAGGGGATTCTAGCGCGCACGCACGGTTTCCTAAACCGCGTGGGCCGTGACCCGGTAGGTGACGCGTACACGCTTCGCCGTCCTGGGAGCGCGCACGGTCTTCGAGCTCGCTCCCACGATCGTTGGCGGGGTGACGTCGATCTACGACCAGCGGACGTCGTGATCCCCTAGTTCGGCGAAACGAGGAGGGCCCGCGCCGGCCGCGGCGGTGCGAAGCCGCCGCAGATCTGGACGAGGCTATTCTCGCCCGTCACGACCCCGTTGTCGTAGCGGGTCCCCGCCTGGGTGAGATAGAGGCAGCCGTCCGCCCCGACCTGCGAGAGGTCGCCGCGGAAGCCGCCGGAAGCGAAGACCGACTGCACCGGCACTTGCGTGTAGTCGTCCGCCGGGAAGTCGAACCGCGTCATCGTCCCGTCGGTGTTGTCGGTGACGACGAATTTCGGTGTCGACGCATGGAATGCGATCCCGTCGGGCTCGCTCGTCATCGGGACGTTCTGGACGAGGTTGCCGTTGCGGTCGATGATCGTGAGCTGGAAGCTCGGGATCCTATTCGAGACGAACAGGAACTTCCCGTCCGGAGTCCACGCGATCCCGTCGACGAAGTCGTTGGTGGTGAC
>JBKPRD010000162.1:0-19492 GCA_046734415.1 Actinomycetota bacterium | reverse complement strand
GGCTCGCGGATCGCGTACTCGGCGCCGGACGGCATCTGGACGATCGGCCCGGACGGTCGGAATCCGGTGCACGTGATCGCCATTCGACCGGCCTACAATCCGGCCTGGTCGCCGGACGGCTCGACGATCGCCTTCGTCGGGACCCGGACCGAGCGGCTTGGCGCCGACCTGGTGGCCTGAGGGGCCCAGGCTGTTCTTCGAGTCGCAGCGCACGACGAACGAGCTCGCGACCACGTACGTGATGAACACGGACGGCACGTGCGAGGGCCGGTTTGCGTCGACGCCGATCCAGCTCCGACATCCGAGCTGGCGCCCGGGATCGCACCCGGCTTCGGGCCGCTTCGCTGTGCAGATCTGCGTCTGAAGGCGGATCCGACGGGCGGGTACCCGGGTCCGGCCGCGCTCGGGCAGGAGTCGCCGTTCCGGTTCGAGATCGACAACGACGGCAACGAGACGGCCACGGGCGTCCGGGTCGAGCTGACGACGACCGCCGCGATCGAGATCATCGACGGCAACGGCGAAGCATTCCCTTGCAGCGGCGGACCGCGCGATCTCGTCTGCTCACTGCCGCCGCTCTCGCCGACGAGCGTCCGTACCGTGAGCTTCCGCGTGCGCTCTCCCGCCGCCGGCGGCAACGACTACCTCGACGCGGGCAACGGCAACGACATCGTCGTCGGCGGGCCCGGGCGCGACGAGATCCTCGCCAAGGGCGGGAGCGACACGATCTACACCCGCGACGGCCAGAAGGACTGGATCGACTGCGGCACGGAGCGCGACGTCGCGATCGTCGACGGGCTCGACGTGGTGAAGCGCTGCGAGACCGTTGTCCGGCCTCGCCGCAAGCCCTAGGGTCAGACCCTGGAGAGCGCGGGGCCCCAGGAGACGAGCGGGGACATCTCGCCCGTGTGGCCGTTCAGGCGACGGTAGCCGAGGGCGTGCTCGGCCTGCATCATCTTGTGGATCTGGGTCGTGCCCTCGTAGATGATCGGCGCGCGTGCGTTCCTGAAGTACCGCTCGATCCCGTACTCGCCGGCGTACCCGTAGGAGCCGTGCACCTGGATCGCGAGGTGCGCGGCCTCGAAGGCCGACTCGGTCGCGTGCCACTTCGCCAGCGAGGTCTCGCGCGTGTTGCGCTTGCCCTCGTTCTTCATCCATGCCGCCTGCATGACGAGCAGCTTCGAGGTCTCGTAGCCGAGCACCATCGTCGCGATCATGTCCTGGACGAACTGGTAGCGGCCGATCGGCTGCCCGAACGTCTCGCGCTCGCGCGCGTACTCGACGGAGCGCTCGAGGCAGGCGCGGATGACGCCGCATGCCCCGGCGGCGACCGTGAACCGGCCCTGATCGAGCGAGTGCATCGCGATCTCGAAGCCCTGGCCCTCCTCGCCGAGGCGGTTCTCCGCGGGCACCTGGACGTTCTCGAAGAAGAGCTCGCCGGTCGACCCTGCCCAGATACCGAGCTTGTTCTCGGTCTCGCGCGTCGTCACGCCCGGCCAGTCGCGCTCGACGATGAAAGCGCTCATCCCCTTGTGCCCGGCCTCGGGATCGGTCTTCGCGACCACGAGCTGGTGATCGGCGACCGTCGCGTACGAGATCCAGTTCTTCTGGCCGTTGAGGAGGTAGGTGTCGCCCTCGCGGAGGGCCGTCGTGCGCATCGCGGCGACGTCGGAGCCCGCGCCCGGCTCGGTCAGCCCGAAGCACGCGAGCTTCTCGCCCTTCGCCTGCGGGACGAGGTAGCGCTGCTTCTGCTCCTCGGTCCCGTACCTGAGCACGGAGATGGAGTTGAGCCCGACGTGGACGGAGATCAGCGTGCGGAAGGCGGCCTCGCCGCGCTCGATCTCCTCGCATGCGAGCGCCTCGGCGACGTAGTCGAGGCCCGCGCCGCCGTATTCCTCCGGGATCACGATCCCGAGGATCCCGAGTTCTGCCATGCCCTCGATCAGCTCCAGGTCGAGCTTGTGCTCGATGTCGTTCTGGATCGCGACCGGCAGGACGCGCTCGTCGACGAACGCCCGGACGGTGTCCTGGGTCAGCCGCTGCTCGTCGGTCAGCTCGAAGTCCACCGCGGCGAGTCTATGTGCCGCCGCCGACCTGGCGGAGGTACCAGAACGAGCTCGTCCACCAGGCCCCGATCAGCGCGGCGAAGAGCAGGCCGCCCGCGACCGGCAGCGCCCAGCCGGGGAAGCGGTGCATGCGGACGACCAGGACCTTCGTCGCGAACGCGCCGAAGAATGCGACCCCGAAGAAGGAGTGGACGGCGACCCGCGTGCTGTAGGTCTGGAAGCCGAGCTTGAAGACGCAGTGGTAGGCGACCGGGATCGTCGCGATGAACGCGAGCCGGCCGCTCCAGCGGTGGACGACGTTCACGAAGCGTGGCCGCGGCCACGGCAGCTTGCGGAAGACCCAGGCGGCGGTCAGGAGCTGCGTGACCCCGAGCAGCGCGGCGGCGAGCGCGAGCCACGCCTTCAGGTGAAGCGTGTCGCTGAAGAAGAGGCGGAACCACGGGCCGGGGTAGCCGCCGGGCTCGACGACGAGCTGGCGCGCGACGATTCCGAGCGTCTCCGCGACGACGAGGCCCGCGAGGAGGGGGATGAAGAGATGCCAGAGGGGCCGTTGCCCGGGCGGAGACGCGGCCGTGGCGGTCACGCGGCCGATTGAACTCCTGCGGCCGGTCGATTTCAAGTTGCGGCGCCGGCCGGGCGCTCGTAACATTGACTGACTAGTCAATCGAGGGCGGAGCGAAGTGGTGATCACGAAAGAGGACACCGGCGTGTCGTTCGAGCTGACCGAGGAGCAGCGCTCGCTGCGCGAGCTCGCACACGAGTTCGCCGAGAAGGAGATCCGGCCGCGCGCGGCCGAATACGACGAGCACCAGACCCATCCCGCGGAGGTGATCGAGAAGGCGCACGCCCTCGGCCTGATGAACCTGCACCTGCCGGCGGAGCTCGGCGGAGCAGAGCTCGGCCTGCTCGAGGGGGCGATCGTCACCGAGGAGATCTGCTGGGGCTGCTCGGGGATCGCGACGGCGCTGATGGCAAACGGCCTCGGCGCCGGGCCCGTGATCGCCGCCGGCACCGAGGAGCAGAAGCGGCGGTGGCTGGCGCCGCTCGTCGACGCGCCGATCCTCTGCTCGTTCGCGCTGACCGAGCCCGACGCCGGCTCGGACGTCGCGCGCCTGAAGACGACGGCCGAGCGCCGCGGCGACGAGTATGTCCTGAACGGGTCGAAGACCTTCATCACGAACGCGGGCCACGCGGAGTGGACGGTCGTGTTCGCGAAGACCGACCCGGCACAGGGCCACCGCGGGATCTCGGCGTTCGTCGTCCCGATGGACACGCCCGGCGTGACGATCGAGAAGCACCTCGACAAGATGGGCCAGCGCGCGACGGACACGTCCGCGTTCGCCCTCTCGGACGTCGTCGTCCCGGCTGCGAACAGGCTCGGCGAGGAGGGCGACGGCTTCAAGATCGCGATGGAGACGCTCGACCACACGCGGCCCGCGACCGCGATCGGCGCCGTCGGCGTCGCCCGCGCGGCGTTCGAGCTCGCCTGCGACTACTCGAAGGAGCGGGTCACCTTCGACCAGCCGATCGCGATGCACCAGGGCGTCAGCTTCCTGATCGCCGACATGGCGACCAAGATCGAGGCTGCCCGCCTTCTGACGTGGCAGGCGGCCTGGATGCTCGACAACGGCTGGGGCCGCAAGGCGACGCTGTACTCGTCGATGGCGAAGCGGTTTGCGGCGGACACCGCGATGGAGGTGACGACCGACGCCGTCCAGATCTTCGGCGGCTACGGCTACATCAAGGAGTACCCCGTCGAGAAGCTGATGCGGGACGCGAAGCTGTACCAGATCTACGAGGGCACCTCCCAGATCCAGCGCCTCGTGATCGCCCGTGACGTCCTGATCCCTCGTGGCGATTGAGCTCGACCTCTCGGGCCGGGTCGCGCTCGTCACCGGTGGCTCGCGCGGTCTCGGCCGTGCGGACGCGCTGACGCTCGCCCGGGCCGGGGCGGACGTCGCCATCGCCGACATCCAGGTCGAGTCCGAGACGACCGACGAGGAGGCCGAGCGCTATGGCCCGCTCGCGCAGGTCGCACGGGCGCAGGGCCTCGTCTACACGGAGGCGACGGCGGAAGAGATCAGCGGCCTCGGCCGCAATGCACTCGCGATCAAGTGCGACGTCACCGACCGCGGCCAGGTCGACGCCGCGGTCGCCCGGTGTGTCGAGGAGCTCGGCGCCGTCGACATCCTCGTCAACAACGCGGGCACGCTGGACCACGTCGCGCAGCTCGCCGACCAGTCGCCGGAGCTCTGGGAGCGCGACCTGCGCGTCAACCTGACCGGCGCCTTCAACTGCTCGCAGTCCGTCTGGCCGCACATGCGGGAGCGCGGGTGGGGGCGGATCGTGAACATGGCGTCTGTGGCCGGGACGCTCGGCGGCTTCGGTCAGGCGAGCTACGCGACCACGAAGGCCGGGCTCCTCGGGCTGACGCGCTCGCTCGCGCTCGAGGGTGCGCGCCACGGGATCACCGTCAACGCGATCGTCCCGGGCATCGTCGGCACCGAGGCGTTCTCGTTCGGCAGCCCGGAGATGAACGAGCGGATGATCAGGCGAACCGCGCTGCGCCGCGCGGGCGAGCCGCAGGACGTCGCGAATGCGATCGCCTTCCTCTGCTCCGACCTCGCCTCGTACATCACCGGTGTCGCACTGAACGTCAGCGGCGGGATCGAGCTCTTCACCTTTTGACGACGGCGCCAGGCACTGTTACCGCGGCCATGGGGATCTCGTTCACCCTCACGCCGGAGCAGCGGGAGCTGCAGGCGCTCGCCAGGGCGTTCGCGGCCAAAGAGCTGCGGCCGATGGCGGCCGAGTGGGACGCGAAGTGCGAGCACCCGCCGGGCCTCCTGGCCCGCGCAGCCGCGCTCGGGCTGACCTCGTACAGGATCCCGCGCGAGTACGGCGGCGGCGGCGTCGACGCCGTCACCGGCGCGATCGTCGCCGAGGAGCTCTCGTTCGGGTGCGCCGGCCTCGCCGGGCCGATCGGCGCGACGATGTTCCCAGTCCGGCCGCTCGTCCGATTCGGCACCGAGGAGCAGCGGCAGGGCTACCTGCCGCGGCTCGCGTCCGAGCGGGGCTGCCTCGCGGCGATCGCCTTCACCGAGCCCCAGGCCGGCTCCGACCTCAACGCGCTGCGCGCCTCGGCGCGGCGAGACGGAGACGTCTGGGTGCTGAACGGCGAGAAGTGCTACGTCACGAACGGCGGCATCGCCGAGCTGACCGTCGTGTTCGCGCGGAGCGACGCGGGCCTGTCGGCCTTCCTGGTCGAGCGCGAGGACCCGGGCGTCCGAGCGGGCCGGAAAGAGGAGACGCTCGGCCTTCGCGCCTCACACACGGGGTCGCTCGTCCTGGAGGACGCGCGGATCCCGGCCGACCGCCTGCTCGGCGACGAGGGGGATGGCCTCGCGGTCGCGCTCGACTTCTTCGAGCACTCACGGCCGCAGGTCGCCGCGGCCGCGGTCGGCCTCGCCCGCGCCGCGTTCGAGTACGCGACCGGCTATGCGCGTGAGCGCGAGGCGTTCGGCAAGCCCTTGATCGCGAAGCAGGGCGTCTCGTTCAAGCTAGCCGAGATGGCGATGGAGATCGAGGCCGCACGCCTGCTCACCTGGCGCGCCTGCGCCGCGCTCGACGCCGGCGACGACGCCGTCCTGCTCGGCTCCTACGCAAAGGCCTTTGCCGCCGACACCGCGATGCGCGCCGCCACCGACGCCGTGCAGATCCTCGGCGGCGCCGGCGTGATGCGCGACCACCCGGTCGAGAAGTGGCTGCGCGACGCGAAGGTCCTCCAGATCGTCGAGGGCACCTCCGAGATCCAGCGGCACGTGATCGCGACCTACCTGCGCCGTGGCGGTTAGCGTCGAGTTCGCGCGCGACGAGCGGGTGGCGGTCGCCACGCTCGACCGGCCGCCGTTGAACGCGATCGACGCGCAGCTCGTCACGGAGCTCGCGGGCGTGACCGCCGAGATCGCCGCCGACGAGACGACGCGCGCCGTCGTCCTGCGCAGCGCCGTCGAGGGAGTGTTCATGGCCGGCGCCGACCTGGTCGAGTTCGAGCACATCGCCTCGGAGGCCGAGCGGGCGGTGCTCGTGCAGGACGTCTTCACGGCGTTCGCCGAGCTGCCGCAGCCCACGGTGGCGGCGATCAACGGCCACGCTCTCGGCGGCGGCCTCGAGCTCGCGCTCGCGTGCGACTTCCGCTTCCTCGCCCTGGCGGAGGGCGCGCTGCTCGGCCTGCCCGAAGTCCGGCTGGGCCTGCTGCCCGGGGCGGGCGGGACTCAGCGCCTTACTCGCCTTGTCGGCCCGGGACGCGCGACCGAGCTGATCATGAAAGGGATCCAGCTCTCGCCGCAGGAGGCAGCCGACGAGGGCATCGTCCATTTCCTCGTCCAGCCCGACGAGCTCGAGGAGCAGGCCCGCGACTACGCGGCCCGGCTCGCGCGGCAGGCACCGGTCGCGCTGCGGGGGATCAAGCGGGCGATCCGCGCCGCCGGGACGCCCGAGGGGTTCGCGGTCGAGCGTGACGCCTTCCGCGAGGTGCTCGCCTCGGAGGACGCCGAGCGCGGCGTGAAGGCGTTTCTCGAAGGCGAGCGGCCGTCATTTTCGGGCACCTGAGACCGCGTGAACCGCCGGTACACTGTGGCACTTGCGTCTCGAGGCGGGAGTTACCGAGTCCACGTACTACCTGCGCCGACGGCGGCAGGCTCGCGCGCGGCGCATCAAACGGATCGCCTTCGTCGGATTTCTCGGGCTGATCCTGGTCGTGATCGTCACGGCGATCGTCTACGCCGGCTCGCCGAAGACGATCGCGAAGGGGATCAAGATCGACTCCGTCGACGTCGGCGGCCTCTCCGCCGCGGAGGCGACGCTCCTGCTCGAGCGGCGCGCCGCTCCCTCTCGGGCACAGCCGGTCACCTTCGCCGTCGCGGGGCGGACGTTCCGGCTCCGAGCGGGCGGGATCGGCCTGAAGTCGGACTGGGCCGCCGCAGTCGCCGCCGCGCGGCAGAAGGGTGACGGGTTCGGGCCGCTGCGCGGCTTCCGGCGGGCGGAGCTGCGGATCTTCGGCGGCAGCATCGCGGCGAAAGCGACCTACGACCAGGCGGCGCTGAAGCGCCAGCTCGACCGGATCGCGAAGACCGTCGACCGGCCGCACCGCGAGGCGGCCGTCGTGCTGCACGGGCTCCATCCGGCGACGGTGCCTGCGCGGGCCGGCCGCGTGCTCGACCGCCAGGCCGCGGGCGCGGCGATCGTGGCGGCGCTCGCGTCGATGACTCGCGGACCGCGAGTCGCGCTGCCGATGAAGGTCGACGTGCCGAAGGTGACGGGGCCGATGCTGGCGAGGGCTCTCGCGCAGGCGCGCACTGCCGTCTCCGCGCCCGTCGTGCTGACAGTCGGCCCGACGCGCTACCGGCTGCCGCGGTGGCGCATCGCAGGCCTGCTCGAGCTGCCGGCCGACGGCGCGACCAGGCTGCGAATCGCCGGCCCCGGCGCCGACGAGTACTTCAAGCGGCTGCAGAAGGTCGTCAACCGGCCGGCGCGCGACGCGCAGTTCGTCGTGATCACGAACGGGATCACGATCAGGCCGGCGCGCGACGCGCAGGTCGTCGACGTGCCCGCGACCGCCCGGGCGCTGCTGGGCGCCGCGCTGCACCGGGCCAACAGGGTTGCCCCGATCGCGATCGTCACTCATCCGCCCAAGCGCACGACCGAGGACGCGAAGGCGATGGGCATCAGCGGCATCGTCTCGAGCTACACGACCTACTACGGCGGCGTCCCGAACCGGGTCCACAACGTCCAGGTCGTCTCCCACCTCGTCGACAACACGCTGATCCCGCCCGGCAAGGAGTTCTCGTTCAACGGCACGACGGGCGAGCGGAACGCCGCCAAGGGCCTGCTCGAGGCGCCGGTGATCATCAACGGCGAGCTCGAGAACGGGCTCGGCGGCGGCACCTGCCAGGTCTCGACGACCGTCTTCAACACCGCGTACGAGGCGGGGCTGCCGATCGCCGCACGGACGAACCACGCTCTGTACATCAGCCACTATCCGCAGGGCCGCGACGCGACCGTCAACTACCCCGACATCGACCTGAAGTTCGTGAACGACACGGGGCACTGGCTGCTGCTCCGGACCTTCGTCAGCGAGAGCTCCCTGACGGTGAACCTGTACGGGACCCCGCAGCACCGCCGCGTCGTGAGCGAAACGGCGCCGCTCGTCAGGACCGGGCCGGTCCCCGTGAAGACCGTCGACGATCCCGACCTGTTCAAGGGTGAGAAGGTGATCGAGGAATCCGGCTCCGCGCCGCTCTCGACGAGCGTGACGCGCCGCGTCTACGACGAGAACGGCAAGCTCCTGTACAAGAACACGTGGTACTCGAGCTACCAGGGCGAGAAGCAGATCGTCCACGTCGGGACGAAGCCGAAGCCCAAGCCGAAGCCGAAGCCGAAGCCCGCGCCGCAGGTCGACCCGAGCACGTATCTGCCTCCCGAGCTCGCCCCGACCGCCACGACGCCGACGGACACGACGGGCGCCGCCGACACCACGGGGACGACGGGCGCGACCGGCACGAGCCCCTAGGCCTCGGCGTTCGAGATCGCCGCGGCGAGCCAGTCCGGGAAGCGCGTGGGCCGGAAGGTGACCCTGTCGACGACGGCGTGCTGCGTCCAGCCGTCGGCGACGTTTTCGCCGTCCCGCTCCAGCACGTACTCGTAGCGGAAGCGCGCGCCGCGGACATCCACGCAGCGGGCGTGGATCGTGATCCGGTCGTCGAAGAAGATCGGCTTCAGGTAGCGGACGTGCGACTCGGTCGTCAGCGCCTCGTAGCCCTCGGCCTGCAGGCCCTTGTAGCCGTCTCGGAAGCGCGCGAGGTACTCGATCCGGGCGACCTCGAACCAGACGAGGTAGGCGGCGTTATGGGCCACGCCCTGCGCGTCGGTCTCGGCGAAGCGGACCGCGATCTCGGTCGAGAAGCGGAAGCCGTCCATCGGCTGCGTACTATCGCGGGGCGACCCGGAGCGTGTCGAGGACGCCGCGCCTCCGGCCAGGCCAGCAGCCCGGCGAGGACGGAGAAGCAGAGTCGCGTGTAGAACTGGGGCATGTCGGCCCAGCGTCTCGCGGAGCTGATCGTAGAGCGGCAGCCGTGCGTGGTGCTGACCGGCGCCGGCGTCTCCACCGAGAGCGGGATCCCCGACTTCAGGTCCGCGAGCGGCATCTGGGCCCACTACGACCCGATGGAGTACGCGACGATCGACGCCTTCCGCCGGAATCCGGAGAAGGTCTGGGACTTCTACTCGAAGCGGCTCGGCGTGCTGACCGAGGCAAGGCCGAACCCGGCGCACCAGGCGCTCGCCGAGCTCGAGCGGCGGGGGCTCGTCGAGGCGGTGATCACGCAGAACGTCGACCGCCTGCACGAGCGGGCGGGCTCGACGAACGTCGTCGAGGTGCACGGCTCGCTGCGCACCTCGAGCTGTCTCGAGTGCGGTCACAGCGAGCCGTTCGACCGGGTCGTCGAGCTGCTCCCTGTGCCGCACTGCCAGCGCTGCGGCGCCGTGCTCAAGCCCGACGTGGTCATGTTCGGAGAGCTGTTGCCAGACGAGGCAATCGACCGCGCGTTCGAGCTCGCGCGCGGAGCGGGCCTCTTCCTCGTCGTCGGCTCCTCGCTCGAGGTCTACCCGGTTGCGGGCCTGCCGGAGGAGGCGGTCGCCGGGGGCGCCGCGCTTGCGATCGTCAACAGGGGGGAGACGCCGTACGACGGGCGCGCTGCCCTGACCGTCGACGCGTCCGCCGGCGAGACGCTCGCGAACGTCATGCGCCTGCTCGCCTGACGGGCTTCTCGCCCAGCACATGTCCGCAGGTGCTACAGACGCGGAGCTCGACCTCGTACGGCACGCCGTCCTTCTGGCGGATCACCCTCCGAAGCTCCGCCTTGTGCCGATGAACTCGATTCATCATCGATTCTTGACGACAATACGAGTGTGAAGTTGGTCTCGGTTGTCGCCTTGCTCGCGGCGGTGCTCGCCGCCCTGCCCGCCCCCGCGGCCCCGGCGCATTCGCCGCGGCACACGACGTGCCGCGGCGGGGTCCTGCACCCGGTCGGCACCGCCAGGATCGCCTACGCCGGCGTCGTGAAGCGGCGGGCCGCGGTCTACCGCCGGCCTGGCCGCCAGCGGATGGCCCGCTTCGGCAGGCTGAACCAGAACGGGTATCCGACGACGTTCGGGATCGTCGGCGCGATCGTGACCCGCTCGTGCAAGGCGTCGTGGTATCGCGTCAAGCTGCCGATGCGGCCGAACGGGGTCGTCGGCTACGTCCGGCCATGGGCGCTGCTCGTGGAGCGCGTGAGGACGCGAATCGACATCGACCTCTCGGCGCGCGAGCTGAGGTTCTTCGTCCGCGGCCGGCTGAGGCTGAAGACGCCCGTCGCCGTCGGCTCCACGGCGACGCCGACGCCGACCGGTCGCTTCTACGTCAACCAGCGGCTCCTCCCGACGAACCCGTACGGCCCGTACGGGCCGGCGGCGCTCGGCGTGTCCGCCTTCTCGGACGTCCTGACCGGCTGGGCTCAGGGCGGCCCGATCGGGATCCATGGGACGAACGCGCCGTGGTCGATCGGCCGCGCGGTCTCGAACGGCTGTATCCGGGTCCCGAACGCCACCCTGAGGAAGATCTTCGCGGCGTCGCGCGGCGGCACGCCGGTCCGCATCCACCGCTGAGGAGCGACGACGCGCGCGGCCTGGATACGCGTGGCCGCGTTCGCAGCGCCGCTCGCGGCCGGGACGGCGATTGCGGCGTTCGCTGCGACGCGACCGGACCCGACGACGCAGGCCCAGGCAGACGGCTGCGGGCGCGACGTGGCCGCGATCTTCAGGAAGGAGGAGCCGACGTGGGTCTACGTCGGCGATGCCGGCCGCCCCGCCGAGGGGCCGCCGCCGGCGCCGCAGGTCGTCACCGGCGTCGTCGACACGAGCCCGCCGTGGCTTGGCGCGCACCCGGCGCCGATCGACGATCCCGTCTCGCACTCGTCCTTCGACTTCGTCGCGAACGTGAAGCCGGACCCGCCGACGGGCTTCCTGCTCGGGACGGGGAACTTCGCCGGCGCCGGGGAGGACGAGCAGGCGGGGAGGCTGCACGTCGAGTGGGAGCAGGCGGTGTTTCCGTCGTTCGCGTGGCCGTCCCCGGGCGACCGCGTACAGCTCGTCGGGAGCTGGGTCTGGGACTGCGGCCACTGGTCGGGCGGCGGCGAGCGCACCGAGCTGCACCCGCTCCGGGTGGTCTGGGTCGATCGGCGGGGCGTCTCGCCGCGGAGCCCGTCGGGGGAACGGGAGGGCGACCTCGTCGTCTCCACGGACGGGACGCCGGCTGCCGCGTCGGCGAACTGTGCGCATCGCAGCAAGGGCGACCGGGTCGCGTTCAGGGCGTGTCTCGCCTCGGACCCGGGGTGGCAGGACGTGAACGGCAGCTACAGATTCCTGGTGGGCTCGCCGCCGCGGCCGAGCCCGAAGGCGCGGCTTCGTGTGCGGGTCGTCGATGCCGGCTCGAGCCCGGGCGCTCCCGCCGTCAGGGTGGCCTCGGGTCTGAACGGGGCGGTCGTCACGGTCCAGATCGCCGCTCCGGCCGGACGCCGAGTGGTCGTCGCGAAGCGCGTCTTCGTCGGCTGGGACCCCTCGCCGAGACCGGTGCACCTGCGCGTCACGTTCGGTCGCATCCTCGTGCGCCGCGCGATGGATCCCGGTTGCAACCCGCCCTGCACCAGCCCGGAGACGACGCGCACCGGCCAGATCACGAAACCGCCGGGCGAGTGGATCCTCTACGCCGACGTCGCAGGCGTCTGGCAGCAGTGGCCGCTCCTCCGACCGGTCGACGGGGAGGCGATCCCGCTCCGCCGGACTGTCGACGTGTACGTCGCTCGCGGGCGGCCGTGGAGCGTGGTGGTCACCGGGCGCGAGTGCGACAACGGCAGCCTGAGCGCGCGCAGCGTCACCGTTCCTCCCTCGCCCTGCCCCGCAGGCACGGGTGAGTTCCTCGACCTCACCGGCGACGACGCGCCCGGGACGATCGCCGACGACTACCGCTCGCCGGCCGCGGCGCTCGGCGCGCATTCGTCGGACTCGCGCAGCACGGAGTCCTCGTGCCCGCCGTTGAACCGGCAGGGCTGTTTTCGCGTGACGTACACGGTGACCCGCGTCCGATAGCGCTATCGTTCCAGGCGATGGCCCAGGCCAAGCAGAAAGACGTGATCACCCGGCTCGCCGAGCAGGGCGAGGAGGCGTTTCAGCGCATCGCCGAGGTCCTCGGCGGGGCCCGCTTTGTCGAGGCGATGAACTCGATGCGCGAGCGCGTCGACGACATGTCGAAGAAGATCCGCAGCCTCGATCCGCTCGAGAAGCGGGTGGCGGAGCTCGAGCGGCGGCTCGACGCTCTCTCCAAGCCGGCACGCACTACCCGCACGCGCAAGACGACGGCGACGCGCACGAGCACCGGCAAGGCGCGGAAGCCGTCGACACGCGGGCAGCGCAAGACCGGCTAGGGCTCTCCTCTAGGCGGGCACACGGACGCGTAGCGCGCCGGGGACGAGCTCGAATGCAGCGGGCGTCGTGCCTGGTTGCTCGCCGTCCAGCACGATCGGGAGCGGTGTCGCAGCGTCCACCCGCAGACTACGGGCGCGGAGGATCTCGACCTTGGGGTGCGACACGTGCCGGCCGCGGTAGATCTTCGGGAACGTCGTCGCGAACTCGGCCTTCGAAAAATCGCCGATCAACACGACGTCGAAGCGACCGTCGTCGGGCTGCGCCTGGGGAGCCGCCCACATGCCGCCGGCGGTGTAGTCCCCGTTCATCGCCAGCGCCTCGAACAGGCGTGCCCGCCTCTGTTCGCCGTCGAGCTCCAACGACATCTCCGCCGCCTGCCAGCGGCTGAACACCGCGATCGTGGCCCACAGGAAGGAGAGCCTGCCCCCGAAAGCCTTGGTGGTCGTATTGGCGCGCCGCGCGATCCCGCCGCTGATCCCCGCGCCGGCGAAGTTGGCGAAGTAGGCCTCCACGGACCGGCCTTCCGCGGTGTACGTGGCCCTGCCGACGTCCACGGTTCGCACACGCCCGCTCCGCGCGACCGCGATCGCCGCGTCCAGGCGGCGGGGAATCCGCAGGCTGCGGGCGAAGTCCCTCCCCGTGCCGAGTGGGAGCACGGCCAGCTCGACCTGCCCGGCGACTCCCGCCCGCATTAGCCCGTCCACGACCTCGTGCACCGTGCCGTCGCCGCCGACCACCACCAACTCCTCGGCGCCACCGCCGGCCGCCTCGCTCGCGAGCTCCGCGAGCTGCCCCGGCCGCTGGGAGACGAGCGCGCGGCCGTGGAGGCCGGCCGCCGCGGCCCGGCGCTCGATCGCCGGCCAGCGACGTCCCGTCGAGCCGGCCGCCGACGCCGGGTTGACGAGGAAGACCGCGCGGCCGCTAATGGTCGTCGGTGACCGTGACGAGCGCGAGCTCGGTCATCTGGTCGACGGCGGCGCGCATGTCCTCGTCGGTGATCCGCTTGAATTCTCCCTCGACGACCACGTCGCTGACGATCAGCAGGCAACCGGTCTGGATCTTCTTCAGCGCGCCGAGCGTGAACAGCATCGCCGCCTCCATCTCGACCGCGAGGATGCCGCGGTCGGACCAGCGCTGGTACTGGCCGGCGTCCGGGTTGTAGAACACGTCGCTGGACACGACGCCGCCGACGCGCACCTTCTTGCCGAGCTCCTTTGCGTGGTGGACGGCGCCATGGACGAGCTCCCAGTCCGCCGTCGGCGCGTGCGGCTCGCTGCCGATCAGGTGGAGCGGCGTCGAGTCGGCGGGTGTCGAGGAGATCGCGACGATCAGGTCGCCGATCTGCAGGTCGGGCTGCAACCCGCCGCAGGTGCCGACGCGGATGATCTTCTCGACGCCGAGCTGGGTCAGCTCCTCGATGACGATCCCGGCCGACGGGCAGCCCATGCCACTGGACTGGACGGAGACCCGCTTGCCGCGGAAGGTGCCGGTGTACCCGAGCATCCCGCGCTCGTGGTTCACCTCGACAGGGTCGTCGAGGAAGGTCTCGGCGATGTACTGCGCCCGCAGCGGATCGCCGGGCAGTAGGCAGCCGTCGGCGTAGTCGCCCGGCTCCGCGCGGAGATGGATAGGCACGGAGAGGAGCCTATGCGACGATGGGGCCGGTGGGCCTCGTGGATCCGACTCTGGACCAGATCCTCGCCTTCTGCGCCGAGGATCCGGTCGAGCGCGTCTTCCTCGAGGACGTCGCCCGCCGGGGTCTCGGGCGCTTCTCGGCGCTCGCGTCGAACGGGCGCCTGACCGCGCTGTGTCATGTCGGCGCCAACGTCGTCCCGTCGGGGTCGGGCTGCGGTGCGTTCGCGCGTGCGGCCGCCTCGAGCCGCGCCCGGATGGTGATCGGCGAGGAGCGCGCCGTGGACGAGCTCTGGACGGAGGCAGGGCCGCGGATGTCCTCCCCCCGCGAGGATCGTCCCGGCCAGCCGGTGTACGTGCTCGAGCACGCGCCGGAGGCGGGCGGGACCGGCCTGCGAGAGGCGACGCTCGCCGACCTCGCGTTGCTCGTGCCCGCGTCCGCGGCCGCCCACGAGGAGGAGATCGGGCTCAACCCGCTCGAGCGCGACCCGGACGGGTTCCGCTGGCGGACGCAGGCGCAGATCGGCGAGGGGCGCTCGTGGCTCTGGCTCGAGAAGGGGACGATCCTGTTCAAGGCGGAGGCCTCGGCCTGGACGCCGGAGGCCGTGCAGCTGCAGCAGGTCTGGGTCGATCCCTCGGTGCGGAACCGCGGCTATGCCCAGCGCGGGATGCGCGACCTCTGCCGCCGGCTACTGGAGCAGGTGCCGCGGGTCTGCCTCTTCGTGCGCCCGGAGAATGCTCCGGCGATCCGGGTCTACGAGGCGATCGGGATGAAGCGGACGATCACCTACCGCTCGCTGATCTTCTAGGCGGAGGCTCGCTTCGTAGGGTCAGGCGTGAGCCTGAGCCTACTGCCCTACCAGCCGTGGATGCGCGTCACGTCTATCCGCAGCGGCACGTTGAAGTCCACGGCGAAGCTCTCGGGCGTCCAGCCGAGCGCGTCGATGCGCCCCCTGTACTTCTCGAGGTACTCGGCGACCTCGCTCGACGGCGGGTCGTCCGAGACCCGCATCTCGCCCCAGCAGACGACGATGTCCGCCTCGATCCCGTCGCTGTCGAGGTGCAGGCTGACGTTCGGGTTCGCCTCCATGTTCCGGAGCTTGCGCTTGTCCGGCCGGCTGTAGAGCAAGATCGACCGGTCGCCGTCCCAGAGGAACCAGACGGGGATCGGCCGCGGCGCCCCCTCGGGCGTCACCGTCGTCAGCCAACCGATGATCTCCTCGTGCAGCCGACGCGCCGCCCGCGCCCCGAACTCGGTCGACTGGTCGAGCACGACTGGAGCCTACCCGCGGCACAATGGCCGGATGGAGCTGCTGGAGCGCATCGAGACGCACATCGGCCGGCACGAGCTGATCGAGCCGGGCGGCGAGGTCACCTGCCTCGTCTCCGGAGGCGCGGACTCGACCTGCCTCTGGCATGCGCTGCGCGAACTCGGCTACCGCGTCTCGGCCGTCCACGTGAACCACGGCCTTCGCGGAGACGAGTCTGAAGCGGACGCGTCCTTCTGCGCAAAAGCCCTGCACGCGGCCATAATCCGGCCAAGTAACAGACTGTTACTTGGCGCGACCGAGGCGGCGCTGCGGGATGTGCGGTACTCGCTGACCGCGCATTGCGGGCTCCGCGCGACCGGGCACACCGCATCCGATCAGGTGGAGACCGTGCTCTACCGGCTCGCGGCCAGCGGGTCGACGCGCGGGATCAAGGTTCGGCGCGAGGACGGGGTCGTCCGGCCGCTGCTCACGGTCTGGCGGGAGGAGACCGAGGCGTACTGCCGGGCGAACGGGCTCGAGTACCGCATCGACTCCTCGAACGCGGACACGCTGCGAGGCCTGATCCGGGCGGAGCTCGTGCCGCTCCTGCGCCGCCTCCACCCGGCGGCCGAGCAGAACATCGCGCGGCTCGCAGACGAGCGGCCGCGGCTCCCGCGCCACCTCGAGGACACGCTGCTCGCGCTGCTCGCCGACCGCGACGGCTCCAAGTCCGCCGACCTCGGCGGCGGCCTGAAGGCGGTGCGCGAGTACGAGACGCTCTCCCTCGAGACGGGCCCCGTCCGCTGGGGCCCGTGGACGATCGAGTCCGACGTCCCCGGGCTCGAGGTCCGCACCCGTCGCCCGGGCGACCGCCTCGCCGGCCGCAGGAAGAAGCTGCAGGACGTCTTCGTCGACGCGAAGGTCCCGCGCTCGCAGCGCGACGGATGGCCGGTCGTCGTGCGCGAAGGTGAGGTTGTCGCGGTACCCGGAATCGTGGAGGATGCCCAGGTACGGGTGACGCGCGCGTGATGAAGACAGAGCTCGAGCGGGCGGTCGGCGAGATCCTGATCGACCCCGACGCTCTGCGCGCGCGCATCGCCGAGCTCGGCGAGGAGATCTCCGCCGCCTACGAGGGCAGGGACCTGCTGCTGATCGGCGTCCTCAAGGGCGCCGTCTTCTTCATGGCCGACCTGATGCGGCACCTCACCGTCCCCTGCGAGGTCGACTTCATGGCGATCTCGAGCTACGGCGCGGCCACCGATTCCTCGGGCGTCGTGCGCATCCTCAAGGACCTCGACATCAACATCGAGGGGCGCAACGTCCTCGTCGTGGAGGACATCATCGACTCGGGCCTGACGCTCTCCTACCTCATGCGCAACCTCGAGTCCCGCGAGCCTGCCTCCCTCGACATCTGCGCGCTGCTGACCAAGCCGGACCGCCGGGAGATCGACGTGCCGGTGCGCTGGATCGGCTTCGAGATCCCGAATCGGTTCGTGATCGGCTACGGCCTCGATTTCGCCGAGCGCTACCGGAATCTCCCCTACGTGGGCGTGCTGAGCGACGAGCTCATGCCGGAAGGAGCCTGAGCCGATACCAGGTCTTGGCGGGCAGGGCCGGAGCAACCACCCTGCTACCCTGAGCGTTACCAACCGTGAACCGCTTCTTCCGTAGCGCGCTTTTCCCCCTGATCGTGATCGTCCTGCTCGTCTACCTGGCGAGCCAGACCCTGATCCCCAAGTCGAAGGCGCCGCGGAAGGTCACCTACTCCGACCTGATCCAGAAGGTCGAGACCGACCCCCGCCAGGTCCAGGAGGTCGTCTTCAGCCCGAGCAAGCGGCAGATCACGGCGACGCTGATCGGCGAGGACAAGAAGTGGAAGGTCAACTACCCGAGCGACCAGTCGCAGATCTCGTTCCAGAACCTGCTGCAGAAGAAGCACGTGACCTTCGACTCGAAGGGGACGGGCTCTTCACCGTGGTGGTCGATCCTCACGTCGCTGCTGCCGTTCGTCCTCCTGTTCGGGTTCTGGATCTTCCTGATGAACCAGGTGCAGGGCGGCGGCTCGAAGGTGATGAGCTTCGGCAAGAGCCGCGCCAAGCGCATGGCGCCCGACTCGCCGAAGATCGGCTTCAAGGACGTCGCCGGCGTGGACGAGGCGGTCGAGGAGCTCCAGGAGATCAAGGAGTTTCTCGAGAACCCGAAGAAGTTCCAGGCGCTCGGCGCACGGATCCCGAAGGGTGTGCTCCTGTACGGCCCGCCCGGTACCGGCAAGACGCTGCTCGCCCGCGCGGTCGCCGGCGAGGCAGGGGTGCCGTTCTTCTCGATCTCCGGCTCCGACTTCGTCGAGATGTTCGTGGGCGTCGGCGCCTCGCGCGTTCGCGACCTGTTCGAGCAGGCGAAGCAGGCCGCTCCGTGCATCGTTTTCATGGACGAGATCGACGCCGTCGGCCGTCACCGCGGCGCCGGCCTCGGAGGCGGGCACGACGAGCGCGAGCAGACCCTGAACCAGCTCCTCGTCGAGATGGACGGGTTCGAGCTGAAGGACAACATCATCCTGATCGCGGCCACGAACCGCCCCGACATCCTCGACCCGGCGCTGCTCCGCCCGGGCCGCTTCGACCGGCAGATCGTCGTCGACCGGCCCGACCGCAACGGCCGCCGCAAGATCCTCGAGGTGCACGCGAAGGGCAAGCCGCTCGCCTCCGAGGTCGACCTCGACACGCTCGCCGCCGGGACACCAGGGTTCACCGGCGCCGACCTCGCCAACCTCGTCAACGAGGCCGCGCTGTTGGCGGCCCGCCGGGGCAAGAAGGTCGTCGAGCAGGAGGAGCTCGAGGAGGGGATCATGCGCGTGATCGCCGGGCCGGAGAAGCGCACGCGGCTCTTCTCCGAGGAGGAGCGAAAGATCACGGCGTACCACGAGATGGGCCACGCCCTCGTCGGCCACTACCTGGAGCACACCGACGAGGTGCACAAGATCTCGATCATCAGCCGCGGCCAGGCGCTCGGCTACACGATCTCGCTCCCGCGCGAGGACCGCTACCTGACGACGAAGTCCGCGCTGATGGACCAGCTCGCGGCGATGCTCGGCGGGCGTGCGGCGGAGGAGCTCGTCTTCCAGGAGGTCACGACCGGCGCGGCCAACGACATCGAGAAGGTCACCTCGACGGCCAAGCAGATGATCATGCGCTTCGGGATGAGCGAGAAGCTCGGCCCGCGCGTGCTCGGGCGGAATCACGACATGCCGTTCCTCGGCCGCGAGATGGGCGCCGAGCCGGACTATTCCGAGGAGGTCGCGCGCGAGATCGACGACGAGATCCGGCGGGTGATCGAGGAGGCCCACGACCGCGCGCACCAGGTGCTGCGCGAGCACATGGATGAGCTCCACCAGCTGTCGGCGATCCTGATCGAGCGCGAGACGATCGACAAGGATCAGTTCGAGCGCCTGCTCGCCGGAGAGCCCGCCGACGAGGTCTTCCGCGAGGAGGAGCCGCCCGCTGCGGAGCCGCCTTCGCAGGAGCGCGAGAAGCGTCCGCAGCCGCGGCCGAAGCCCTTCCCGATCCCGGGCGCGCTCTCCCAGCCTCCGCCGCCCGAAGGCGCGAAGCCCTAGCCAGACCGCCCGGGGGTGGTGGGAAACTCCACCCGCGCTGTCCGAAAACCGGTGGACGCCGTCCCCTCCGTTTGAGACCCTCCGCGGGTCAACTGGCACCGTCCAAGGGAGGCGGTTGTGAATCCACTGGCAGGTCGGGCAGTCGCGCTGACCGGCGCGGTGCTCGGCATCGTCGGGATCTTCGTGACGGCGTTCTTCGGCACGAGCTATGGGATCTCGACGGAACGATCGCGGGCTTCGGGCTTGCCTTGGCAATCCTCGCGGCGCTCTGCGTCGCGTTGTCGCAGCTCGGCTGGGCGACTGAGGGCTGGCTGGCGGGGCTCGGCGCGCTGATGATCGGCTACTGGGGCTGGTTCCCGGCGCTGACTGCGTTCGACAACTGGGACGAGACGCGTGCGGGCGTGTGGCTGCCGTTC
>JBKPRD010000161.1:0-21795 GCA_046734415.1 Actinomycetota bacterium | reverse complement strand
AGCTCCGGATCGTCGAGCCGCACCTGCAGTCCCGGCGTCATGAACTGACAGGGCTGGATCGCATTGACCCGGATCCCGTAGCGGGCCCATTCGATCGCCATCTCCTTCGTCATCATCACGACGCCGCCTTTGCTCACGCTGGAGGGAAAGTTCGCGCGGCCGGAGGCGGAAGTGCCCGCGATCGAGCACATGTTCATGACCGCGCCTCCGGTTCCCTGCGCGATCATCCGGCGCGCGGCCTGCTGCGCGCAGAGGAGGTAACTGGTCAGATTGATGCGGAGCGCCTTCTCCCAGTCAGCGAGCGGGATCTCATGCGGCCTGCCGAAGGTCGGCGTGAAGGCGAGGTTGACGAGGATGTCTACCTTTCCGAGCGCACCGTCGATCTCGGCGAACGCCCGCTCTACGGCCTCGGCGTCGGACACGTCTGTCTCGAGCGCAAGCGCGTGGCGTCCCGTCCGAGCAACGCCGGCGGCTGCGGCACTCAGGGCGTCAGCGTTGATGTCGAGCAGGGCGACGTCCGCGCCCCACGCGGCGAGCCCGGCGCAGATCGCGGTGCCGAGGCCGCCTCCGGCTCCCGTCACGACCGCCGCCCGGCCGGTGAGGTCGAAGATCTCGGTTGCATTCAACGTCCGTCCCTCCCCGATCGGGTCATGGATGTTCGGTGGCGTGCAAGAGCGGGAACCTCTGTCATGCGAACACGCTGGGAGGTGCGGTGGAGTCGCGGGCGAGCAGACGCATGTGCACGACCTCGACTCGGGCGGGCAGGCTCGGGTTGATGAGCCGGGAGGTGATCAGCCTGCTCGCATACCGCGATACTTGCTCGAGCGGCCGTGCCAGAACGCTGAGATGCGGACGCATGACGGAAGCCAGGTCGCTGTCGTCGAAGCCGATCACCGACACGTCGCGTGGTACCTCCGCGCCGAGCTGTTCCAGGCGTTCGAGCACCCCCGCCGTGACGGTCGTGGGGACGCAGCAGAGGATGGCGGTCGCTTTCTCCTTGACCATCTGCTCGGCGATCTCGTGCCCCGACTGACGATCAACCCGTCCGTATGGGACTATCACCTCGCCGACCGACCGGAGGCCGAGTGTTTCCACGGCCGTCTGATAGCCGGCAAGTGACTCGCGCCCCGGTCGGACAGAGGTGCTGATCGTCGCAAACCCGACTGTCGTGTGGCCGAGCGCGGCAAGGTGCTCCATTGCATCCCGCGACCCGCTTCGCTCGTCGGTCAGGACGACATCTGCACTCACCCCCTTCACCTCGCGGTCGATCAGGACGATTGGCTGTCTGATCGATTGGAGGAACGCTCCGATGTTCGAGTCACGATCGTTGACCAGTGAGAGGACGAGCGCGTCGACGCGGCGCGCCCGCAGTGACTCGAGCGCGAGCCGCTCGCCCTCCTCGTCCCAGCCGGAGCTGGCGATGACGAGCCCAACCCCGTCATGTCGCAGTTCCTCTTCGAGCACCTCGGCGAACCTGCCGAAGACGTCGTTCGCAACCGCCGGAACCAGGTACCCGACAAGAAACGATCTCGTCGTCCGAAGGCTGCGTGCCGCGACGTTCACCCGGTAGTCGATCCGCTTGATGGCTGCGAGGACCCGGGCGCGCGTTTCGGGTGCGACGTTCGGTGCTCCGTTCAGGACTCGCGAGGCGGTGGTCTTCGAGACGTTCGCGGCCCGTGCAAGGTCAAGGATCGTCGGATCCCTACGTTGGCCTGCCTTCTTGGTGTGAACCGAGCCCGAATCTGCCACTCGCGTGGGGCCATCCGTATCGCTTTGGGAACGTTCCCGAAGCGTATGTCCACTGTAAACGCTTGTGCAAGTCGCGAACCCCGGCGACTTCACGCCTTCCACGATGAGGCTCATGGCACCTCCGCCTTTAGCGCTCGCTACGGCGTTCGGGCGAGTGTGGAGGGAGGACCGCCGAGACTGGCGCGCTGGGATGCGGCTCATCGCATTTGTCGTGCGATCGTCTCGAGCCCTAGACCTGCTCGACGAACGCGAACAGCGCGTCCTTGGCGCCGTGGACGATTGGATCGCCGTGGGCGAGCAGGAGGCGGTCGAAGTCGAGGTCGAGCAGGCGACGGTACGCGGCGCGGAGGGCGGCCCTCGTTTGTTCCGGGTCGTCCATGAACTCGTCGGGGACGAAGCTCAGTGGCCCGTCATCGGGCCAGCGGACGACGCCGTCCGCGCAGGCGAGCGCCTGGTGCACCGGCACGTGCAGCGCGCATTCGTCTGGGCAGATCGCGCCCACCTGATAGGCGACGACGCCGCCCGGCAACTCGTCCTCGAACTCGAACGGCTCGACCGGGCCGCGACTCTCGAGCTCATGCAGGCCGTTCCGGATGCAGTGCACCGTGCAGCCGAAGGCGTCGCGCAGCTTCCAGGCGTCTCGGTCGTGGTGGCGGTTAGTGAGTATGAGATGCCCAGGCCGGCCTTGCTCCTCAAACCAGCCGAGCCCCGCCGGCGGGATCACCGGATCGATCAGCACCCGTTCGGCAGCGAGATAGTAGGAGCTGAGGTCGCTGCCGATCCTCTCCCGCAGCCCCTTCCAGTGCCAAAGGCCGGGAGCGATCTCCTCCACGAGCGGAGCGTAGCGCGACCCCGCTGCGGCAACCGGTGCGTCGCACGGTGCCCACGTGATGGAGTCCGGACGCCGCGATGTGGG
Source organism: Actinomycetota bacterium (assembly GCA_046734415.1). Lineage (GTDB taxonomy): Bacteria > Actinomycetota > Thermoleophilia > Gaiellales > Gaiellaceae > DATBLE01. The sequence continues at coordinate 19,130 of JBKPRD010000161.1, read as the reverse complement.
CGTCTTCGACCTGCGTGCCGAGGTGCTCGAGCGGGTCGACCCGCAGTGAACGCCTCCTGGTTCAACCGCCAGAGGCGGCCTCCTGGCTCACCACCAGAGTGCTGACCCCGCGGCCCACTGTGACGGTCCGTAGCGCGACCTCCTGGTCGTATCCGGGCGGTTGTCGGCCACATGGCTGTGAAACGATCGTCGGCTGATCGCTATCTCGGGGATCCGCGCGTGCTCGGCGTCGTTACCGATGCGATCGTTCCGAACCACAGCAAGAGCGAGGTCTAGCCGGTCGAGTTGCTTAGAGGTCGTTTCTGAATGAGCTGCTGGGTTTGTTCGACCCGAGTGGCACGGGTGTTCCGGGCCACAGAAGTAGGAAGGCCCGCCTGCGGTGGGCCTTCCTCAACTACGGTCCAGGCGGCGAAGGGCCTGGCCTCAGCGGTGGGGCTCAGTCAGTGAGGACTGAAGCTGTACGTCCCGTCCCAGGCGAAGTAGGGCGGCGGGGCGATGGGCGAGACGGCGACCTGGGCGTGGAAGTGCTTGAACACCCCGGTCCCGCCCGAGAGCGTGACGACGCCGGTACCGGTCGAAAGATCGAGGACGACGTGCCCGTACGCGGTGTTGTTGCCTGGCCCGTCGATGATGAGATCACTGTTCAACTGGCCTGGAGTCGGGTCACCGGCCGCCGAGGCGTAGACGACCTTCGAGCCGACCTTGATCGTGTTGATGTTCGAGGACGTGATCGTGCAGTGCTGACCGGCGAGGCCAAAATACTCGTGGCACTCCTTCGTCACGTGCAGAGCTCCGCTTCGCGGGGTGGCCGATGCCAACGGGGCGACGGCGACAGCCATGGCGATAACCACCGCGAACCCCAAGATCAATCTCGTCATCTGCTCTCCTCCTTCCCCGGACCACACTGGAAGGTTGCCCAAAAACCATGAACTGAGCAGCGCCTCCAGAAGACGCTGCCTCAGCGCGGCTGAGACGAGGCGGCAACGAGAAAGAAGAGCCGGCACCGCAACCTGCACGCACGCCTGCGCAACTGGCTCGGTGTCTCCCGGTCCCCACCCTGAGGCCCCGCCCCTAATTTGTCAAGATTGTGACAAGCTGACTCGCGTCGCCAGGGACAGCGTGTGTGCCTCTGCCCGATTCGTACTGCCCAGCAGCGGCCCATTCGCCCGGCGAGGGCCCGAAGGCGACCATCGTGGCGACCTCCTGGGACGAAGGCCAGGAGCCACCCTCAGGGTCGATTCGGGGTCATTCCGGATTCCCCGTCGCGCCTCGTTCGGCGATCCTGGAGGCATGAGCGATCACACAGTCGATGGTCCCGCGGTCAAGCGGCTGGAGCGCAGCCGGGACGACCGCATGCTCGCCGGGGTCTGCGGGGGCCTGGCGCGCTACTTCGGAATCCACCCTGCCTTCTACCGGGTCGGCTTCGTCGTTCTCACCCTGATCGGCGGCGCGGGCATCCTCGTCTACCTGGCCGCTGCGCTGGTGATCCCGGACGAGGGCAAGGCCGATTCGATCGCCGCGGAGACTCTCCGCGACGCCCGTGACCGGCCCTGGCCGCTGGTCGGGCTGGCCCTCGTGGCCCTGGCCGGCGTCGTGCTCCTCTCCCGGGTCACACTGTGGCCGTCCGGCGACGCTGCCTGGATACTGCTCCTGCTCGCGGGCGGGGCGATCCTCTTCCTCGCGCGGCGCTCGGGCCCGCCGGTTGAGCAGGTCAGCGCCGCTCCTGCTGCCGTGGGCGGGGCCACCGACGCGACGACGGCCGTTGTGGAGCCGGCACCCGCGAAGTCCGGAAGGCACCTCGGCAGGACGATCCTGATCGTGCTCGGGAGCCTCGCCGCCCTCGGGCTGGTGACAGCCGCGATCTTCGTCGCCATCTTCCCCGTCCACCTCAGCCACGGCGTCGGCCACAAGTCGTTCACGCCGACCAGCACTCCCGCGCTCGAGCGAACCTACCGCCTCGGCGTGGGCGAACTCGACCTCGACCTGACGAACGTCCGCCTCCCCCTCGGCGATACGCACGTGAACGCGCGCGTCGACTACGGCGACCTGCGGGTCGTCGTCCCGCGCGGCGTGGCCGTTCGCGCGTACGGAAGCGCGAGGCTGGGCTACGTGGACGTGCTCGGCGACCAGGACGACGGCCGCAACGCCGACGAGCGTTCCCGGGCAGCCGGGAGCCGGGTACTCGTCGTCGACGCCAGGGTGCAGGTCGGGTCGGTTCGCATCGAACACTCCCTACGATGACGTTCGATGCCTCTCCCCGCACTCGCACGCCGCACTGACGAGCGCGTGATTGCGGGGGTCTGCGCGGGCGTCGCGCAGGCCCTCGCGGTCGACGTCACGCTGGTCCGCCTCGTGTTCGCGCTGCTCGCGCTCGCCGGCGGGGCCGGCATCCTCCTCTACTTCGCGCTGTGGGCGTACAGCGAGTCGAGGTCGGCGATCTGGGTGGCGCTGCTCGTCGCCGCCGCAGGCGTGCTTCTCCTCCACGCGGTCGGACTCTCGAACCGCTCGGTCGTGGCCGTCGCCCTGATCGCCGGCGGTCTCGCGCTCGCCTGGCGCCGGGGCGGGGGCTTCGGCGCGGATGGCCCGCTCTCCTGGGCCGGCCTGGCGATTGCGGCCTGCGGCACGGTACTCCTGTTCGAGGGCGGGCGTCCCGGCGCCGCCCTGCTCGCCCCCGGCGCGATCGCGGGTGCGCTGCTCCTGATCGCCGGGCCATGGCTGTGGCGCCTCGCGCTCGAGCGCGACGCTGAGCGGTCGGCCAGGATCCGCAGCGAGGAGCGCTCGGAGGTCGCGGCCCGCGTGCACGACTCGGTCCTGCAGACCCTGGCCCTGATCCAGCGGCACGCAGAGGAGCCTCGCCGGGTGGCTGCGATCGCTCGTCGCCAGGAGCGGGAGCTCCGCGGCTGGCTGTACGCCGACCGGCCGCTCGGCGACGAGACCGCCTCGCTCGTCGCAGCCCTGTCGGACGCGGCGGCCGACATCGAGGAGCTCCACGGCGTCCGGGTCGAGATCGCGAGTTCGGGCGACTGCCCCGTCGATGAGGCTGCCGGCGCCCTCGTCCTCGCTGCGCGGGAGGCGATGACCAACGCCGCGAAATTCGCCGGCGTCGAGGAGATCGACGTCTACCTCGAGGTGGCGGACGGCGGCACTTCGGTATTCGTGCGCGATCGAGGCACCGGCTTCGACCGCAACGCGGTGCCGGCAGGGCGTCGCGGCCTCGCCGAGTCGATCGAGGGACGCATGGAGCGTGTCGGCGGCCGGGCCACCGTCACGAGCTCGCCGGCCGCAGGCACCGAGGTCGAGCTTCGGCTGCCGAGGAAGGGATCGTGAAGCGGCGCGTCGTCCTGGTCGACGACCACGCACTGTTCCTGGCCGGCGTGCGCGCCGAGCTCGGCGACGCGGTCGAGATCGTCGGCGAAGCCGGCAGCGTGGCCGAGGCCGTGCTCCTGATCAGGGAGCGCGACCCCGAGGTCGTGCTCCTGGACGTGCACCTGTCCGACGGCAGCGGCGACGCGGTCATCAACGCCGTCGCCGCAGACCGGCCCGGCGTTCGGTTTCTGGCCCTGTCCGTCTCGGATGCAGCCGAGGACGTGATCGCCGTGATCCGGGCCGGCGCGCGCGGCTACGTCACGAAGACGATTTCCGGCGAGGAGCTCGCGTCGGCGATCGAGCGTGTCGCCTCGGGGGATGCCGTCTTCTCCCCACGGCTGGCCGGGTTCGTCCTCGATGCGTTCCGGGCAGGCGAGAGGGTCGCCGGCGACGCCGAGCTCGACGAGCTGACGCCCCGCGAACGCGAGGTGCTCCAGCTGATCGCCCGCGGGTACATGTACAAGGAGATCGCTGCGCGCCTCCATCTGTCCGTCAAGACCGTAGAGAGCCACGTGTCGAGCGTGCTGCGCAAGCTGCAGCTGTCGACGCGCCACGAGCTGACGCGCTGGGCTTCCGAGCACCGCCTCGTCTGAGCTACGCGGCCGCGCGCCACTCCACCGACAGATGCGGCGAGTACCGGAAGACCGAGCGGAATCGCAGGGGCTGGATAGTCTTCTCTCGGATGGACACTGAGCGGATTCGGCACACCGTCGCGTTCACACTTGTTCATCGTCCAGGATCCGAGGCTGAGCGCGATTTCCTTCAGGCGGCCGAGCAGCTGGCGACGATCCCCGGCGTCGAGGCCTTCGAGCTGTTGGCCCAGGTCAGCCCGAAGAACGACTACCGCTTCGGAATCTCGATGGAGTTCGCAGATCGAGCCGCGTACGAGCGCTACAACGACTACCCGGCTCATGTCAGCTTCGTTCAGGATCGCTGGCTGCCCGAGGTGAGCGCCTTTCTCGAGCTCGACTACGCGGCACAGTAGAGCCGAGCACGTGCGGGATCCTGTGCGGGTTTCGTGCGTCCAGGCGGGACGGATTCCTGTTTCTCCCTACGGTCTCTGGAGCCGCACCCTTCGGCCGGCGCCCTCGCTGAGCGCTGCCCGCAGCGCAAGCTCGGCCGCGACGAGGTCTTCGGCGGCGTGGCCCATCGCCTTGTAGAGCGTGACCTCCTCCGCGGACGTGCGCCCCGGCCGGTCGCCGGCCAGCACCTCGCCGAGCTCCGTCCCAGTCGCCGCATTCACTCCTTGCAGCTCGTAGCATCCGGTCGGCGTGGCCTCGAAGGCCAGCCGTGTCTCGACGAACAGCCGCCCCCGCTCGAGCAGGTCCCGCGGGAACTCGCCGTGCGGCTCCCTGTAGCCCACCGACGTCACGTGGGCCCCGGCGCGGACCCAGTCGGCCTGGATCACGGGCTCGCCGGAGTGCGTGCACAGGCAGACGAGGTCCGACTCGCGTACCGCGGCTTCGAGGCCGGCGGACGGGACAGCAACCGCCCGCTGATCTTGTTCGGCGAGTCGTTCCGCGTCGGCGAGCCGAAGCGAGCTGATCCGGATCTCCTCGATGTCCCGGACGAGCGGCAGCAGCTCGAGGTGTGTCTGCCCTTGCACGCCGGCGCCCACGATCGTCAGCACCCGCGTGTCCTCGCGCGCCAGGATGCGAGCCGACAACGCGGCGGCAGCCGAAGTCCTCAGCGCCGTGATCTCCGTGCCGTCCATGACGGCCACACAGGCGCCCGTCTCCGCGTCGAACAGCCCAATCAGGGCCAGGTGCGATGGCAGGCCGAGCGACTCGTTGCCCTCGAAGACATTGACGACCTTGACGCCGATGTGACCTCCCGGCCGGTATGCCGGCATCGAGAGCGAGAAGCCCTTCTCGACCGCGACTTCGACACGCGTCGGCGCGACGATTTCTCCGGCGCTCAGCGAGCGGAAGCCGTCTGCGAGCTCGTCGAGTAGCTCCCGGGGGTCGATCAGGCGAGCGACCGCGTCCTGGTCGAGCAGCAGCACGTTCATGTCGGCCAGTATCGCGCGGCCGCTTTGCCGATTGTCGACGGCGTGACGCTTCGGAGTCTGCGGATGTCGCGGGCGACGTCGACTGTGGCGATGTTCTCTTCCAGCCGGTGCGGCTTGGTGGTGCCTGGGATGGGGACGATCCAGGGCTTCTGTGCGAGCAGCCACGCGAGCGCGATCTGCGCCGGCGTCGCCTTCTTGCGCTCAGCGATGCGTGTGAGCAGGTCGACGAATGTCCGATTCGCCTGTCGCGCGTCCGCGTCGAACCGCGGGACGGTGTTGCGGAAGTCGGTGCTTTCGAAGGTGGTGTTCTCGTCGATTGTTCCCGTGAGGAAGCCCTTGCCGAGCGGGCTGAAGGGGACGAAGCCGATTCCCTCCTCCTCGAGCGTGGGCATGATCTCGTCCTCCGGCTCCCGCCACCAGAATCGCACACGCCGACTTCTGGTCTCAAGCTAGAGAGGCTGCTCCTGGCATGTGCGCCATGAGGTCGCGGTGGGAATGCGGGTGCTCCAACGCCCGTTCTCGTGACCATGGGCTTCTTCTCGCGCGACCCCAAGCGAGATGAGCTGCGACGGATTCCTCTCTTCGCAACGCTTCCCCGGTGGCGACTCGACCTCCTCACTCGTACGGCCGATGTCATTGAGGTGCCTGCAGGCACCGATCTCCTTCGTGAGGGCGAGAGCGGACTTGAGTTCTTCGCGATCTCCGAAGGTGAGGTCGAGGTCTCCCAGGGCGGCAGGACGATCGCGACGGAGCAGGCTGGAGACGTCTTCGGTGAAATCGCTCTCCTTCACAGGATTCCACGAACGGCGACGGTGAGGACGACCACTTCCTCGCGGCTCTTCGTGCTGGACGCGAGGGCGTTCCGCAGCGTCCTGGCGGACAGCTTCACCTGAGGTCGTCCGCGGTCCCGGCCGCTTGAGCTGGCCACCTGGCGGCTGCGCCGTCGCCAAAACGAACGTCTGCCTGAAGTTGATCGAGCATCGGCCCAGACTCGTCTGCCGATCGCCGGCGCCCCCCGCCCGCGATCCGCACGATCGACCGGAGGAGTGGAATGTGGGTCAGAGGCCCGTCCCTCCCGCAACCTCGAGGCGCCTCGACCTCAAGATCGCGGTCAACGAGCACCTTCACGAGGGCTGCTGTCGCTTCGGCGTCGCGCATCGCGTGGTGTTTGGGAACGTCGCCGCGGCGGCAGGGCTCGCCTACAGACAGGCGGAGCATCCTCGTGCCCTCTAGTCACCGTGGGGCTCGGCCGGCCTTGTCGTCCGAGTCACCGGGAGGGAGGTCTAGGCTGACGCCGTGACCTTCCCGCCGGACATTCTCGACGCGGTTTTCGCCCGTTCGACCTCGCACACGTCATCCCTCCACGGCCTTGCGCACTGGGAGCGCGTGCGCGAGAACGGTTTCGCGATCGCCAGCGTGACGGACGGCGCCGATGCCCAGGTCGTACTGTTCTTCGCGCTCTTCCACGACTCGATGCGCCTGAACGACGGGCACGATCCTGACCATGGCAGGCGGGGGAGCGCACTCGCGCATGAGCTGGCCGACATTCTGCCGCTCGAGCCGTGGCAGCTCGACCGGCTAATCGCGGCTTGTGACGGTCACACCGACGGGTCCGTCAGCGACGATCCGACGGTCGGCGCGTGCTGGGATGCCGATCGGCTCGACCTTCCACGGGTCGGGATCCGGCCCGAGGCGAGGCTTCTCTCGACTGCCGCCGCAAGGGCGCGCGCTGCTCTCTGATGCGGAGATGGCCTTGAAGCTGAACACCGACCGTTTCGCGTATGCGCTCGATTACGCCACGCGGGCACACGAGGAGCAGATGCGAAAGGGTTCTGACATCCCGTATGTCTCGCACCTGCTCGCGGTCGCCGCGCTGGTGCTGGAGGACGGGGGAGACGAGGACGAAGCGATCGCTGCCCTGCTCCACGACGTGGTCGAGGACCAGGGCGGGGCGGAGCGACTGGCTGAGGTGGAGCGTGAGTTCGGGCCGCGGGTCGCCGCGATCGTCGAGTCCTGCAGCGACACGCTGGTCACGCCGAAGCCGCCCTGGCGGGAGCGGAAGGCCGCGTACGTCGCGCACCTCGAAGACGCTGACCCATCGGCGGTCCGCGTCTCGCTTGCCGACAAGGTGCACAACGTCCGCACGATCGTCCTCGACTACCGCCGAATCGGTGAGTCGCTGTGGGAGCGCTTCGATCCCGGCGCAGATCCGGTCTGGTACTACCGGTCACTCGCCGACGTGTTCGCACGACGCAGCTCGAGTCCACTCACAGCCGAACTCGAGCGCGAGGTGTCCGAGCTCGAGGCGTTGACAGGGTCGCCTCGGGAGCAGGAGTAACTTCGGCCGGTGCACCTGCTTTTCCTGCGCGAGGACGACGCACGGCTTCGTCTAGCGGAGACACGAGATCGGCCCCTGGTCTCAAGCCACGAAGGCCTGACCGGAGCGACCCTGGCGGCCTGATTCGCCGGCGGAACCGCGGCGGACCTAAGCCCGCGAGACGAATGCTCCCTCACGCTTCTGCTCCGCCGCGGCGCGGAGTAGCGTTTGTCTGACGACATGAAGAAGCGCGGGCGCGGGAGCACCCGGGCCGAGACCGGGGCCACGGAAGACATCGAGGCAGTCGTTCGAGCCTCGGCACAGTCGATCGCGGAACGATACGGCAGTTCCTATCCCAACTTCGAGGACCTGGCCGAGGACGCGGAGTTCCTCGAGACGAGCCAGCGCCTTGCCGAGACGGATGTTCCTTTCGAGACAGTCGCGCGGCTCGAGCGCGCCTCGACCCCGATCGTGGCGGCGATGGCACATCGAGCGGCCTGGCTGCGGCACGACGTGCCTGTCGGCTGGAGCCTGTGGGCGTTGCGACGGCTGAAGAGCGTGTACGCGGGCGAGGTCCTCTTCCTGCTGCGGGGAATCGAGCGCCACGGCGAGCCGCCCTTCATCGCGCGAGTCCTCTCGCGGGCCGATCACGACTGGACCGCGGGCTGGCTCCTCTCCGTCGTCACCGCGTTCATCGAGCGGAGAGTCGAGGCGGGCGAGCGGCCGACGATCACGGAGTTCCAGCAGGCGGTCAGGGAACCGGACGAGGAGCTCGTCGCCGAGGTCGTGACCGCACTGGAGGGTGTGCTGCCGCCGGAGACGGTCCGCGAGTTCGAGCAGTGGCGTGAACGACGCGTTCGGGACGACTTCTTCAAATCGTTTGGCCGGATCTGGGAACGGCAGACCCAGGGCGCACTGACCACGGTCGGCGGACGTGCGGCGGTCATCGCCGAGCTTCGGGCGGTGCTTCTGCGGCAGGGCGCGCGCTCCGCTCTCGTGGTCGGTGAGCAGGGAGTCGGCAAGTCGGCGGTGATCCGAGAGGCGCTCCGGGAGCTTCAGGACGAAGGCTGGTTCGTCTTCGAAGCCACTGGCTCAGACGTCCTGGCGGGGCAGAAGTACATCGGAGAAGTGGAAGGGCGCGTGCACGAGATCGTCGCCCAGACCGCGGACCGGAACAGCGTCTGGGTCATGCCGACCTTCGAGGACGCGCTGTGGGCCGGACAGCACAGCCGCAGTGAGCGGGGGCTGCTCGACGCGATCCGTCCCTTCGTCGAGACAGGGCAGCTCGTCGTCGTCGGCGAGCTTGAGCCGCGAGCCTACGAGTTGGTCGTTCAGCAGCGGCCGCGCGTGACCTCTCTGTTCGAGACGCTCCGACTCGAGCCGCTCACCCCCGAAGAGTCGATCGGAGTAGCGCGCGACTGGCGGGACCAGTCCGGTGCAGACATCGACGACGCGACGATCGGCGAAGCCCAGGACCTGGCCGCGCAATACCTCACCGGCGTCGGAAGCCCAGGCGGTCTCTTGCGGCTGCTAAAGGCGACCGCGGGTGCTCGGGCCGCAGCCGATGGACCGATTCGGATGCGGCAGGTCCTCGAGACGCTCGCGGACGCGACCGGGCTGCCCCTCCACATAGTCGATCCCGAGGTGCCGCTCGATCTCGACCAGGTGCGAGAGTTCTTCTCGACCCGCGTCCTCGGCCAGCAGGAGGCCATCGACTGTCTCGTCGACCGGATCGCCCTGATCAAGGCGAAGCTGACCGATCCGACACGGCCCCTCGGCGTCTTTCTCTTCGTCGGCCCGACGGGAACGGGCAAGACGGAGCTCGCGAAGGTGCTCGCCGAGTTCCTGTTCGGCTCGCCGGACCGCCTCGTGCGACTCGACATGAGCGAGTTCCAGACCGAGGACAGCATGGAGCGCCTGCTCGCCGACTCGAGTTCGCACGCTGAGGCCGCGACGCTCATCTCGTCCGTGCGCGCGAAGCCGTTCTCGGTGGTCCTCCTCGACGAGTTCGAAAAGGCGCACCGCAACTTCTGGAATGTGTTCCTCCAGCTCTTCGACGACGGCCGGCTGACCGACCGCCAGGGTAGGACGGCCGACTTCCGCCAGTGCGTCGTGATCCTCACGTCGAACGTAGGCTCCGCTCTCGAGAGCGGAGTTCCACTCGGCTTCAACCGGGAGCGCGCGACCCAGTTCCGTCCAGCGGGTGTCGAGCGCGAGCTCTCCCGTGTCTTCCGGCCCGAGCTGCTGAACCGGATCGACCGGATCGTGGTCTTCCGGCCTTTCGAGAGGGAGCAGATGCGGGCGCTTCTGGAACGCGAGCTCGAGCTCGTGCTCGAGCGCCCGGGCTTTCGAGACCGGCCGTGGGTCGTGGAGTGGGACGAGTCTGCTCTCGACCTCCTCCTGCGGATGGGGTTCAGCGCCCAGCTCGGCGCGCGTCCGCTCAAGCGTGCCGTCGAGCAGCGCCTGCTCGCGCCGCTCGCCGCGGCGATCGTCTCGCGGAGTTTCCCCGAGGGTGATCAGTTCCTCTTCGTGACCGCCCGGGGCGATCGGATCGATGTTCGGTTCGTCGATCCGGATGCCGATGACGAAGAGCCGTCCGCACCCTCGCCGCCCTCGAATCTCCGGTTGGAGCGCCTCGTCCTCCTGCCCAGCGGCGGTCCGGCGGAGGTGGAGTTCCTCCAGGCCGAGACGGAACGCATCCGGAGCGTCGTTGACGGTGAGGGCTGGCGCGGCCGGAAAGAGCGCGACCTCGAAGCGATGAGGAGCAGGGCGTTCTGGGAATCGCCGCAACGATTCGCCGTCCTCGGCCGGATCGAGTACGTCGATCGGGTCGAGGCCGCCCTGCGGACGGCTGAGAAGCTTTCGGCCCGCCTAGCTCGACCAAGTCGAACCGGGATTGCGGCAGCGCCGCTCGTCCAGCTGTTGGCGCAGAGGCTCTACCTCCTCGACCGTGCTTGTACCGGCGTGGATGCGAGCGCACCAGCCGATTCATTCCTGGAGATCAGAGAGCCGACAGTCGACCGTGCGGATGGTGACTTCGCAGGGCAGCTGCGCGACATGTACGAGTCGTGGGGGCAGCGTCGTGGCATGCGCGTGCGGCGCCTGCAATCGGCGTCGAGTCACATGCTCGCGATCTCGGGGATCGGCGCCTACCCGATCCTCTCGGCCGAGACCGGTCTGCATGTCTTCGAGACACCGCGGGCCGAGCACTCATTCGGACGGACCGCGGTCCGCGTCGCCGTAGCGCCCTACCCCTCGTCCGCGCCGGACACGGACCCTTCGGTGCTAGCGCGACGTGCGCTGGACGCGTTGCCGGCAACGGCCAGCATCGTGCGTCGCTACCGCACCGAGCCGTCACCGCTCGTTCGAGACTCCGTGCGCGACTGGCGCACAGGCCGCCTGGATCGTGTGCTGGCAGGCGAATTCGACGTCATGGCCGGCAGCTAGGCGAACCGTCGCTTGACGGCTTCCGACCGTCGTCGGGGCGATGGCTATGCCTGAAGAATGTTGGGGGAGCCCCCCAGGCAGCGGCCCGCAGTAAGGCACTTGGCTATGTGGATCCCTTGGCGCGGATGCCCGTTTTCAGGGCAGGTTGTCCAGCCACCGAAGGATTGGCTCGAGCACCTCGCGGTTGTTCAGTTCCATCATCATCAGATGCCCGTTGCCGTGGACACCGTGATCGGCCAGGACGATTCGCTCGACGTGGCATCCCGCCTGCTCGAGGAACGCGGCGATGGCCGGGCTCAGGTGGGCCAGCAGAGATGCCTCTGCCTCGACGAGCGCGATCGGAATCTGCGCCAGGGCGGGTAGCCGCCGCGCGGGCTCCGCCTGGAGGGTCAACGGCCCGGCCGGCGTCTTGGTCGTCTCCGCCTGCAGGTCGTCCGGCGAATCGGCCGGAGGATCGAAAGTCATCGGTGCGGCGGTGAGGCCCCAGGGAAGCGAAATGCCCATGGCAGGGTTGTCGAGAAACGCCGGTCCGATCGGCTCGACGGAGACGATCGCCTTGACCTGCGACGGACGCGCGTCTGCAGTCAGCAATCCCATCGGGCCGCCGGCGGAGCTGGTGATCAGGATCGCCGGACCGATCTCGTCGAGGAGGGCGGCGCCACACGCCTGCTCCAGCGCGTGCGCCAGCGCGCAATCGCCGAGCATCGGCCCCGTTCCGGCGGCTAACGCTCTTACGTACGGGTCGTCCGGGTCGCCGGTTCCGGGCCACTGCGTATAGAGGTGTGCGGTCGGGTGCGCCGCCGGCCCGTTCGCGGCGTCGGTGAAGAGCGCCGAGATCATCTCCAGCGTGAACACGCCGCCCGGCGGGCAGAGCACGTCCGGGTGGTACGGCGAGCGGCCGTGGCCGGGCCGGTCGACGACGTAGACGGCATAGCCTTGCTGGACGAGGAACGTCGCCCAGCCCGGGCGGCCGTCCGGCGTACCCAGCCAGTCGGTGCCCTGGCCGCCGCCGCCGTGGATCAGGACGATCGGATACGGCTTCGTCACCTCCTCCGGCGCCTCCCACTGGACGAACATCTGGCCACGGATCACCGTCCCGTCCTGTACCGGAAAACGCTCGCCGCCGACCCAGAAGAATCCCCGGCGGGCGGTGACGAGCTCGCCCTCGGGACGGCGCCGTCCGCTCACGTCGAGGAAGCCACCGACGCTCGCTCCAGCTGCGGCTTTACCTCGGCTGCGAAGAGCTCGAAGCTGCGCCTGGCCTCGTCGAACGTCATGTCCCCGGTCGGGAGCTGGAGATCGACGTGCTCGATCAGCCCCGGCTCGAGCATCGCGGCGAACCGCTCGGCGATCTGCTCGACGGTGCCCGAGCCCGCCGCGACCGATTCCTCGACGTGGGCGAGAATGGCACGCAGAGGCCCGAGCGCCTTCTCGCAGTCCTCCGGGGACATGATCAGCCGGTCGTTCTCGTGCACGGCCTCGGCCCGACGCACGAGCCCGTCCATCCCGCGGCGGGCGATGTCGAGCGCCTCGCGCTCCGTCGGTGCGATTGCGAGGATCATCGTGCAGCCGACGCGCGGCCGGGAGTCCGGACCGTCCACCCGCAGCGGGCCCCCCCTGTGCCTGTTCCAGGCCTCGACGTAGATGTCGTAGGCCTGCTGGTCGATCGGACCGGGCCACATCAGGCTCATGCCGTGCCGGCCCGCTGTCGCCGGGTTCCCCGGATACCAGAAGGGAATCGGATCCTGGACCGGGGTCGTCGCGAGCGGGACGGTCGGAAAGTGGTGGTACACGCTCTCCTCGCTCGAGATCTCGCCGGTGGCAAGCGCACGGCAGATGATCCCGAGCGTGTCCTCGAAGCGCTCCCGCCGCACCGTCCAGTCGCTGCCGAACCAGGCGTGCTCGATCGGGGCCACGCCGCTGCCGACGCCGAAGTCGAGCCGACCGCCCGTGAGTTGGTCGGCAACGCACATGTCCTCGAGAATCCGCACCGGGTGGTGAAGCGGAAGCAGCTTCACCATCGGCCCGAGCCGGATGTTCGTCGTCACCTGCGAGGCGGCGGCGATGAACAGCTCCTGGTTGGGTGCCATGCAAAGACCCGAGCCGTGATGCTCGGCCAGGTGGAAGCTCTCGAACCCGGCCTCGTCGGCGAGCTCGATCAAGTCGAGCCGGTCCCGGAACAGCCGCCGCGTGGCCGTGCCCGGGATGTCCTCGATGTGGTCGAAGATGCCGAACGTGAGTGGAGCCACGACACACGTCCCTTCAGGTCGTAGGTTTCGGACGAAGTCGTCTTCAGCCGACGCCGAGCACGAACCCTACGCGACGAACATGGCCCGGCCGTACTTCACTTTTCGGCTGCTAATTGATGTCTGCGCGTGGCGCGCGGCGAAGTGACGCATACGGGTCGTCCGCCGTAGTTTCGGCGGTGGCGTCGAAGCGTTCAACGGCTGGGGAGGTCGCGTCGTCGAGCAATGCGCCTACTGCGAGTTCACCGTGTCGGGGCCGCTCGAGCAGGCGCGGCAGGCGTTCGAGCCCACGTCTGCGACCGGCCAAAGCCGACTGAAGTGCAGTGCTCGACGCGGTGCGTGTGTACGCCGGGGTGTTGCGCGAACACGACAGGGCATATCACTAGCGACGAGAGAGCTATGGAGGGGGCTCGTCCAAAACTGGGCGCCGAGGGCCTGGGGCTCTCCCGGGCCTTCGGCTTTGGTTTCAAGTTGCCGGCGGGCCTGGACGCCGCAGCCGCACTGGTCGAAAGAGCAAATAGGCAGCAGACGCTCCGCGATTTAGCCTCATGGGCGGCCCGGTATTGCGTGGAAGCGCTCGGCCGGCGGCGATGTGCTCTGGCAACGCGGGCAGCGAGCGACCCTGTGATCGTCGCGGTGGCGCTGTCGTTGAGAGGGTCGGTTTCGTTGCCACGCACGGTCGCCGTTTTGGTCGCTGTTCCAGGTGTTGTTGTGGCAACGATCGTGATGCCGGCGCCCGTCGAGCGAGTGCAGTTGCCTTGGGTTTACAGGCCGTCAACGAAGAGGGCACTGGTGCTTGCCCGACGAGCCGACAACCGCGGAGAATCCCAGACATGAGCACAACCTTGAAGATGCTCGCGGCGAGTGACCACCCTGCTTCCCGTGGCGCCGCGGCCCTCATCGAGGCGGGCTATCCGGACAGCACGCCACTCGAGGCCCTCACCCCGGGCAGTGTCACGCGCACGCTCGCCGAGCTGTTCTCGCGAGAACTGGCGAAGATTCAGGAGCAGCTTGGGGAGGTCTACGAGGGCGCCTTCGTTGACACCGCGACCGGCGAAAGCCTGCAAGTATTGGTCGACGGGCTCTGCCCACGCCGGGCGTGGTGGTGGCGGCTTTTTAGGTCGCGCGGCTGAGAGCTCGGGGCGAAACGCTCGCAAGCAGCTCGGCCGGGCTCGCCCGTGCGAAAAGAACATGCTGCCGCCGATGCCCGCCCGCTAGCTCGCTCCTTGGGAGTGCCGCGGTCTCGCTGGAGTTGGCCTAGTTCCCTTGCTCAATCGCCGCTGACTCGAGCTTCGCAAGCGGGCCGGCCATCCCCAGCTCGCGATAGGTGGCTACCGCTTCATCCAGGAGCCGTGCGGCGTTTTCCGCATCACCAGCGTCGCCACGCGCGAGCAACATGCGGGCGTAGTCCTCCTGCGTATGGGCAAGCCACGGACGCGCGCCGATGCGTCGGTTCACCTCCGTCGCGTCCTGGAAGTGACGCCGCGCGTCGTGCCAGCGCGCCTCTGCCGTCGCGAGAAGTCCGAGGTAGCGCGAGACGGCCCCGACGCTGATCTCGGGGTATGACGTGCCGACCCGCTCTCGATACGGAGAAAGCAGCTCGTAGAGGACGCGGGCACGCCGCGTATCGCCGAGCGACGCGGCCAGATCCGCGAGGAGGCACATGCTCGCGAGCCACTCTTCGTCGACGGGAACACCGGCGAAGTCGTTCTCGGCCAGCTCCTCGAACTTCGTGCGAGCGTCGTCACGTCGACCCAGCTCGTCGTAGAACCTGGCCATGATGCAATCGAAGATGCGGTACGTCCGATAGTCGAACGCGGTCGGATGCGCCTCGTAGATCTCGGCGAGCTCTGCGAGGCGGCCCTGCGCGTGACGGAGCAGGAAGAGCTGGAGTCGGTAGGCGACACGCGCGTTCCACCGCTGTGCACGCTCTCCGAGCTCGAGAGCGTCGTGGATGAGCCGTTCGGCAGCGGCGAAGTCGCCCTCGAGCAGTGCGATGTGTGCGCGGAGATTCGTGACGTAGAGCGTCTGTGAGGGCTGACGTAGCTCCTCCGCCAGTCTGCCCATCTCCGCCATGTCCTCCTTCGCCCGCTCCACCTGGCCGAGTTCCAGAAGCGGGCAGGCGCGACACAGGTAGCCCTCGGCCGCGCGTTCGAGCTCTCGCGTTTCGGTTGCGACCTCGATGAGCTCGGTCGCGAGCTCGATGACGTCCTCGGTTCGGGCAGGTGACATGAAGGCGGGCAGATACGCGGCAAGCGCGTACGCGAGGGTTGGAGCGTCGTTCAGTCGACGCGCCATCGCGAGCGCTTCGCCTGCGGCGCCATGCCGGCGTTCAGGTGGAAAGCGAGCATCGCGGAACGGGCCTGCCAGCCGGGCCAGCAGGCGCGCTCGGAGTGGGCTGTCTTCCGGGGGTAGCTCGTCAAGGGCGCGCTCGAGGAGTGGGATCAGATGATCGTCGTCTCGCGACACCTCCCAGACGATTCGGCCTCCATACCCCAGCGCTGCGTGCCCGAGCTGCTCTGCCAGCCCCCGCTTCTCGGCGAGTTCAGCTGCCTCGTCGAAGCGGCGTTTGGATGCCGGGGTGTCACCCGCTCTCGCCAACACGTCACCGACTGCGACGAGGAGGTCACAGCGCGTGGCGTCGTCGATGGACAGCGTCAACGCCAGCTCGTAGAGACGCGCTGCCTCCTCGAACGCCAGAGATGAGGCGGCGAGATCCGCCGCCCGCCGCGCATACTCGAGCGCGCGCCCGGCGGACTCGGGCCCGGCGGTGACGAGATGGAGCGCGATTTCCGCGAGATGTGGCTCGAGCTCTGAGGCGTGCACGTGCTCGAGCGCAGCGGCCGCTTCGCGATGATGTTGCATCCGCCGGGCCACGGTGAGCTCCTCGTACAGGGTGTCGCGAATCAAGACGTGCGTGAACCGCAGACGGTTCGGGTTCGCCGGGACTTCTCCGATGATGCGCTCGGTCATCGCTTCGTCGAGGGCGTCGTACAACTTCTCCAGCGGAAACGAGCTGAGGCGCTGGAGCACGTCGACCCCGAACTCTCTCCCGAGCACCGAGGCGAGTGAGAGGAGCTTTTGGCACGACCCGGTGAGCCGTGCGACGCGACTCCCGATGACCTCCCGAATCTCGGGCGGTATCTCCAGGGCGTCGATCGGGGCGCTCAGACGCCCTTGCGAGTCGAGGAGGCGCACGATCTCACCGACGAAGAGCGGGTTGCCGCCGCTCTCGGAATGGATTGCCGCCACCGCTCGCGCTTCGGGCGAGACGCTCGCGACGTTGGCGATGTAATCGGCAACGTCGTCGTACGGAAGACCGGCGAGGGAGATGCGACGGACGAGCGGCTCTCGCACGAGCTCGGAGAGCGCAGTCCGGAGCGGGTCGCGCAGCGTCGGGTCGACGTCGCGGTACGCGGCAATGAGCAGCAGCTGCGTCCCCACGACTTCGCGCGCGACGAACCGGAGGAGGAGCAACGACGGCTCGTCGGCGGCATGCAGGTCGTCGAAGAACACGACGAGCGGGCGCTTTCGAGCGATGGACTCGAGGAATTCGACAGTTGCATCGAACAAGCGGATGCGCGCTCCTACGGACTCCGGCGCGGGCGGCTCGGGTAGGTCCGGGAGAAGCTCCCGCAGCTCCGGAAAGAGCTGAGCGATGTCGGCTGCCCCGGAACCGAGCCGTGCCTGAAGTGCGTCCCGATCGAGCTCGCGGAGGTACGGACGCAGCGCCTGTACCCACGGCCAGTACGGGGGCGCTCCCCCTGCCTCCCAGCAGCGCCCTACGAGGACCGGCATTCCGCGCTGGTGGGCGATTCGCAGCCCTTCCTCTGCGAGTCGGCTCTTCCCGATCCCCGGCTCGCCGGCGATGAGGAAGAAACGGCCCTGACCCCGGATCGCGTCGTCGAGCGCAGTCCGCAGCATGTCGAGCTCGGTCCTACGCCCCACGAAGGAACCTGCGGAGATCTCTGCCGTGGGTTCGTACTCGCGCCCGACGTCGAGCACGGGATCCTGCGCGAGGATCCGCCGGTGAAGATCGCGCAATTCATGGGAAGGTTCGATGCCGAGCTCTTCGACGAGCGCGCCGCGGACGTCCTGGTAGGCCTCCAGCGCTTCCGCCTGCCGTCCCGTGCGATAGAGCGCGAGCATGAGCTGAGCCCGGAAGCGTTCGCGCAGCGGGTACTGCCCGACCAGCGCTTCGAGCTCGGCGACGACCGTCGCATGGCGACCGGCGGCGAGATCCGCTTCGAGGCGCGACTCGACGGTCCCCGCCCAGAGCTCGTCGAGACGCGCGATCTCGGACTGCGCGAACGGCTCGTAGGCGAAGTCGGCGAGCGGTGCGCCCCGCCAGAGCGCGAGTGCCTCGATGTACCTGGCGTCCGCAACGAGGCGCTCGAAGCGGTCGAGGTCGAGCTCATCTGGCTCGAGCCGCAGCTCATAACCCGGTGACGCTGTGACGATCCGCTCTCGGCCGAGCGCTTTGCGCAGTTGCGAAACGTAGACCTGCAGGGCCTTGTTCGCGGTACTCGGCGGACGCTCTCCCCAGAGCGCCTCGGTCAAGACATCAGAAGAGACGACACGGTTTGCGTTGAGCAGGAGAATTGCGAGAAGGGCGCGCGGCTTGCCGGCGCCGACCTCGACGACTTGGCCTTCGTCGCGAATCTCGAGGGGGCCGAGGATTCGGAACTCCATTTCGGCGACGCTAACACCCGGTTTCTTTGGGGAAAAGTGCCGCGGCTAACGCCGCTCTGGTACCGCGGTTGGTCCTGAACGGCCATCTGGGCGGCGAGGCAAGCTGCGCCGAACCTGACCCGACCTCCTGGATGCGGGCGAGCTGCGCGCGATCGACCATGCCCTGATGCTCGTCCTCGGCCTCTGACCGGTGGACGGGGTTCCGGGCAGCTGTCGCCCCGAGCGGCGGTCGCGTGTGGATTGCGACGGGGAATCGGACGCTTTCGTGGGCCTCTTCCTTCTACTCGGGTGGAACCCACCACTGTTGGGCGTGCGCCTCCTCGAACCGGGCGCGAACGACGTTGCGAAACGACTGTCCCGCTTCACCGCCCACGCGATCGACCGTCTCCGTAGCCAGTACCCGGGTGCCGGCGTCGCTCGCGGCGCGGATCCGGGCGGCGAGAAGCGCCGACTGGGCGCCGCGGCCTCGCGCGTCCTCGAGCGTCCCGGCCGCGCCGAGCCAGCCGAGGGTCTCGGCGACGTGGATCGCGCCAGCGCCGATGAGGCGGCTGCCATCGAACGCGCCGAAGCACGCCCACCGCATGCGCATCGGAAGGGCCGCGAACCAGCGATCCAGCGGCGATCCGAGACCGAACACCGCGGCGACGACCGCGCCGTAATCGGCCGCTCGTTCCTCCTGAATCTGCTCGATCCGCAGGGATGTCTTGTGTACGGGAGGCTGCTCGACGCCGCGACGGAACTTCATCAACCGACTCCCCAGGCGATAGCCTCGCTGGTCGAGTACATCCGCGAGTTCGGCACCCGCACGTGTCGAGACCGCGAAGATGCATCGACGAGAGGCGAACCAGCGCTCGATGTCCGGGAGCGCCACCTCCGCTTCGAGGCCGAGCACACGGTTGAACAGGAGCATCTTCGGGTGCGCGCCGATCGAGAACGCCGCCGCATCACCCAGGTCAAGCACCGCAAGCTCGAGCGCGCGGGCCACGTCGGGCGGTGCAGCCGCAAAGAAGTCGAGCACGGCGGACAGCTCGATCCGCTCGAGATCGTCCAC
>JBKPRD010000160.1:0-23113 GCA_046734415.1 Actinomycetota bacterium | reverse complement strand
GCTCGATCGTCCGCTGGCGGTCCGCCTCCGAGCGCGTCCGCAGGAAGTCGCTGTAGGCGGCGGCGTCCGCGTCGGCGAGCGGACGAGCCTCGCGGCCGATCGCGCGCGCCCGCTCCGCGACGTCCGCGCGGCCGGCGACGCGTGCCGTCAGCGCGGCGAGGGAGGCGGCGAGCTCGATCGTCCGCGCGACTGCCGGCCCGGCGGCGAGCTCAGAAGAGCCCGACGGTGCGGCCATGTTCGTCGATGTCGACGTTGAACGCCGCCGGCGTCGCGGACAGCCCGGGCATCGTCTGCATGTCGCCGCACAGCGCAACGAGCCAGCCCGCGCCCGTATACGCGCGTACCGCGCGCACCGGGACGGTGAAGCCCGTCGGCGCGCCGGCCAGGTTGGGGTCGTGCGAGAGGGACAGGTGGGTCTTCGCCATGCAGATCGGCACGGTGTCGAGACCCTGCTCCGTGAACCGCCTGACGTCGTTCTCCGCGGCCGGCAGCAGGAACGTCCCGTCGGCGCCGTAGACGCGCCGGGCGATCGCGTCGATCTTCTCGGCGATCGGCGCGTCGAGCTCGTACACGGGCTTGAAGTCGCTCGGGTGATCGGCGGCGTCGACCACCGCCTCGGCCAGCTCGGCGGCGCCGTCGCCGCCGTCCTCGAACGAGTAGTTGACCGCAGCCGCGTGGGCGCCGAGCTCGAGTGCGAGCCGGCGCACCGTCGCGATCTCCTCGTCGGTGTCGCCGGGGAAGCGGTTGATCGCGACGACGGCGTTGAGCCCGAACTCCTTGACGATTCCGATGTGCCGCGCGAGGTTCGGCGCGCCCTTCTCGATCGCGTCGAGCCCGCCCTCCGGCTCCCCGCCGTGGTGCTTCAGCGCGCGCACGGTCGCGACCAGCACGATCGCGGCGGGGGCGAGCCCGCCGACGCGACAGACGATGTCGAGCAGCTTCTCCATGCCCATGTCGGAGCCGAAGCCGGACTCGGTGACGACGTAGTCGCCGAGCTTGAGCCCGACGAGGTCGGCGACGAGCGACGAGTTGCCGTGGGCGATGTTCGCGAACGGTCCGCAGTGGATGAACGCGGGCTGGCCCTCGAGCGTCTGGACGAGATTCGGCTTGATCGCATCCTTGAGCAGGACGGTCATCGCTCCTGCCGCCCGCAGCTGCTCGGCGGTGACGGGTTCGCCCTCCCACGTGTAGGCGACCGTGATCGCGCCGAGCCGCTTGCGGAGGTCGAACAGGTCGCGCGCGACTGCGGTGATCGCCATCACCTCGGACGCCGCGGTGATGTCGAACCCGGTCTCACGCACGTAGCCGTTCGCGCGGCCGCCGAGGCCGATCACGACCCCGCGGAGTGCGCGGTCGTTCATGTCGACACAGCGCCGCCAGCTGACGGTCAGCGGGTCGATGCCGAGCTCGTTCCCATGCAGGATGTGCGCCTCGAGCATCGCCGAGAGCAGGTTGTTGGCGGCGCCGATCGCGTGGATGTCGCCTGTGAAGTGGAGGTTCAGGTCCTCCATCGGGACGACCTGCGCGTAGCCGCCGCCGGCTGCGCCGCCCTTGATCCCGAACACCGGCCCGAGCGACGCCTCGCGCAGGCAGAGCACGGGGTTCTTGCCGATCTTGCCGAGCCCCTGCGTCAGGCCAACCGACGTCGTCGTCTTCCCCTCGCCCGCCTTCGTCGGCGTGATCGCGGTCACGCCGATCAGCTTTCCGTTCGGCCTGTCGCGCAAGCGGTCGAGCACCGAGAGGTCGACCTTCGCCTTGTAGCGCCCGTAGAGCTCGACCTCGTCGTCCTCGAGCCCGACCTCGGCGGCGAGCTCCGCGATCGACCGGAGAGTTGCGGACTGGGCGATCTCGAGACTCGACGGCATCTTCGTCGTCGCCATTGCGGACGAGAGCGTATCGACGGGAAGATGGTCGGATGAGCGCGTCTGTCGGTGTCGATGTCGGCGGCACATTCACCGACCTCGTCGCGGTCGTGGACGGGGAGCTCGTCACGGCGAAGGTGCCTTCTGTTCCGGGAGCAGAGGCCGCCGGCGTCGCGGCCGCGCTGCGCGCGTCCGGCGTCGACGCCGTCGACGTGCTCGCGCACGGGACGACCGTCGCGACGAACGCGCTGCTCGAGCGGCGCGGCGCCCGCACCGCGCTCGTGACCACGGAGGGCTTTCGCGACGTCCTCGAGATCGGCCGCCAGGACCGTGCCTCGCTCTACGATCTCGCCGCTCACCGGCCGGCGCCGCTCGTCCCGAGGGAGCTCCGGTTCACGGTGCGCGAGCGGATGGGGGCAGAGGGCGTCCTCGTGCCGCTCGAAAACGACTCGGTCGTCGCGGTCGTCGAGGCGCTGCGGGCCGCAGCCGTCGAGGCGGTGGCCGTCACCCTGCTCTTCTCGTTCCTCTACCCGGACCACGAGCGTCGCGTCGGCGATGCGATTCGCCGCGCCTTGCCGGACGTCAGGGTCTCGCTGTCGGTCGAGCTCCTGCCGGAGTTCCGCGAGTACGAGCGCTCCTCCACGACCGTCGCGAACGCGTACCTGGCGCCTGCGCTTTCGGCGTACCTCGCCGAGATCGAGCCGGCGCCGCTCGTGATGCAGTCCTCCGGCGGCGTCGTCGATGTCCGGACGGCCGAGGAGCGGCCGGCGGCATGCGTCCTCTCGGGGCCGGCTGCGGGCGTCGCCGGCGCCGCGTACGTCGCCGGGCTGAGCGGGTTCGAGGACGTCCTCACCTTCGACATGGGTGGGACGAGCACCGATGTCGCAACCGTGCTCGGCGGCGTCGCGCAGGTGACCGCGGAGTCGATCGTCGCCGGGATCCCGATTCGGTTTCCGATGGTCGATGTGCACACGATCGGAGCGGGCGGCGGCTCGGTCGCCTGGCTCGACGACGGCGGTGCGCTGCGTGTCGGCCCCCGCTCGGCGGGCGCGCGGCCGGGGCCCGCCTCCTACGGCCGCGGCGGCGCAGAGCCGACGGTGACCGACGCAAACCTGGTGCTCGGCTACCTCGCCGACGGAGCGGTGCTGGGCGGCGAGGTCGTCCTCGACCGGGAGGCGGCGGAACTCGTACTGGCCCGGTTGCCTGTGGACGAATCGTCACGCACTCGTTCCAACCCCGGTCTCAGAGACTGGGTTGGAAACGGCACGAGCTCGGACGCGGCCGGAACAGCCGTGGTCGTTGCCGCCGGGGTCGTTGGGGTCGTGAACGCGAACATGGCGCGGGCGCTGCGGGTGGTCTCGGTGGAGCGCGGCATCGACCCGCGCCGGCTGGCGCTCGTCGCCTTCGGCGGCGCCGGGCCGCTGCACGCGTGTGCGCTCGCCGAGGAGCTGGGCATCGAGCGCGTGCTCGTCCCGGCCGCTTCGGGCGTCCTCAGCGCGCTCGGGCTCGCGGTCGCCGACCTGCGGCGGGACTACGTCGGACGGTCGTACGAGGAGCTGGAGGCGCAGGTCGACCTCCCCGGAGCGACGCTGACGCGGCTCGTCGACGCCCGCTATCCCGGCCAGTCGCACGAGCTGACGATCGAGGAGGGTGCCGATTTCGACGAGGCGCACGCGCGCCGTTACGGTTTCCGCCTCGATGTCCGACCCGAGATCGTGACGCGGCGGCTCGTCGCGACCGTCGTGCGTCCGCGCCCGTCGTTGCAACGCCGGGAACGCTCGGGACCGCCGGCGTCGGTGCGCCGCTCCGTCTTCCTGGACGGGGTCTGGCGGGAGGTGCCCGTCCACGGCGCCGGCACCCCCGTCTCCGGCCCCGCGATCGTCGAGCTGGCGGAGTCGACGTGCCTCGTCGGCCCGGGCTGGTCGGGCGAGCCCGATGCGGCAGGCACCCTCGTCCTGGAACGCACGTGGACCCCGTGACGCTCTCCGTGCTCGGCGCTGCCCTCTCGGGAATCGCCGAGGAGATGGGCACTGCGCTCGTTCGAAGCGCCCTCTCCGCCAACATCAAGGAGCGCCGTGACTGCTCGGCTGCGCTCTTCGACGCGCGAGGGTGGATGGTCGCGCAGGCCGAGCACATCCCCGTCCATCTCGGGGCGATGCCGGAATCCGTCGCCGCCGTGATCGCGCGCGACCCGCAGCCGGGCGAGGTGTACATCCTCAACGACCCGTTTGCCGGTGGGTCGCACCTGCCCGACATCACGATCGTCTCGCCCCTCGCTCACGAGGGCGACATCGTCGGCTACGGCTGCACTCGCGCGCACCACTCCGACGTCGGCGGGATCGTCCCGGGCTCGATGCCCGCCGGCTCCACGTCGATCTGGCAGGAGGGCGTGATCGTGCCGCCGGTCCGCATCGACGACGAGATCCTGCGGGTGCTGCTCGCGAACGTCCGCACGCCGGAGATCCGCCGAGGCGACCTCGCGGCTCAGGTCGCGGCGAACCGGCTGGCGGAGGAGCGGCTCGGCGAGCTCGTCGACCGCCGTGGGCTCGAGACGGTGCTCGAGGCGTGCGAGGCGGTGATCGCCTATGCGGCGCGCCGCGCCCGCGAGGCGATCGGGTTGCTCCCGGACGGGACGTACATCGGCGAGAGCGAGGTCGAGGGGGACGGCGTCACCGACGACGACCTGCCGATCCGCGCCGCGGTGACGATCGCCGGCCAGGCGATCGAGATCGACTTCACGGGCACCTCGCCCGCCGCTGCCGGCAACGTCAACGCGCCCCTTGCGGTCACCCGCGCGGCCTGCACCTTTGCCGTCAAGGTCGCGCTGGGCGCAGACGTGCCCGTCAACGCCGGCCTCTACGACGCGGTGACGATCCGGGCGCCGGCGGGCTCTCTCGTCGACGCGCGTGCGCCGTCGGCCGTGGCCGCCGGCAACGTCGAGACGAGCCAACGCATCGCCGACACCGTGCTGCTCGCGCTCGCGCAGGCTGCGGACGTCCCCGCGCAGGGCCAGGGGACGATGAACAACGTCGTGATCGGCACGCCCCGCTGGACGTACTACGAGACGCTCGGCGGCGGCCAGGGCGCGTCCAGCCGCGGCGACGGGCCTTCCGGCGTCCACGTCGGCATGTCGAACACCCTGAACACGCCGATCGAGGCGCTCGAGCTCGACGTCCCGCTGCGGGTGGAGCGCTACGAGCTGCTCGACGGCTCCGGCGGCGCCGGGCTGCACCGTGGCGGGGACGGCCTCATCCGGTCGATCCGCGCGCTCGAGGCGGCGACGCTGTCGCTGCTCACGGATCGCCGGCGCCACGGGCCGCAGGGACTCGAGGGCGGCGGGGCCGGTCGGCCCGGCCGCAACCTGCTGAACGGCGAAGAGCTGCCGCCGAAGACGACGCGCGAGCTCGAGGCCGGGGACGTGGTCACGGTCGAGACCCCGGGAGGCGGCGGCTGGGGCGTGTGAGAATCGAGCCATGGGTTGGATCGGCCAGCCGCTGCCGCGGCGCGAGGATCTGCCGCTGCTCACCGGCCGTGGCTCCTTCGTCGACGACGTCCTGACCCAGCCGTTCGCCGCCGGAATCGTGACGCGCTGCGGCGCTAGGGGCTGCGCTTGAGCCCGGCCGTGGTTCGGTGTATCGTCGCGCATGTGACCGGTCACACCAGTCTCCTGGCGCGTTCCCGGGAGATCGAGATCGCTCCGGGCGAGGTCGCGATCGGCTGGCTGGGTCAGTCGAGCTTCGTGCTCGGCTTCCAGGGTGCGACGGTGCTCGTCGACCCGTTCCTCGCGCAGCATCCGGACCGGCTCGTGCCGCCGCCGTTCGGGCCCGAGGAGGCCGCCGGCGTCGATCTGGTCGCGATCACGCACGACCATCTCGACCATCTCGACCGCGAGAGCCTCCCCGGAATCGCGGCGGCCTCGCCCGCTGCGTGCTTTCTCGTGCCTCGGCCGCTCGCCGGGGAGGTAGGCGTTGCCGCCGAGCGGGTAGTCGGGCTGAGCCCGGGGGAGAGCGCCGAGGTCGCGGGGCTGCGCGTCCACGCCGTGGCCGCTCTCCACGGCGACATGCCGGCGGACGCATACAGCTTCGACGGAGCGGCCGGCGACGGCGAGTATCGCTTCCTCGGCTACGTCTTCGAGGGCGAGGGGGTGCGGGTCTACCACGCGGGCGACACGATCCCCTACGACGGTCTCGCCGGCGAGGTTCGCGCGCTTACGCCCGACGTCGCGCTGCTCCCGATCAACGGCCGGGACGCAGAGCGGGAGGCGCTCGGGATCGTCGGCAACCTCGACGAGCGCGAGGCGGTCGAGCTGGCCGCCGCCGCCGGCGTCGACCTGCTCGTCCCGATGCACTGGGACATGTTCGCCGCCAACCCCGGCTCGCCTGCGGTGGCCGCCGACGCCGCGCGCCAGCATCCAGCGCTCGCCGTGCTCGTTCCCGGCCGCGACCGCCTATTCCTTTATCGGCACGCCGTGTGAATCGCCTGCTCGCTCTGCTCGCGCTACCGCTGGTGCTCGTGGCGTGTGGGGGAAGCTCGAAGAGCATCGTCCCGGTCGCGCGCAAGACCATCTCGCTGTCGGGCCCGTGGCGCTTCGCGGTTGACCCGCATCGCGAAGGCGTGCGCGATGGCTGGTTCGAGGCGGGTTTCGACGACGGGGCATGGGCGCCCGTCGTCGTGCCGCACACGTGGAACGTGATGCCTGCCCACCGCGACTACTCGGGGCTTGCCTGGTACCGGCGCACGTTCACGCTGCCAACGAGTGCCCGGGACGCCCATCTGCGGTTGCGCTTCGACGCCGTCTTCTACGCCGCGCGGGTGTGGCTGAACGGTCGAGAGCTCGGCCGCCACGAGGGCGGCTACACGCCGTTCGAGCTCGACGCGACCGAGGTCGTCCGCACTGGCCGCAACGTCCTCGCCGCGTCCGTCGACAATCGCCGCAGCGAGGACCGCATTCCCGCAGACCTCGGCCCCGACTGGTCGTTCGACTGGTGGAACTACGGCGGCATCGTCCGCGACGTCTCGCTCGCCGAAACAAGTAGGGCGTACCTGGCAGGTCAGCGCATCGTGGCCGTCCCGCAACTGACCGGGATCGACCGGGCCGACCGGGCGACCGTGCGCGTGACCGTGACGGTCGCCAACGCGTCGCCGATCGAGTTGCGCGGAACCGTCGAGGGGTCAACCGCCGGCGCGCACGGATCGGCTCCCGTCTCCGTCGCCGCAGGCGCGACGGCCCAGGTCCGGCTGGCGCTGCGGATCGTGAAGCCCCGCCTCTGGCACTTCGACCACCCGGTCCTCTACGAGCTGCGGACGACGCTCCGTCGGGGCTCGGCGCCCCTCGACGAGCAGGACGAGACGTTCGGAGTCCGCTCGGTGAGGCTCGGGCACGGGAAGCTGCTCCTCAACGGCGAGCGCGTTCGTCTCGTCGGCCTGAGCCGGCACGAGGACTCACCCGGGCACGGGCTCGCCGAGACCCCGGCGGTGGTCGCGGCCGACTACCGCGACTTGAAGACGTTGAACGAGGTTCTGGCCCGGCCCGTGCACTACCCGCAGTCGCCGCGCGTGCTCGACTTCGCCGACCGGCACGGGATCCTGATGATTCCGGAGGTGCCGGCGTGGCAGCTGACTCGCGTCCAGATGGCGAGCCCGCACATGCAGGCGCTCGAGCGGAGGCAGCTCGGCGAGCTCGTCGCGAGCGAGGCGAACCACCCGTCCGTGATCGCTTGGAGCATCGGCAACGAGCTCGATTCGCAGACGATCGAGGGCTGGACGTTCGTGAAGCAGATGGTGCGCTACGTCAAGTCGCTCGATCCGACGCGACCGGTCGGCTTCGCCTCCAACCACCTGTACGACACTCCGCAGCTCGATGCCACGCGCTTCAGCGACTTCGTGCTGATGAATGAGTACTACGGCTCTTGGGGTGGGCCGGTGAGCGGCCTCGCCGCGGGACTGGACCGCGTCCACGCCGCGTTCCCCGACAAGCCCGTGATCATCTCCGAGTACGGGCTCGAACCGCTCTGGTACCTGCTCGCGCCGGGGGAGAGCCCGCTCGACTACTCGCGGTCCCGCGAGTACTACTACGTCGCGCAGAGCGTTCCTGACACGTCGGAGCTCGCCGACTCGGAGCGGCGGCGTTTGATCGCAGACCAGCTGCCCGTCTTCCGTGCGCGCCCCTGGATCGTCGGCGCCAGCTACTGGACGTACCAGGACTACCGCACGCCGACCGGCTTCATGATGGGCGTCGTCGACCGCCAGCGGCGCCGCCGTGGGTCGTGGGCAAGCCTGCGTCGCGAGTACTCGCCGATCGAGATCGAGTCTTTCCACGCGTCCGCCGCGGGCGCCACGGTGCGCCTCCGCACGCGCGCCGACCTCCCTTCGTACACCCTCCGCGGCTACGTGTTGCGCTGGACGGTGCGCGGCGGCGAGCGCGGCACCGTGCGCCTACCGGAGCTACGGCAGGGCACGACCTGGTCGGGCCGGCTGCGCTGGCCGTGTCGGTCCGGTCGACCGAGCATCGCTGTCGAGGTCCTCCGCCCGACCGGCTATTCGGTCACGAGCGCCACCACGCGAGCGAGTTGACGGACTCGTTCTCGTGTGTCAGCCGGCCTCGATGGCGTCGCCGGTCTCGAGGTCGAAGAAGTGGAGACGTCGTGTGTCGACCGCGAGCTCGACCACGTCGCCGGCGCGCGCCGCCGAGCTGGGATCGAACGAGCACACGAGAACTGTCCGGCGCTGCGCGGCGTCGGCGCGCATCTCCTCGACGACGACGTCGTCCGCCTCGCCGCCCTCCAGGACTTCTTCGCGCAGCACGGGGGCGGCGTCGATCTCGACGTGGGCGAGCAGTGCAGAGCCGAGCGCCTCGGTCAGGCGGATCGAGCCTCTGAGCCGTCGCTCCGACGCGGACTCCGGCTCCAGGGCTGCGTCGTGCAGCGCCTCGGGCCGGATCCCGAGCGCGATCGTCCGGCCGCTGTAGCCCGCGAGCGCCGGCGCGTCCGGCACGGCGAGCTCCTGGGTCCCGACCGTCAGGCGCAGCGCCCCCGCCTGCGGCTCGACCGTCGCCTCGACCAG
This sequence comes from Actinomycetota bacterium, assembly GCA_046734415.1. GTDB lineage: Bacteria > Actinomycetota > Thermoleophilia > Gaiellales > Gaiellaceae > DATBLE01. The sequence goes on along the minus strand of JBKPRD010000160.1, from coordinate 14,189 downwards.
GTTCATCGGCGGACTGCCGATGAAGCTGGCGACGAAGAGGTTGGCGGGATGCTCGTAGAGCCGCTGGGGTGCGTCGATCTGCTGCAGGAGGCCGCTGCGCATCACTGCGACGCGGTCGCCCATCGTCATCGCCTCGACCTGGTCGTGCGTGACGTAGATGGTCGTCGCCTCGATCTCGCGCTGGATCCGCGAGATCTGTGCGCGCATCTGGACCCGCAGCTTCGCGTCCAGGTTGGAGAGCGGCTCGTCCATCAGGAACGCCTGGGGCTCGCGGACGATCGCGCGTCCCATCGCGACACGTTGCCGCTGGCCGCCGGAGAGCTGGGCGGGCTTGCGGGCGAGCATCGGGTGCAGGCCGAGCACCCGTGCGATCTTTTCCACTCGCCGCCGCGCCTCTGGCTTCGGCACCTTGCGAGTCGTCAGGCCGAAGGCCATGTTCCTGTAGACGTCCATGTGCGGGTAGAGGGCGTAGTTCTGGAAGACCATGGCGACGTCGCGCTCGCGCGGCCCTAGCCCGTTGACGACGCGGTCGCCGATCCGGATCTCGCCCTCGGTGATCTCCTCGAGCCCGGCGACCATGCGCAGCGCAGTCGTCTTCCCGCAACCGGAGGGGCCGACCAGGACGACGAACTCGCCGTCGGCGACCTCGAGGTCGAGCTGCTCGACTGCGCGCGTCCCGTCGGGGTACACCTTGCCCACGGCCTCGAAGTCGACGGTCGCCATCAATCGCCCCTGGCGACGACGCTGCCCCGGACGACGAGCTCGGCGGGCAGCAAGTGTGTGGCGCTCGAGTCGGTGTCGCGGCCCGCGAGCTGGTCGAGGACGAGCGCGGCTGCGAGCGCCCCGACCTCGTCCATCGGCTGGTGGACGGTCGTCAGCGGAGGATCGACGTAGGCCGCGACTGGTAGATCGTCGTAGCCGACCACGGACACGTGCTCGGGAACGCGCTTCCCGGCCTCGCGCAGCTGGCGGATCGCTCCGAGCGCGATCAGGTCGCTGTGGGCGAAGAGCGCGGTGAAGGACTCGCCTCGCTCGATCAGCCGCGCGGCCGCGGCGCGACCGCTCTCCAGGCCCCAGTCGGCGGCGTGCTCGACGAGTCCCGGATCGTCCGGGACCTGCGCCTCGGCCAGCGCCCGGCGGTAGCCCTCGAAGCGGGCGGCGGAGGAGGGGAACTCGCGCGGCCCGACGACGGTTGCGATCTCCCGGTGACCGCAGGTGACAAGGTGGGCCGTGGCGGCGTACCCTCCCTGCACGTTGTCCACGTCGACGATGGGGAGCCCCGGGAGCTGGGCGGAGGCGACGGAGACGATCGGCACGCCGGCTCTCCTTGCATGGACGAGATCGTCCGCCGAGAGCGGGACGCTCGGCCGGGCGAGGATCAGCCCCTCGACGCGGCGCTCGAGGAGGAGGCGGAGGTAGCCCCGCTGGTCGTCGTCGGGCTCGACGCTGCCGATCATCAGGTAGTAGCCACGCCCGCGCGCCTCGGCCTCGGCGCCTGCGACGACCCGCGCGAAGAACTGGTCGGAGATGTCGTCGGAGACCACTCCGATCGAGTGCGTCTGGTTCGAGATCAGGCCCCGCGCCATCGGGCTCGGCACGTAGCCGAGCTCGCGGATCGCGGCCAGGACGCGGTTGCGGGTCCGCTCGGAGACGTTCGGGTTGTCGTTGATGACCCGGGAGACGGTCTGGTGCGACACGCCGGCCCGGGCGGCGACGTCGCGGATCGTGGCGGGGCGGGGCGGATTGACGTCGTGAACGGTCACAACAGCCTTGACACTACCACGTATTCCTGCCATGTTACCAGTCACACGGGTTGTGACCGATCACAATCCACGGTCGTAGGAGGCATGTCATGAAGGTCAGACCGCGTTTCACTCGAGCCGTGGTGCTGACGGGAGCGGTCGCGGCGCTGGCCGTGGTGCTCGGCGCCACCGCGGTTGCGGGCACGAACGGCCGGAGCCGCTCGACGGTCAGCGGCAACCTGACGATCTGGTGCTGGGGCGCCGCGCGCGACTCCCTCAAGGTCGTCGACGACGGCTTCAAGCGGGCATTCCCGGGCATCGAGCTCAACTACGTCACGCTGCAGCCGAGCGACCTCTATCAGAAGGTCCAGCTCTCGGTCGCGGCGGGCAGCGGCTTCCCGGACGTCTCCTGCCTCGAGGACTCGCACCTGTCTCAGATCGTGAAGCTCGGCGCGCTCGCCGACATCACGAGCAAGGCGGCGCCGTACGTGAAGAGCATCGCCGCTCCCTTCAAGTGGGACGCGAGCCGGCTGAACGGCCGGTACTACGCCTTTCCGTGGGACGCGGGTCCCGTCGTGCTGTTCTATCGCCGGAGCGTCTTCAAGCGGGCCGGGGTCGACGCCGCGTCGATCCAGACCTGGAACGACTACTACCAGGCCGGCCTGAAGACCAAGAAGCTGGGCGTCCCGATCTGGATCCAGTCGAAGGCTCAGAACGACGGGCGCTTCTACGAGACCCTGCTCTGGCAGCAGGGGTCGGGCTACGTCGACACGAAGGGCAACGTCACGATCGACAAGGACCCGCGCGCGTTGAAAGCGCTCCAGTTCATGGGGAAGATGTGGCATGCAGGCGTGCTCGGCGACCAGGCGGAGTGGACCGACCCCTGGTACACCTCGATCGGGGGCGCCAAGGTCGCCACGCTGCCGATGGCCCAGTGGATGAGCATCTTCCTGAAGAGCTGGCTGGCGCCGAAGACGAAGGGCGACTGGGGCGTCGTCCCGCTCCCGGCCTGGACGCCCGGGGGCATCCGCTCGGCCAACGACGGCGGCTCGGCGCTCGGGATCTTCAAGTCCAGCGGCAACCAGGACGCCGCGTGGCAGTACATTCGCTATCACCTCGCCCGGGCGGACACCCAGTCCCGGATCTACCAGACGACGGACTATTTCCCCTCGCTGACCGCGGCGTTCAACACGCCCTACGTGCGGCAGCCGGATCCGTACTACGGCGGGCAGCGGGTGCACCTCGTCTTCACGCAGGCGCTGAAGCAGATCCCCGAGGCGCACGTCTACAGCAGCGACTACCAGCAGATGAACGCACTGATGTCGACCGAGATCCAGAAATTCGCACTGGGTAAGGAGACCGCGCAACAGGCGCTCAAGAACGCAGCGAAGGAGATCCGGGCAAGGACAGGACGCCACTAGCGCATCGATGGGAAGGCTTCTGAGCACTGCCCCCCCAATCGACGAGGGGCTCTCAACGCCGGCTGCCCGCATCACGCGGGCGGCCGGCTTCCTCGCGCCTCGGCGTCTGGCCGCGTCGTTCTGGCTTCACCGCTGGCCGCTGCTCTTCGTCTCCCCGTTCTTTGTCCTGTTCGCGATCTTCAGCCTCTACCCGATCGGGTACTCCGCGTGGCTGTCGTTCCACGACTGGAACCTCGTCGGGGAGGCGCGATCGGTCGGCTTCGCGAACTTCCGCGAGCTCTTGCACGACTCCCTCTTCTGGCAGTCGATGACGAACGCAGCGCTCCTGTTCTTCATCTACGTGCCGGCGATGACGTTCCTCGCGATCGTGCTTGCGGCGCTGCTGAACAGCCGCTACGTGCGCGGCCAGGGCATCTTCCGCACGCTGATCTTCCTCCCGTACGTGATGTCGGGCACGGTCGCCGCCTCGTTCACCTTCCAGCTGCTGCTCGACCGGAACGCCGGCTATGCCAACCGGCTGCTCGGGTTCTTCGGCGCCTCGCCGGTGCCGTGGCTCGACGACATCTGGTGGGCGAGGGTCTCGATGGGGCTGCTCGTGCTCTGGGCGTATCTGGGCTACAACATGCTGATCATGCTCGCCGGGCTCCAGGCGATCCCGCCGGAGCTGGCCGAGGCGGCGAGGGTGGACGGAGCCGGGCCGGTCCAGATCCTCTTCAAGATCACGATCCCGCTGCTGCGGCCGGTAATCGTCTTCTCGATCACGCTCTCGATCATCCTGACGTTCTCGCTCTTCACGGAGCCCACGATTCTGTTCAACCCACCCGGCGGGCCGGCGCACTCGGCGCAGACGCCCGTGCTCGAGATCTGGCAGACGACCTTCTCCTACCTGCGGGTCGGCTACGCCGCGGCGATGAGTTACGTCTACTTCGCGATCATCATGGCGGTCGCGGTCGCCCAGTATTTCCTGATCAGCCGGCGCGACCCCTACTACGAACGGAGGCGCTGAGGGTGGCCGTCCACGCCGAACGGCTTCCACGTGCACGCCGCGCCTGGCGGCCGAGCCGCGACCTGCTCGCGAAGGTCGCGGTCTACGTCGTCCTGATCGCCTTCTCCCTCCTGATGATCCTGCCGTTCGTCTGGATGGTCTCCTCGTCGCTGAAGCCGTTCGAGGAGATCTTCGCCGGCAACTCGTTCCTGCCACGGCATCCGACCTTGCACAACTACGCCTCCTTCTTCAGGCAGACGAACGCCTTGCACGCGCTCTGGAACAGCTTCTACATCGCGACGATCGCGACCGCCCTGTCGCTCTTCCTCTGCGCGCTCGGCGGCTACGGGTTCGCGAAGTTCCGCTTCCCCGGGCGCTCGTTCATGTTCGGGTTCGTAATCGCCACGCTGGCGATCCCCTTCGCGGTCGTGGTCGTGCCGCTGTTCGTGATGATGCGGAACACCTTCCACTGGGTCGACACGCCGCTGCCGCTGATCATCCCGTGGGCGGCGAACGCGTTCGGGATCTTCTTCATGCGGCAGTACATGCTCACGATCCCGGACGAGCTGATCGACGCCGGGCGCGTCGACGGCGCCTCGGAGCTCGGGATCTTCTTCCGGATCGTCCTGCCGATCGCGCGGCCGGCGCTGATCAGCCTCGGGATCATCTTCTTCATCTCGAGCTGGAACAACTTCCTCTGGCCGCTCGTCGTCCTCCCCTCACCCGATCACTGGACGCTCCCGCTGCTGTTGCGCTCGCTCCAGGGCCCGCCGGGCCGGACGCCCTACGACGTGCTGATGGCCGGTTCGGTCGTCAGCACGATCCCGCTCGTGATCGGCTTCCTGATCTTCCAGCGCCGCCTCGTCGCAGGCATCCTCGAGGGGACGGTGAAGGGCTAGATGGCCGCCCGCCTCGGCGTCGCCTACTACCCGGAGCAGTGGCCGCGCGAGCGCTGGGAGATCGACGCGCGCCTGATGACGGAGGCGGGAATCGCGGTCGTCCGCGTCGGCGAGTTCGCGTGGGCGAAGCTCGAGCCCCGCCTCGGCCAGTTCGACTTCGACTGGCTGGACGACGCGATCGGGACGCTGGCCGGCGCCGGGCTCGAGCTCATCCTCGGGACGCCCACCGCAGCGCCGCCCGCGTGGCTCGTCGAGCGCCACCCGGAGATTCTCCCCCTGCGTGCCGACGGTGTGCAGCCGTTCGGTAACCGGCGGCACTACTGCCCGAACCAGCCGGCGTTTCGCGAGGCGACCGAGAGGATCGTGACCGAGCTGGCGGAGCGATACGGCAAGGACGAGCGTGTCGTTGCCTGGCAGATCGACAACGAGCTCGGCGGGCGCTGCCACTGCGACGTCTGCCGCGCCGCGTTCCACGCGTGGCTTCGCCGTCGCTACGAGTCGCTCGACGTCCTGAACGAGATCTGGGGGACGGCGTTCTGGAGCCAGGTGTACAGCGACTGGTCGCAGATCCCCCTCCCGGAGACGGCGGCGGTTCCGCCGAACGGCTTCCTGCGCAACTCGCCCAATCCGGGGCTCGCACTCGACTTCCGCCGCTTCACGTCCGACAGTCTGATCGACTTTCTTCGCCTCCAGGCCTCGATCCTGCGGGCGCACTCGGCGGGGCAGCGGATCACCCACAACCTGATGGGCTTCAAGTTCGGCGAGATCGACTACCACGCGCTCGCCGCCGAGCTCGACGTGGTCTCCTGGGACAACTATCCGCTCCTCGACCCGGAGCCCAGCTGGCCGAAGCCGGCTCTCTCCGCCGACGCCATGCGCGGCCTGAAGGCCGGGCCGGTCTGGATCATGGAGCAGCAGGTGGGCCCCCTCGGCTGGGAGCTCCTGCGCACGCCGCGCCGTGGCGAGACCCGGCTGCTGACGTGGCAGGCGATCGCTCACGGTGTCGAGCTCGTGTCGTACTTCCGCTGGCGCACGGCCCGCTTCGGCACCGAGCAGCACTGGCACGGAGTGCTCGACGCGAACGGGCGAGTGGGCCGCCGGTACGACGAGGTCCGCCGGATCGCCTCCGAGATCGCCGCGCTCGACGGCGCGCTCGCCGACGCGCGGCCCGAGGCGACCGTGGCGATGCTGCACGACTACGACTCTCGCTTCGCGCTGCAGGTGCAGCCGACGAACGCGGCCCTCGTCTTCGAGGAAACGCTGCAGCGCCACTACGAGGCGCTACGCCGGCTGGGGCTGGGAGTCGACGTCGTCTCTTCGGCGGCGGATCTGTCCGGATACCGCCTTGTCGTCGCGCCGTCGCTGTACGTGGTCGACGAGACGGTTGCAGCTGCGCTGACCGCCTACGCCGAGGAGGGTGGGGTGCTCGTGATCGCGCCGCGCTCCGGAGTCAAGGACCGCTCCAACGCGATCCCGGAGCGGCCCGTTCCCGCCTGGCTCGACGCGCTTGCCGGGCTGGAGGTCGTCGATTACGTCAGCGCGACCGAGCAGACGACGCGGTTCGGGAGCAGCGACAGGGCCATCGGCGGCGAGCTGCACGGCTGGTTCGAGCAGCTCGAGCTGCGCGACGCGACGCCGCTCGCGCTCTACGAGGACGGGCCGTTCGCGGGCAGCGCAGCAGTCACGTCCCGGCGCGCAGGCGAGGGCCGCGTGATCTACCTGGCAGGCGCCGCGGACTTGCCCACGCTAGTCGACCTCTATTGCGCGATCGCCGCCGAGGCGGGTCTATCGCTCCTGGACGTGCCGGAGGACATCGAGGTCGTCCCGCTCGCCGGGGAGTCCGGACGGCTGCTGTTCTTGCTCAACCACAGCTACGAGAACCGCGTCGTCGAGCTCGCCGACGGTGACTGGCACGACCACGTGGCCGGCGCCCCGGCCGCCGGCCGCGTCGTGCTCGGCGGCCTCGGGATCGCCCTCGTCGAGGACGCGGCGGCGACGCCGGCGACGGCGAAGGCGAAGGCGGTGCAAGAGGCGCGCGCGTGAGGCTCCTCACGTCACAGGAGCCTGTGGCGTGAGGATCGCGGACTTCAGGCCGCTCGTCCTCGGCACTGCGTGGCGCAACTTGACCTTTGTCGTCGTGCGAACGGACGAGGGCGTCGAGGGTGTCGGCGAAGTCAGGATGATCAACGAGACCGAGGCGCTGCTCGGCTACCTCGCCGAGGCAGTCCCGGCGCACGTGCTCGGAACCGATCCGTTCGAGATCGAGGCGCTGATCCAGAGGCTTTGGCGCCGCGAGTACGCGCGCGCCGGGCAAGTCGCCATGTCGGCGCTCGCAGTGCTCGAGATCGCCTGCTGGGACATCGTCGGCAAGGCTCTCGACCAGCCGGTTTACCGCTTGCTCGGCGGCCCGGTCCGGGAGCGGATCAAGGCCTATGCGAACGGCTGGTACACGGTCGAGCGGACGCCGGAGGAGTTCGGCGACGCCGCTCGTCGAGCCGTCGGCAAGGGATACCGCGCCATCAAGCTCGACCCGTTCGGGAGCGGGACGTGGGAGCTCGAGCCTCACGAGAGGACTCGTGCGATCGAGCTGGTCGAGGCCGTCCGCGACGTCGTCGGGCCGGACGTCGAGATCCTGGTCGAGATGCATGGGCGCTTCACGCCCGCGCAGGCGGTCGCGGTTGCCCGGGAGCTGGAGCCGTTCCGGCCTTCGTGGATCGAGGAGCCGGTGCCGCCCGAGAACCTGGCCGCGCTGCGCAAGGTGGCCGACCAGGTCACGATCCCGGTCGCGACTGGCGAGCGCATCCACGCCCGCGACGAGTTCCGCGAGCTCTTCGAGCTGCAGGCTGCCGACGTGGTCCAGCCCGACCCGACGATGTGCGGCGGGATCCTGGAGACCCGGCGTATCTCCGCCTGGGCCGAGTCGTACTACGTCCTGGTCGCTCCCCACAACGTCGGCGGTCCCGTGTCGACCGCCGCCGCTCTCCACCTCGCCGCGGTCACTCCGAACTTCAAGATCCAGGAGCACTTCAACGATTTCGGCGATCCGTACGTGAAGGCGGCCGCGCCCGGAAACCCGGAGGTCGTCGAGGGCTTCTTCGCGCTGCCGCAGGGGCCGGGCCTCGGGGTGACGCTCGACGAGGACGTGATCGCCGAGCATCCACGCCGACCGGTGCACTTCGACCTCTTCGCCGATGACTGGCACCTGCGGCAGGCAGTCCGGGCGTGACCGCACCGGACGAGATCGGCCGCCGATTCCCGCGCGGCTTCCACTGGGGCACGGCGACGGCCGCCTACCAGATCGAAGGTGCCTGGGACGAAGACGGGAAGGGCGAGAGCATCTGGGACCGCTTCTGCCGCATCCCGGGAGCGATCGAGGACGGCGCCTCCGGAGAGGTGGCGTGCGACCACTACCACCGGATGCCGGAAGACGTCGCGCTGATGAAACGACTGGGCGTGAGCGGCTACCGCTTCTCGATCTCGTGGCCGCGTGTTCTTCCGATGGGAACCGGCGCGGCCAACGGAGCGGGAATCGCGTTCTACGACAGACTGGTCGACGAGCTCCTCGAGCACGACATCCAGCCTCTCGTCACGCTGTACCACTGGGACTTGCCGCAGGCGCTCCAGGAGCGGGGCGGCTGGGCCGCGTCCGAGATCCCCGAGTGGTTCGCGGAATATGCGGCGCTCGTCGCCGGCCGCCTGCACGACCGGGTCCGCGATTGGGTGACGATCAACGAGCCTCACGTGGTCGCCTTTGCCGGCCACCTCGACGGGGTCCACGCGCCCGGCGTTCGTGACCTGGCGACGGCGGTGAGCGCCGCACATCACCTCCTCCTTGCGCACCGTGCCGGCGCCGGCGCGATCCGTGAGGTCGGCGGCGACCCGTCGGTGGGGATCGCCCTCAACCTGTCGCCTGCACAGGCCGCCTCCGAGACCGAGGACGATCGAGCCGCGACCGTGCTCTTCGACGGCTTTCTCAACCGCTGGTTCCTCGACCCGCTGTTCGGGCGGGGCTATCCGGCGGACGTCGTGGAGCGGTACGGGCAGGCAGCGCCCCCACCGCTCGACGGGTACGACGGCGCGCTCGATTTCCTTGGCGTGAACTACTACACGGGCTACCTCGTCCGGTCGGGAGCCGGCCATCCGCTCGGGTTCGAGGTCCTGCCGGCGGCCGGTGAGACCACCGAGATGGGATGGCGCATCCAGCCGGACGGGCTTCGCGAGCTCCTGATCCGGGTCTCGGAGGACTACGCGCCCGGCCGCGTCCTCGTGACCGAGAACGGCGCGGCTTTCGTCGATGATGTGGGCGGGGCCGATCCTCGCCGAGTCGAGTATCTCCACGACCACTTCGTCGCAGCCGCAGACGCGATCGAGCAAGGCGTGCCCCTGGCGGGCTACTACGTCTGGTCGCTGCTGGACAACTTCGAATGGGCCCACGGCTTCACCAAGCGGTTCGGGCTCGTCTATGTCGACTACACCTCGCAGTCACGGACGCTGAAGGACAGCGGCCGCTTCCTCGCAGCGGTCGCTGCAGCGACGGGCCAGTCGGTCACGCTGCCGTGAGCGCCTTCAGGGACATCTCGCCCTGCTCGCAGACCGAGGTCGGCGGCAAGACCGGAACGACGAGGGTTCCGCCGCCGGGAGGCGGCGTGACCCGCGCCCGGTAGGCCTTCGGCTCGCACGGGCCGCGCGTCTGCGGCTCGCCCGGCTCGGGGATGTCGGCGGAGAAGCGCGCGTCGGCCTTCGCGGCGCGGCCCGGGCGGAGGACGACGCGGACGGCGGTCAGGCCGGGGCGGAACGCGGGCGTGACCTTCGTAGGCAGCGGCCGGCCGGTCTTCCCGACCAGGCGCAGCCCGGCGAGGCCGGAGACGAAGCACGTCTGCCGCGAGCGGTTCCGCAGCCGGAGGCGGTACGAGATGCTGCCTGCGCCGGCGCTGCCGGGAACGACCGAGAAGGATCCGGTGAGCTGGGCCCCCGCACACGGCCCCGGGTTCGTCGGCGGGGAAACGAACGCCAGCGCGAGCCCCCCGAGCGCGAGCAGCGCGGTCACGTTGCTATGAGAGCAGAGCCGTAGACTCGAGGCAATGACAACGGTCGGGATCGTCAGCCCCGGCGCGATGGGGAGCGCGGTCGGAAACGCACTGCTCCGCGGCGGGGTGCGCGTGGTCGCGACGGTGAACGGACGCAGCGAACGCACGGCGGCGCTCGCGTCCCGCGCGCAGCTCGAGCTGCTGCCCGGTGTGGAGGCGTTCGTGCGCGAGGCGGACGTCGTCCTCTCGATCGTTCCCCCGGCGGAGGCGGAGGCCGTCGCCGCCGAGGTGGCCGGGGCACGGCTCTTCGCCGACCTGAACGCGATCGCTCCCGCAACTGCGCGGCGCATCTCGCCGCTCGTCGAGGGCTCGATCTCCGGCGGCCCGCCGTGGCATGCCGGGACGACGCGGATCTACCTCGCCGGGCCACGCGCAGACGAGGTCGCGTCGTTGCCGTTCGAGGGCATCGAGATCGTGGTCGTCGGCGACGAGGCCGGGGCGGCGTCTGCGGTGAAGATGAGCACGGCCTCGGTCTACAAGGGCACCACCGCGCTCCTCGCGCAGGCGCTCCGGGGCGCGGCCCACTACGGCGTCCTCGAGCACGTTCTCGACGACCTCGACGAGCTCGCCGCCGACGCGGGCCGCAGGGTCGCCCGCGCAGCCTCGAAGTCGGGCCGCTTCGTCGGCGAGATGCACGAGATCGCGGCGGCGCAGCAGGCAGCGGGGCTCACGCCGGCGCTCTTCGAGGCGATGGCGGAGGTGTACGCGGAGCTGGCGCGCTCGCCGCTCGGGCAGGTCGCCCCAGAGGATGCCGGCTCCGACCTGGACGAGACACTGCGGGCCTTGTGAGGGCGCGGGCCGCGCCGTTGGGTACACGGCCCGCTGGTCCTCCTGTCGACTCGCTCAGTGACTCATCGTGCCGTGGACGTGCCCGACCTTCAGCAGCCCGACCTGGCCCATGTCCACGCTCGCGAACGAGTGCGAGACGAACGGGTAGAGGCCGGGAGTGTCGATCTGGACATCGAACAAGCCGCCGCCGCCGGCCGGCACGGTCGCCGTTTGGACGTTGTGCAGATACTGCGTCATGTCGCCGTCGATCCAGGCGCGGTTGAGGAGCGTGCCGACGACGTGGAAGTCGGTGTCGAAGCTCGGGCCTGCGGCGACGACCCAGAACCGCACGGTCTCGCCCGGGTTCGCCGTCAGCGGGTGCTTGACGTACTGGCCGGCGTACCCGTTCCAGGTCACCCAGTCGGGCGCCATCTGGTGGGCCTTCGCCATGTCGAAGGACGCCGGCTTGTCCAGCCCCGGGCTCGACAGGTACCACTCGCTCGAGACGAGCACGTACTCGCGGTCGGCGTGGGGGAGCGGCTTGGCCGGCTCGACGATGATCGCCCCGTACATCCCGTTCGCGATGTGCATCAGAACCGGCTTCGTGCCGCAGTGGTACATGAAGACGCCGGGGTCACCCGCCTTGAAGCTGAACGTGAACGACTCCCCTGGGGCGACGTCGCGGAAGGCGACGTTGGGGGCGATCCGCGCGGCGTGGAAGTCGATCGAGTGCGGGATCGCGCCGCCGTTGGTGAGCGTCATCTTCACGGTCTGACCCTGGCGGACATGTACAACCGGGCCGGGGGCGCCACCCGAGAAGGCCCAGGCGGAGTACTTGATCCCCGGGGCGACCTCGTGGACGACGTCCTTCAGCGTGAGGTGGACGGGCACGACCGCTCCGGGCGGCGCCGCCTGGAGTGCGGCGGGATACGGCTTGTGCGCCGCCGCAAGGGCGTCGGCGTTGGCGGGCGCGAGGCCGGCGTAGCTCGGGGACGGAGTGGCGGCGGCGCCTGCCGTCTCATGGGTCATGCCCGGCGACGCGGCTGTCGCCGCGGGCGCCACGGCAGCGGTCTTGTGGGCGTCGTCGCGTGCCTTCTGCGCCGATACGGCGGCCCAGAGGGCGAGCGCGAGGGCGAGGGGGAGGGCGATTCCGAGAAAGAGCGCGACGATCTTGGGCAGCGCATTGCGATCGGGATCCGGGCGGTAGTAGGAAGGGAGGCGGCTGGAAGCTGGAGTTGCCACTTGAGGCTCCTTACTCTGTCGATTCCTACAACGATCCTAGTGACAAACAATCGCTGCGCAATAAGGAAATTTGCGGATATCCACTCGGGGACTTCCACTGATAGATTTCGTGCAAATGGGCGAGCTCGAAGTCCGCCGTGCGTTGGCCGACTCCCGCCGCGCGCGCATCGTCGAGGAGCTTGGCGTCGCACCGGACGGGCTCGACGTTCGGGCTCTGGCGCGCCGGCTCGCACTGCACGAGAACACCGTCCGCTGGCACCTCGGCCTCCTCGCCGACGCCGGCTTGGTCGACTCGAGCCCGGCCGCAGACGGGAAGCCCGGCCGGCCGCGCCTGCTCTACGCCCTCCGGCCTGGTGCGCGGGAGGCTGCGGGCCGCGACGAGCACCGACTCCTCGCGACGATCCTCACGGGGACGGTCGCCGAGCTGCCCGACGGCGAGAGGCGGGCCGTGGAGGCGGGCCGCGCCTGGGGCCGCTACCTCGTCCGGCGTCCCTCGCCGCTCGAGCGGACCACGGACGAGCAGGCGGTCGACGAGGTGACGCGGCTGCTCGACGAGGAAGGGTTCGCCGCGGTTGCGCGCGGACGCGCGATCCACATGCGGCGGTGCCCGTTCCACGAGCTTGCGGAAACGAACCCCGGGATCGTCTGCAGCGTCCATCGCGGGCTGATGGCGGGGGCACTCGAGGAGCTCGACAGCACGCTCGAGGTCGAGGGCCTCGACGTCTTCGTCCGGCCCGACCTCTGCGTTGCGCGGCTACGGGAGCGCGAGCTGCCGGAACGGCTCGAGGTTGGAGAGCCCAACCCCGACGAGGCGTAGCGGGCCGGGCCGGTCGGCCAGCGCGCGGTCGAGCAGCGCGCAGGCGACGTCGCCGATCGCCTCACCGGTGTCGAGGCCGGCGGCGAGGGTCGACGAGCGGCTGCGGATCGAGAAGTCGGGGTAGCGCACCTTCGTCGTCACCGTGCGGGCCGCCTCGCCCTGCTTCGCCAGGTGCTCCGCAAGCCGGGCGGACATCCGGCGAAGCTCCGAGTGCAGCTGCGCCCGGTCTCCGATGTCGCGCTCGAACGTCTCCTCGGTCGAGATCGAGATGCGCTCGACCTGGGTCTCGAGGCCACGCGGGTCGATGCCGCGGGCCCGGTCGCGCAGCATCCGCCCGACCCTGCCGGGGAGGAGCCGGCGCAGGCCGTCTTCGTCGAGAACGGCGAGCGCGCCGATCGTCGGGATGCCGGCCGCGTGGAGCCGCTCCTCGGCGCGGGGACCGACTCCCGGGAGCAGACGGACGTCGAAAGGCGCCAGGAAGGCCGCCTCGCGGCCCGGGCGGACGACGGTCAGCCCGCCCGGCTTGCGGCGATCGGAAGCGACCTTCGCGACCACCTTGCACGTCGCCACCCCGAGCGAGCAGCTGAGCGAGGTGCCGCCGCGGACCGCAGCCTGGACCGCCTCGGCGACGCGGCGGGCGGCGAAGAAGTGCTCGGCGACCTCCCCGACGTCGAGGTAGCCCTCGTCCAGGCCAGTGCGCTCGACCGTGGGCACGACCTCGCGCACGGCGTTCCAGACTGCCTGCGAGTAATCGCGGTAGAGGCTGTGGCGCGGCCGGAGGAAGACGGCCTCCGGGCAACGGCGCAGCGCCTCCGCGCAGCTCATCGCCGAGTGGATCCCGTAGCGCCGCGCCACGTAGTTCGCGGTCGCGACGACACCACGCCCGCGCGGATCGCCGCCGACGACGAGCGGTCGGCGGCGGAGTGAGGGATCCTCGAGCTCCTCGACGGCGGCGAAGAACGCGTCCAGGTCGAGGTGCGCGACGATCATCCGGCAAGGATAGGAATCGGCACGGAACCGACACACGAGCGTGACGGTTTCCGTGGCACGATCGCCGTAGGGGAAAGGGGTTCGACCCCCACCCAGGGTGGGGGTACGGCGCGTGCAAGAGGCAGCGGCGCGCATCTGAGCGCTCCGCTAGGGTCGATTCGTGGCGTCGGTCGACGTTCCGGTCGGGCTGCTCGGGTACGGGACGGTCGGCTCCGCGGTCGATCGGCTGCTCCGGGAG
>JBKPRD010000159.1:0-15180 GCA_046734415.1 Actinomycetota bacterium | reverse complement strand
TCGGCGTTGACGACGTAAATGCCGTTGCTCCAAACCGCGAAGACGATCTTCCGCCCGTCGGGTGACCATGCAGGGTAGGAGGCGGCCAGCAAGTCGTGCGTCAACCTTCGCTCCCCGCTTCCGTCCGCGTTGATGACGTAGAGGTCGTAGGAGTAGCCGCTGGGGCCGTGGAACCGTTCGCTGACGAAGGCGATCTTCCGCCCGGCGGGCGACCAGGCGGGCTCGCGGTCGTCCGCCGGGTGGCGCGTCACCCGATGCGCCTGACCCGAGCCGAGATCGAGGACGTAGACGTCCTCGTTGCGATGGCGAACGCTCAGGAAGGCGATCCTCCGGCCGTCGGGGGACCAGGCCGGACCGCTGGCCACCTCGGGTCTATCCATCCACGCCGTCCGGGTCAGCTGACGCTTGCCGCCGCCGTCGGCGTCGACGACGTAAACCGCGCCCCCTTGACTCGGCCCCGTACGGGTGCGGGTGCTGTAGAAGGCGATCCTCGACTTCGTCGCCGCCGCGGTCGCGGCGGGCCTGGCAGACGCCCCCCGCGACGAGCCCTGCAAGCGTGCGGTCCGGTCGAAGACGACGAAGACGCCGACTCCGGCGAGGATGGCGGCCCCGACGAGCGAGGCAAACACCAGTCGGCGGCGGCGTGCACGCCGCCGTGCCTCCTCGATCAGCGCCTGGACGATCGCGTCCAATTCGTCGCGGCCGACGGGATCGCTCGGGCGGGGAGGACGTGGTGGCGCGGAGACCGTCACAGACGCCGACTCATCATTGCGCTAGTATTACTAGCACCATGATAAGTGTCAACGTAAACAAGAACGACCGCACCCACCTCTACGAACAGGTCGCCGCCGAAATCCGCCGAGCGATCGCCGACGGCGAAGCCAAACCGGGCGAACGCCTCCCCCCAGCGAAGGACCTCGCCGCCGTCCTCGGCGTCAACACCAACACCGTGTTTCGCTCGCTGCGCCTGCTCCGTGACGAGGGGCTACTGGAGTTCCGACGCGGACGAGGGATCTCGGTCGCAGGAACACCCGAACGAGGCGCGGTCGTCCAACAAGCGAAAGAACTGATCACCTTCGCCCGCAGCCAGGGCTACCAACTCGACGAACTGGTCGAGATCATCGAACAGGTCGGCTGACCCGCGGCGATCCGGCTCAAGCCACAAGGCATTAACGTCGGCGACCGCGCTATCGGATGCCCGAACGCTGCTAACGGCCCTCCCGGCGCGGGAGGGTCGATCAAGAAGACCAGTCAGGATGACCCCGAAGGACCCTCGGCATGAGAAGCCGAACAGGATCGCCATAGAACCGGAAAGACCCGCTTGCGCGGGCCTGTCCGGGTCCTTGACCGCTCCGACGACTCCGACCAACTTGCGCGATGGGCCTGCCTGGATTCGAACCAGGGACCTGACGGTTATGAGCCGCCTGCTCTGACCGCTGAGCTACAGGCCCGAAGTGGGGCAACTTCTTGGACATGTCCAGACCTGACCAACTGACACGAACCGATTATGAGTCCGCTGCTCTGACCAGCTGAGCTACGGGCCCGCGACATTCAGCGTAACCCGCCTTTCCGTCGCCGCAAGGGGCGGCTGCGGCATCGTCTAGCCAAGCTGCCGCCGATCGAGCAGAATACGCCGATTCGAGCAAACCGGCGCCGGGGGTGAGCTGACGGTGAAGGTCTTCCAGCGGGAAACGCATCTGCGCACCACGGGCGGGCTCCACGTCCGCGACATCACGGAAGAGGTGATCGAGGCCGTGCGCGAGAGCGGCGTCGAGGAGGGCATCGCCTGCGTCTACTCGCCGCACACCACCTGCTGCGTCCGCGTCAACGAGTTCGAGCACGGCTTCCTGGAGGACTTCGCGCAGCTGCTCCTGCGTCTCGTCCCGCGCGAGAACTACTACGCGCACGACGACTGGGACCGCCGTACCGAGAACATCTGCCCCGAGGACATGGACTTCGGCAACGGCCACTCGCACTGCATGGCGATGCTGCTCGGCACGGCCGGCGAGTCGATCCCGATCCGCGAAGGCGAGCTCCAGCTCGGCGCCTGGCAGCGCGTGCTCTTCCTCGAGCTCGACCGCGAGCGCGACCGGCGCTGGATCGTCCAGGTCGTCGGGCATTAGCCGGGGACAGGCTCTAGCCTGTCCCGACGCCGCGCGTGACCGGTCTGGTCAGGCTGAAGCCTGACCCTTCTCTACCGCACCCCGCGTCAGGCGGAGGCCTGACCCCTCGAGCTGGGCCTCGTGCGCGCGCTCGCGCGGGCCGAGCTCGAAGTACCAGAAGTCCTTTCGCGTCACCTGGATCGCGACGTTGTAGACCGGGACGCGGCCGATGTAGCCCTCGAGGCTGCCCGCATGCGCGTGGCCGTGCAGGACGAGATCCGGCGAATGATCCGCGATCGGCTCCGCCAGCCGGGCGCTGCCGAGGAAGGCCCAGATCCCGCGCGGCTCGCCCTCGAGCGTCGTCGTCGTCGGCGCGTAGTGGAGGAGGACGATCCGCACATCGCAGTCCTCGATCGCGGCCAGCTCTCGGTCGAGCGCGGCCACGTCCTTCGTCGTCTCCGCGTACACCTCGCGCAGGAGGGGCTCGCCGAAGTCGGGCAGCACGTAGTCCGGGAAGCCGCCGACGAAGCCCTTCAGCCCGACGACGCCGACGTCGAGGCCACGCAGCTCGAATCGGGTCGAGCTTCGCTCGAGCAGGCGGATCCCCGCGTTTTCGAGCGCGGCCGCGACCTCCTGCGTCCGGTTCAGGTGCCAGTCGTGGTTCCCGAGCACCGCGCAGACGGGCACGTCGAGGCCGCGGCACGCGTCCGCGAGCACGACGGCCTCCTCGGGGGCACCGCACGTCGTCAGATCGCCGGCGAGCAGCACGAAGTCGGTGCCGGTCTCGATCGACTCGAACGCCGCAAACACCCGCTCGCGCTCCGCCGGCGAGGCGTGTACGTCGCCGGCTGCGGCGATCCGAATCGGCCGTCCGTCGTCCATCTCTGCATCGTGCCCGACGCGTCGCCGTTACAAGCCTTTCAGGCGCGGGTAAGGAGGAGCGTGGCGTCCGGAGACAACACGCTCAACGGCATGGTCCCGACCCTGAAGCGTTCAGCCGCCGTGCTGCGCGACGCCGGGATCCCGTTCCTCGTCGCCGGCGGCGTCGCCTCCTGGGTGCGTGGCGGTCCGTCGACCGACCACGACCTCGACTTCCTCGTCAAGCCCGAGGACGCGGACAAGGCGCTGAACGCGCTCACCGAGGCGGGCTTCCGCCCGGAGCGCCCACCGGAGGAGTGGCTCTACAAGGCGTACGACGGCGACGTGCTCGTCGACCTGATCTTCAACCCGGCCGGCCTCCGGGTGGACGACGAGCTGATCGCCCGCGGCGAGGAACGCGAGGTCGAGGCGATGACGATGCGCGTGATGCGTCCGGAGGACCTGCTCGTCTCGAAGCTCATGGCCATGACCGAGCACTCGATCAACTACCGGAGCTGCCTGGAGATCGCGCGGGCCTTGCGCGAGCAGATCGACTGGGAGGACGTCCGCCGCCGGACGTCATTCTCGCCGTACGGCCGCGCCTTCTTCGTGATCGCCGAGGGCCTGGGAATCGTCTAGGCGCAGGCGGCGGCTATGCGGCTTCGCGTAGCCCGGCGACCTCGCGGAGCATCGAGAGCGTCTCGAGCGCGTTCGCCTCGATCTGCCGCACCCGCTCCCGCGTGATCCCGAGCACGCGCCCGATCGCCTCGAGCGACATCGGCTCGCGGTCGCCGTCCAGCCCGTACCGCAGCTTCAACACCTCGCGCTCCCGCTCGGGCAGATCGGCCAGCGCCTTGCGGAGCGTCTCCTCGCGCAGGCTGACCTCGACCTCCTCGTCGGTGTCGGCGTGCTCCGAGGCGAAGAGCTCGCCGTAGGTGCCCGAATCGTCGTCGCCGATCGGCTTGTCCAGGCTCGTCACGGCGCGCGCGGCCGACTTCACCTCGCGCACCTGCTTCAGCGGCAGCTTCGCCGCCTTCGCGAGCTCCTGGTCGGTGGGCTGGCGGCCGAGCTTGACGACGAGCTCGCGCTCGGCCCGTGCGATCTTCTGCTCGCGCTCGACGATGTGCACGGGGATGCGGATCGTCCGCGACTTGTTTGCGACGCCGCGCTGGACGGCCTGCCGGATCCACCACGTCGCGTAGGTCGAGAACTTGAAGCCCTTGCGGTAGTCGAACTTCTCGACCGCGCGGATCAGACCGATGATCCCCTCCTGGATCAGGTCGAGCAGCGAAAGGCCGTGTCCCTGGTAGCGCTTGGCGATCGAGACGACGAGGCGGAGATTCGAGTTGATCATCAGATCCTTCGCCTCCTTGTCGCCGCGCTCGATCCGCTTCGCGAGCTCGACCTCCTCCTCGGCGGTCAGCAGCTTGTAGCGGCCGGCTTCGTTCAGGAACAGCTGGAGCGCGTCGGTCGTCGCGTGGGCGAGGTCGCCGTTGATGACGACCGTGTCGACGTCCTTCACCATGCCGCAGTCATCGGAGAGCTCGATCCCACGCTCGGACAGCTCCTCGTAGACGCGCGCGAGCTCTTCCTCGTCCAGGTCGAGCTCCTGGACGAGCTCGCTGAACTGGGAGAGGTTGACGCACCCCTCCTCCTCCGCCCGGTCGATCAGTGCGGTCAAACGGTCCATCGGCTCTCCAACGCGGGGTGCCCGATCAGCTGGACACTAACCTAATCCAGCAGGCTGCAGACCCTCGCCGTGTTCGGCCAAGGCCAGAACCCGCGTGTCTTGTAGGCCCGCTCGGCGACCCACATCTGCTCGAGCGGTGTCCAGTGGTCGGCCGTTCCCTTCGAGCGCAGGAGCGCCCGGCCGTAGGTGGCCTGGAACTCGCGGTCCATCTGCAGCCCGCCGTAGTACGGAGCGTCGGAGTCGGTCCACGCGGCCTCGTAGCGGTGGATGCACAGCCACTGCGCCTTGTGCGGCGGGTTCAGGGCGCGGAGCCTCGCGCGCAGCGCGCGCTCCTGCCAGAGCTTCACGAGCAACTTTCCGTACGCCAGGCTGCGAATCGAGCCGGCGCCGCCGGCGGACGCCGTCCGTCGCTGCTGCATCACCTTCTGCCACCGCCACGTCTCGTCTCGGTGGTGCGCGATCTGCCCGAGCAGGCGCGTGAGCCGGGCGCCGCTCGCCGCAGCGCTGCGCTTGGATTCCTCCTTGTCGGCGTTCGCGGGCGAGACGAGCGCAACCGCAAGCAGTGCAAGCGCAGCAGCAAGGTAGGCGGTTTTCACCTTCGCGTCTCCTTCTTCGTGCAAGCGACGGCGCGAGCGGGTCGGCCACGTTGGGGGCCGCGGAACGAATCCGCCGCAGCCGCTCAGCCGTCTGGCTTTCGTCTGACGCGGGGGACCGTACCAGCGGACCCCGATTGCAGGGCGCGACTAGGTAAGCGCTTCCGCCACTCTGCGCTGGAAACCCGCGATCAGGCGCTCGCTCTGCGGAAGCAGCCGGCCGCCCTCCACCAGGCCGCTTCGGACGCCCCGCTGGACCGATTCGACGAGCGCCGCGTCCTCCCCGCCGACCTGGTCGTCGATCTCGATGAGCTCACTCGCCGCCTGCTCGTCGACGTCCGCGCCGAAGAAGTAGTCGAGGAAGCCGACCGTACGATCCGGCGTCTCCGGCCAGACCGGCCCGATCGAGAGGTTCGCGAAACCCGGATACACGTTGACCTTCAGGCCGGGCCAGACGAGGTGGAACACGCAGCGCCCGTCGCCCTCGCGCGCGCGTCCGTACTGGCTCCAGACGTCGCCCTCGGCGGCCAGCTCGTAGGCGTCGGGGTCGACGTCGACGAGGCGGCAAAACCCGGGATGCGCGACCGGGCAGTGGTAGCACTCGAGGTAGTTCTCGACCGCGATCTTCCAGTTCGCGCCGAGCGAGTAGTCGATCCGTCGGTGGAAGACGAGTGCAACCGGGTCCAACGGGAGCTCGAGGTCGAGCGCGAGGGGCGGTGCCGCCGGGTCGGCGTTGACGAACAGGAACGGCCCCCAGGACTCGAGCCGCAGCGAAACGAGCGCGACGTCGGCGACGTCGCCCTCCGCCGAGCGAGGTGCGGAGCGCAACCGTCCGTCGAGCCCGTACGTCCAGGCGTGGTAGGGGCACTGAAGCGTCTCCCGGCGACCCTCGCCCGCGGCGACGACGGTGCCGCGATGGCGGCAGACATTCAGGAACGCGCGCAGCTCGCCGTCGCCGTCGCGCGTCACAACGGCGGGGATCCCGCCGGTCTCGCAGGCGAAGTACGACGGCGCCTCTGGCAGGCGCCCCGCGTGGCCGACGTAGTGCCAGGCAGAGCGGAAGATCCGGTCGCGCTCGGCCCGGAACACGTCCGGATCTGAATACCAAAACCAGGGATTCGTCTCACTCATGCCGCGAAGAGGCGCCGCCGATGGACACGTCGTGCGCCGGATCCCCCGAGTCCTCGCCGCGTGCGCGGCGCTCGCCTGCCTCGTCGCCGGGCCCGTTCGGGCCGCGCCCGGGCTGCTCGTCGGCATGGACGACGACACGCTGAAGTGGGCCGACAAGCCGCAGGCGCACGCGACGCTCGCCTACGCCCGCGACCTCGGGATCCGCGCCGTGCGCGTCACCGTCCAGTGGCACCCCGGCCAGACGCGGCTCGGAGTGGAGGACCGCATCCCCGTCGACCGGATGATCCTGGCGACCTGGGCCGCGCGCTTCCGCGTCGTACTCGCCGTCTACGGCCGCGCCGTCGACGCGCCGCTGACCGTCGCAGCGCGCGACGAGTACTGCACGTTCGTCGGCACCCTGCTGCGGCGCTACCCGGGCGTCGTCGACGTCGTGATCTGGAACGAGCCGAACACGAGGCGCTTCTGGCGCCCGCAGTTCGACGCCGACGGGCAGAGTGTCGGCCCCGCGCAGTACGAGGCGCTCCTCGCCCATTGTTACGGCGTGCTCCATCGGGTGCGCGCGAACGTGAACGTGATCGCCGCCTCCTCCCCACGCGGCAACAACCGGCCCTCGCTCTCGACCGCGTCCCACTCGCCCGTCGAGTTCTACCGCAAGCTCGGCGAGGCCTACCGCGCGAGCGGCCGGACCGCGCCGATCTTCGACACGATCGGACACAACCCGTACCCGTCGACGAACGCCGAGCGGCCGTGGACGCGCCATCCCGGCGGCACGATCGGCCAGGGCGACTACGACAAGCTGATGGCGGTGCTGACAGAGGCGTTCGGCGGCACCGGCCAGCCGCTGCCGGGCCGGGGCCGGGTGAGCATCTGGTACATGGAGCAGGGCTTCCAGACGACGATCGACCCTGGCAAAGCCTCGCTCTACCACGGGACGGAGAACGACAGGAACGCGCTGCCGCCCTGGCTCTCGCGTACGACGGCCGGAACCTTCGACGGGGTCACCGACGACCAGGCGACCCAGCTGACGGACGCGCTCAACCTCGCCTACTGCCAGCCTGGAGTCGCCGCCTTCTTCAACTTCGAGATCGCCGACGAGCCGAACCTCGCGGGCTGGCAGTCCGGCCTGCTCTGGACGGACGGGACGCCGAAGCCCTCCTACCAGCCGTTCAAGGACGCCGTCCGACGAATCGCGCTGCGGCAGGTAGAGTGCAACCGGTTCACGGTCCAGTAGCGTCTCGACCGTGATCGTCCGGTCGCTCGCCGAGGCGGAGCCGTTCACGACCGCGGACGGGAGCACGATCCGCGAGCTCCTCGGCCTTCCCACCGCCCCGGTCCGAAACCAGAGCCTGGCCGAGGCGACGCTCGAGCCCGGGCAGGCGACGGAGCGGCACTACCACGTGGAGAGCGAGGAGGTCTACTACGTCGTCGAGGGCTCCGGCGAGATGGAGCTCGACCGAGAGCGGCGCACCGTCGCACCGGGCGATGCGGTGCTGATCCCGCCGGGCGCCTGGCACCAGATCCGCGCGGGCGAGGCGCGGCTGCGCTTCCTCTGCTGCTGCGCGCCGGCGTACCGCCACGAGGACACCTTCTTCGCCTAGTCCCTTCGAGCCGTGCCGGGGGACATTCCCCGACATGTACGTTTCGGGCATGGCGGTCACGATCGGCGTGCAGGTGATCCCGCAGCACGGCGACTACGAGCCGATGAAGCGCGCGTGGCTCGAGGCAGACGAGCTGGGCGTCGACCGGATCTACAACTGGGACCACTTCTTTCCGCTCTCGGGCAACCCGAACGGAAAGCACTTCGAGTCGCTGACGATCCAGGCGGCGATGGCGGCGTTGACGAAGCGGGCACAGATCTCGTCGCTCGTGATCTGCAACTCGTACCGCAACCCGCAGCTCCTCGCGGACATGGCGCGGACGATCGACCACATCTCCGGCGGCCGCTTCGTGCTCGGGATCGGCTCGGGCTGGTTCGACAAGGACTACCGCGAGTACGGCTACGAGTTCGGGACGGCGGGCAGCCGCCTCCGCGACCTCGAGCGCGCGCTGCCGCTGATCAAGCAGCGCTGGGCGGAGCTGAACCCGCAGCCGCTCCACCGGATCCCGATCCTGATCGGGGGCAGCGGCGAGAAGGTCACCCTGCGGCTCGTCGCCGAGCACGCCGACGAGTGGCACACGTTCGGCGACGCCCGGACGATGCGGCACAAGGTCGCCGTGCTGGAGGACTGGTGCAGCAAGGTCGGGCGCGACCCGAACGAGATCGTCCGATCGACGACGACCACGCGGCTCACCGGCGACGCGTACGACCCGGAGGAGTACCTCGAGCTCGGGTTCACCGACTTCATCGTCAGCGTGCAGGGTCCCGACTGGGACCTCGCTCCACTGCGTCAGGCGATCGCCTGGCGCGATAGCCTGAGCTGACCCAGAGCCCCGCCCGAGGGGTCGCCGACCCCGCGGCGTAGTCGATTTCCTTTCCTGATGCCCTCTCGAGCAGCCCTGACAGCGATCGCCGCGCTCGTGCTCGCGCCCGCCGCGACGGCCGGCGTGCTCGCCTATCCGTCCGCGCAGACGATCCCGGCCTCGGGTCGGCTCCCGCAGGGCGGCGCGCAGGCGGTGACGCTGAACGGCGCGCTCGGCGAGCGCGAAGGCGCCTGGATCGTCGTCTCCGGCGCCCGGTACGTCTCGGCCTCGATCGACCGCTCCGACCTGCGATCGCTGGAGGCATCCGTGTACTTCGGCCACTTCGTCCCGTCGAGGGGCCGGCTCCGCCCTGACGCGCTGATGCCGTGGGACGGCTCGCGGCGTCCGGCCGAGGAGCAGAACCAGCCGCTCTACCTCCAGGTCGTCGCCCCCGACGACGCGCGCCCCGGCGGCTATCGCGCCACCGTCCACGTGAAGGCGGACGACCGGGTGGTCGACGTGCCCGTGTCGATCACCGTCTTCCGCGCGCGCCTGCCCGATCCGGCCGAGGCCAAGGGAAACCTCCTCACCGCCTTCCACCTCGTGCCGCAGTCGTACGTGCGGAAGGCCCACGAGCTCTACCACTTCCGCAGGAACGGCGACCGGGCCGCCGCGAACGACTCGCTCTTCCAGTTCCTCTCCGCCTACCGCATCTCACCCGCCGGCTGGGGCTTCGGCGAGCCACGCTCGCAGGCGGGATACACCTCGTCGAACCGCTGGTGGCTCGACGCGGCGGGAAACATGGTGCGCCAGAACCAGAACGGGTTCGCGGCGATGCGCATCCCGATCTCGAACCAGCGCACGAGCGCTTCGAGCCGCATCGCCGGACTGTCCCCGTTCGCCCCCGAGAGCTGGTGCGAGTACCTGCGGACGGTGCGGAGCTTCTGGGACCAGCACGGCTGGCTGTCCGGACACGTGCCGTACCTGTACGCGCTCGACGAGCCGAATCTCGCCGGGATGGCCCTCGTTTCCCGCCAGGCCGCGACGGCACACAGCTGCTTTCCGGGGTCGAAGGTGCTCGTCACCGGCAACCCGGCGCGGTCCAACCGTTTCCTCTGGGACAACAGGGCGGGCGACGACGTCGACATCTGGGCCGTCCTCTCGAGGCGCTACTACGGCCAGTTCAACGGGCCGCGTTCCAGGCTCGCGACCATTCAGGCCGTGCGCCGAGCCGGCAAGTCGGTCTGGTCATCGACCTACACCGGGGTCGCGGGCACTCCCGGCTACGCGCTGACCGAGCCTCTGTCGGATCCGCGCGTCTTCCTGCTCTGGAACGCTCTCGAGGACATCCCCGGGACCCTGTACGGGCAGGGCATGACCTCGTACTACTCCGGCAACCCGTTCGACGGCCTCGGCGACCGCGGCGAGTTCGTCCTCATCTACCCCGGCGAGCACACCCCGATCGCGAGCGCACGGCTCGAGCAGATCCGCGACGGAATCGAGGACTGGGACGTCCTCGACATCGTCCGGCGCAGGCGCGGCGCAGCGGCGGTGCGGCGGATCCTCGGCGACGCGGGGCTGTTCAGCACGACGCCCTCCGGCACCATCCTCGCGTGCACGACGGGCTGCGAGCTCGGCGGCTCGACAATGTATTCCTGGCCGGAGTGGTCGCACGACTCCTCGACGGCGGCGAGGATCGAAGCAGCGCACCTGCAGGCGCTCCGACTAGCCTCTCGGTGATGATCGGACGGATCTGGCACGGCTGGGCGTCGCCGGAGAACGCCGACGCCTACGAGCAGCTTCTGCGCAGCGAGGTGCTGCCCGGAATCCAACGGATCGAGGGCTACCGCGGAGCCCAGCTCCTCCGCCGGGAGGCGGGTGAGGAGGTCGAGTTCGTCACGCTGACCCTGTTCGACTCGCTCGACGCCGTCCGCGCATTCGCCGGCGAGGACTACGAGCTCGCCGTCGTTCCGCCCGAGGCCCGGAAGCTGCTCGCTCGCTTCGACGAGCGCTCGGCCCACTACGAGGTCCGCTTGCAGGTCTAGCCGAATGCAGCGTTGATCGCCGCGACCTGCTCCGGCCAGAGCGTCGACTTGCCGGAGAAGCCGAGGCGCCGCGCCGAGTCGGCCGCGGCTCGGAGGCCCGGCTCGTCGCGGCCGTAGTAGACGCTGTCGACGGGACCGACTGCGCAGACGGACGCAAGCCGTTCCCGGACCGGGCGGAGCGTCTCCTCGGTGTCGTCGCAGCCGAGGTCCGCGCAGAGGTCGCGGCTGCCGAGCGACAGGGTCAGCACGCCGGGAACGGAGGCGATCGCCTCCGCCGCCTCCAGCCCCTCGCCGCTCTCGATCGCGCAGATCACCGGCACCGACACCCGCGCGCAGACGCGGCGGGCCTCGTCGGGCGAGCGGACCTTCGGCAGTCGGATTCCGGCCGCGAGCCCGGCGACCGCCCTGAGATCCTCGTCTCGGCCGACGCGGACCCACGCCGGCCGCCGCCGCAGCGCCGCGACCACGTTCGCCCGTGCCTCCTCCCGACGGTCGACCGGCACACCGTCCTCGAGATCGAAGACGACGGCGTCGGCGCCGTGGCCGAACGCCTCGTCGAGCCGCTGCGGGAGGTGGCCCGGCGCATACAGGTAGCTCCGAGCCGCCATGTCTTCGTATTCTCCCGGCATGCCCGACCTGCCGCTGACCGGCGCCTGCCTTTGCGGCCGCGTCCGCTACGAGGTGACGGAGCCTCTCGTCTCCGCGTACTACTGCCACTGCACTCGTTGCCAGCGCCGCACCGGCTCGGCAGCCGCGGCCTCCGCGCGAGTCGCCCCCGGCAGCTTCCGGGTCACGGCCGGTGAGGAGCTGCTCGCGTCGTGGGACCCGCCGGAGGGCTTCAAGAAGGTCTTCTGCTCCGCCTGCGGCGGGGCACTGTTCGCGCAGAGCCCCGACGACCCGGAGCTCGTCGCCGTCCGTCTCGGCACGTTCGACTCCGACCCCGGCATGCGGCCGTCCTATCGCCAGTTCACCGCGTACGCGGCGTCGTGGGAGCCGATTCCGGACGACGGGCTGCCACGCTACCCGGAACGCGCCCCTTCTTCTTGAGGCTCGTCGCGGCCGCGGGCTTCCTGCCCGCGCTCTGCGCCGGCAACTGCTCCGCGACTCGTTCTCGAGGACGGTCGCGCAAGTCGACCCGGCTCTACGGCAACGGGTAGCTCGCGGTCGCCCTCTTCTGACTACGATCATGGCATGTGCCGAAACATCAAGACGCTCTACAACTTCGAGCCGCCGACGACGCGCGAGGAGATCGACGCCGCCGCCCTGCAATACGTGCGCAAGGTGAGCGGGATGCAGAAGCCCTCGCGCGCGAACGAGGCCGCGTTCGAGCGCGCGATCGCCGAGGTCGCCGCGTCGACCGAGCGGCTGCTCGGGGCGCTCGTCACGGCCGCTTCGCCGCGGGACCGCGAGGTCGAGGCGGCGCGGCGGCGGGCGCGCGCCGAGGCGAGGTTCGCGACGCGCTGAAAACCGATCGGCCTCCGCCTTCGAACCAAGAAGCAACGGATTCGAAGGAGAGAGGTTCGTGAAGAAGCTGGTTTCGCTCGTGGGCGCCGGCGCCGTGCTGTCGCCCGCCCTCGTGGCGCTCGCCCCCGCTGCGTAGCGGGCCGAGTTCTACAAAGTTCACGCTGCGCTGAAGCCGAACGTCGAGGTGCCGAAGCCGAAGGTTCCTCGCGGTGTGGACGTTCACGCCCGCGGCGAGATCCGCGGGCAGGTCGCCGTCGCGGGATAAGCCCCCGAGGCCGGGCGGGCCTGCGGCCCCCGGCTTGCACTACTCGACGCCGCAGGGCGCCGAGTACCTCGCCGTCTGCGTGCCGGCGTTCAGCCCCGAGAACGTGCATCGGGACGAGTAGCACTGGGTATTGAACCGAGATGCGCTTCCGCCGAGGGGCAACGCTCGACACCGGCCAGGTCACCGACGTCCGCGGGCGCCGTGCGGGCGGCCCGCTCGCGCTCGGCGGCGGCGGGCTCGGGATCGTCGGCCTCCTCGCCTACCTGCTGATCACCTTCCTCTCCGGGAACGGCGGCCTGGGGCAGCTCGCCCCGCTCGACGACACACGCGTCGGTCAGGGCGACACGCCGAGCTCGATCTCGCAGGACTGCCGCACCGGCGAGGACGCGAACACCCGCGACGACTGCCGGATCGTCGGCGTCGTGAACAGCGTCCAGAAGTTCTGGGACGGGGTCTTCACCCGCAGCAACCGCAACTACCAGTACGTCGACACCGTGTTCTTCACGGACTCGATCCAGACCGGCTGCGGCTACGCGAGCTCGGCGGTCGGGCCCTTCTACTGCCCGGCCGACCACCTCGTCTACATCGACCTCGGCTTCTTCGACCAGGTCCGGTCGCAGCTCGGCGTGAACGTGACCCCGTTCGTCGAGGCGTACGTGATCGCGCACGAGTACGGCCACCACGTGCAGGACCAGCTCGGCGTGCTGAACGCCATCCGCGGTGACACGCAGGGGCCGGAGAGCAAGGGCGTCCGCTCGGAGCTCCAGGCCGACTGCTACGCGGGCGTCTGGGCGAAGCACGCCACCGACACGGGGCTGATCGAGCAGCTGACGCAGGCCGACATCAACTCCGGCCTCGACGCTGCCGCGGCGATCGGCGACGACAGGATCCAGGAGCGCACCCAGGGCCAGGTCAACCCGGAGACCTGGACGCACGGCTCGTCCGAGGAGCGGCGGCGCTGGTTCTCCCGCGGCTACTCGAACGGCAAGCCGGCCGCCTGCGACACGTTTTCCGGCTCGATCTAAACGTCCGCGGCCGCCGGCTCGCAGCCACCTTTCTATGCCTCCGGCTGCTCGACGACCATCAGGCCGTTGCCGTCCGCATCCTTGAACATGAACAGCAGCGGCACCGTCCCATCCCCGCCCATCAGCTCGTCCTCGACCTGGACGCCCTTCTCCTTCAGGTCCGAGTGGACGGCACGTGCGTCCGTCGTCGTCAGCGCGATCCCCGTCTCGCGTCCCGGCTGAAATTCGCCTTGCTCCCGCGAGAGCGCGATCGCGGCCCCGCCCGCGGGCGGCGAGACCTCGACCCAGCGGTCGCCCTCGCCGAACGGGACGTCGGCGGTCAACGAGAACCCGAGCTTGTCGGTGTAGAAGGCGATCGCCTCGTCCTGGTCGGACACCGGCACGATCACCCGGCCCACCTGCGAGATCTTCGACACTTCGACTCCTTTCGTGGTGGTCGTAGCATACGACCGCGCGACCCGCGGAAACTCATCGGCTCAGAGAGCGCCACCGGCCGGTGGTGGCGCCGTCGTTGAAATCGTCGGAGAGGGACGGCAGCGGCGCGGCGCCTGCGGTTGCCACGGCGATGCGCGGAGGGGGAACTTCCTCAATGGCCGTTGTACGAGAAGTGCATGTAGTCCTTGGTGTCGCCGGTCCAGGACCCGCCCCACCCCCACCCGACGGACGCGAATGCCGCGACGACCGCCGACGTGACCATTCCTGTCCGCACGTTCGACCGGTCGAGGTAGGAGAGCGCGGTCTTGTCGCGCGTCATCCCGCACCCGACGTACGGGTTCTCGACCGGGTTGACGTCGATCGCGAGCCCGTAGGCGTGGTTCGACCAGTGCGTGCCGGTCGCGTTGCCGTTACAGGGCGACGGCACCGCCTTGCGGCACGAGAACGAGCCGGTGACGTCACCGTCCTTCGGGCGCCCCTTCGGCGGCCCGTACATGTTCGCGAGGCGCATGTGGCGGATCGGGAACCTCATCGCATAGAGCCTCCGGAAGACCGTCGCGAGCGGCGCGGCCGCAGCCTTGTTCACCACGAGCTGACCCGCGTGCACGTGGTCGTCGAAGCCCCAGTAGCTGACGGTGAGCAGGCGCAGGTCGGAGAGCGGCGCCGGGCAGCCCTCGTGCCAGTAGCGGGCCTTGACCTCGGACCGAACCGGCGCCGGCAGGGGCTTCGTCGAGGTGTGGAACGCCGGCACGGCCAGGACGATCGAGAGGGCGAGGACACGCATGGGCGGGGTCTTCCCGACACAGAGATACCTGAGACCTACACTGAGGCTCACGGTGCGCTCGATCCTGACGATGCTGATGCTCGGCGCCGTCCTGATCGTGGCCGGTTGCGGTGGGAGCGGTTCGCTTGCCGGGTCGGCAGCGCTCGAGACGATTTCGAGCGTCGACCAGTTCGCGCGCGCATTCGACGACGGCGCCGGGCATCTGCGGCTCGTCCTGCTCCTCTCACCCACCTGATACACGTGCCGCGCCGGCGCCAGTTGGGCGCAGGAGCACATCCTGAGGCGGTACCCGGAGGCCGATCTCCGGGTCTACGTGGGCTGGATCCCGATGTTGTCGGGCGACGCGAACCCGGAGGTCGCCGACCTCCTCGTCGATCGGCGCGCGACG
>JBKPRD010000158.1:0-9591 GCA_046734415.1 Actinomycetota bacterium | reverse complement strand
CGCACACGGGCGGTGCCCTGCGGCGAATGCGGTCGCCTCGTCCAGGAAGAAGAGCTCGGTGAACTTGCCCGGCTGCAGCAGGGGGCCGCGGTGCCAGCCCCTGAACTCGAGGCGGCAGGCGATCCACCGCCGCGTCGCGTGGCGTCGGCGGATGCGGCCCTGCGCGTCGTGGAGGCAGCCCCGATTCCCGTAGACGAGCCCGCGCGCCGGGTGGGCGACGAGCTCGCCGAGCGGCGTGACCCGGTTCTGCAGCGGCATCGAGTGGCTACCCGGCCGCGGTCTCCGGCGCCCGCCAGGGCTTGCGCAGCTCGTCCTGAAGCTTCGCGCCCACCTGGCCGACCGCCACCCGCTCCTGGGCGAGCGAGTCGCGCTCGCGGATCGTCACCGTGTCGTCCTCGAGGGTCTGCTCGTCGACGGTAAAGGCGAACGGGGTGCCGATCTCGTCCTGCCGGCGGTAGCGACGGCCGATCGCACCGGCCTCGTCGTACTCGACCATCACGTCGCGACGGAGCTCCTCGTACAGGGCGCGCGCCTTGCCGACCATGCCCTCGTCCTTGGCGATCAGCGGCAGGACGGCCGCCTTCACCGGCGCCAGCTGCGGGTGGAGGCGCAGCACGGTCCGCCCGCGCCCGGCCACCTCCTCCTCGTCGTACGCGTCGACCAGGAACGCGAGTAGGGCGCGGTCGACGCCGCCCGCCGGCTCGATCACGTGAGGCGTGTAGCGCTCATCGCCGTCGGGGCCGACGTACTCGAGCTTCGTCCCGGACGCGTCGGAGTGGGCGGTGAGGTCGTAGTCGCCGCGGTTCGCGATCCCCTCGAGCTCCGACCAGCCGATCGGGAACAGGTACTCGATGTCACTCGTCCCGCGCGAGTAGTGCGAGAGCTCCTCCGCGTCGTGCGCCCGCACGCGTAGATGGCTCTCGCGCAGGCCGTAGCGGCGGTACCAGCCAAGCCGCTCATCGACCCAGTACCGGAACCACTCGTCCGCATCCGCCGGCGGCACGAAGAACTCCATCTCCATCTGCTCGAACTCGCGCGTGCGGAAGAGGAAGTTCCCCGGCGTGATCTCGTTGCGGAACGACTTGCCGATCTGAGCGATCCCGAACGGCGGCCGCCGCCGGGCGAGCTGGAGCACGTTCTTGAAGTTGACGAAGATGCCCTGCGCGGTCTCCGGGCGCAGGTACGCGGTCGATCCCGTCTCCTCGACCGCCCCGATCCGGGTCTCGAGCATCATGTTGAACTGGCGCGCCTCGGTCAGGTCGCACTCCTCCGTCTCGCCCGGGTGCTTGCTCGGCTTACGGCCGCACTGCGCGTCCTCGAGCTGGTCGGCTCGGAAGCGCAGCTTGCAGGTCCGGCAGTCGACGAGCGGGTCGCTGAAGCTCTCCAGATGGCCCGACGCCACCCACACCGCCGGGTTGAGGATGATCGCCGAGTCGAGCGCGACGATGTCGTCCCGCTCCTGCACCATCGCCTCCAGCCAGCGCGCCTTGACGTTGTTCTTGAGCAGGACGCCGTAGTGGCCGTAGTCGTACGCCGAGCCGAGGCCGCCGTAGATCTCGGACGACGGGAAGACGAACCCGCGCCGCCGGGCGAGCGAGACGATCTTGTCCATCGTGACGACGTCGGCCATGGCCGACAACTTAACCGCAGCTGCTAGCGGCGGAAGGGCGCGCAGTCCCTGAAGGCCCGGCGGAGCTCGTCCCGGCCCGGCAGCGTGTCCGGGCGCGGATTGGCGAGGCCGTGCTGCTCGAGGCACCGCCAGAGGTTCGGCCGCACGCCCTGACGGAACGGGAAGGGCGCAGGCGTGGCCGGCGCGGGGGCCGCGACCCGCACGCTACGCGCGTAACCGTCGTCGTCGCCGGCGATCACGGTGGGGGTCAGCACGGCCAGCGCGACGACGACGAAGGCCGCGATCCCGATCACGACCCAGAGCGCGGTCTTGCTCACCTGCAGAGCGTGACACCGCTTCCTGAGAAGTGGCTAAGAGTCGACCTGCAACCGGAAGACGGCGCCGCCGTCCGGAGCGTTCTCGGCGCTGACGCTGCCCCCGTGCGAGGTCGCCACCTGCCTGACGATCGCGAGCCCGAGGCCCGAGCCCGGCAGGTTGCGTGCCGCCGCCGCCCGGTAGAAGCGGTCGAAGACGTAGGGGAGGTCCTCCTGCGCGATCCCCGGGCCGTGATCGCGGACGGTCACGGTGTGGTCGGCGACGGTGACGTCGACCGAATCGCTCCACTTGGCCGCGTTGTCGAGCAGGTTCGACACGGCGCGGTCGAGCTGCACCGGCGAGGCGCGGACGAGGGATTCCGCCAGATGCTCACGGAACTCGACCGTGGGCGTGTGCAACCGCGCGCGCTCGACCGCGGCGGCGACGAGCTGGTCGAGGCGGACGTCCTCGAGCTCGGGCGGCGCGTCCGGGTCGAGCTCGACGAGCGCAGCGACGAGCGCAGAGAGCTCCTCGAGCTGCCCGATCACGTCCTTGAGCAGCTTCTCGTACTCCTCGGGCAGGAGCGGCTTGCCGCCGGCGAGCACCTCGATGTTCGTGCGCAGGCTCGCGAGCGGCGTTCGCAGCTCGTGGGACGCGTCGGCGACGAGCTGCCGCTGGGAGCGGAGGGACTCGTCGAGCGCCTCGAGCATCTCGTTGAAGGCGGAGGCGAGCCGGCCGAGCTCGTCGCGCGACCTCGTCACGATCCGCCGCGAGGGATCGCGCGTCTCCGTCACGTCCTCCGCGACGGCGGTCAGCTGGCGGACCGGCCGGAGCGTCGCCCGGGCGACCAGCAGTCCCAGCGCGCTCGCGATCGCGATCCCGGCGAGCCCGATGAAGGCCAGGTAGAGACCCAGCCGGTGGAGCGTGTGGTCGACCTCGTCGAGCGGTCGCACGACCTGGACGGCGATTCCCTCCCCGACCGGTGCCGCGTAGACGCGAACATGGACGTCCTCGACGTGCCCCTCGGAGAAGAACGGCCTGCCGCCCTCGGCGGCGATCTTCTTCGCGTCGTCGAGCCCGGGCAGCCTCAGGGCTGCTCCCTCTCCGTTCGCGCTGATCACCTGGAGAATCGTGGGCGAGCCGCCGAGTGAGGCGCGCGGCCCGAGGGGGACGATCCCGAAGTCGCCCCCTGGGCCCGGGTGGTGGACGAAGTCCCGCGCCCTGTTGACGAGGCTGGCGTCGACCTCACCGAGCAGCTGGTGCCGCACGACGACGTAGACCACGCCGGAGGCGGCGACGACCGCGAGTGCGACCGCGGCGCCGGCGAGCAGGGCAACACGGAGGCGGAAGCTCATTCTTCGCGGAGCGCGTACCCGACGCCGCGAACCGTGTGGATCAGGCGCGGCTCGCCGCCCGCCTCGGTCTTCCGCCGGAGATAGCCGACGTAGACCTCGAGCGAGTTCGAAGCAGGGCCGAAGTCGTAGCCCCAGACCCGGTCGAAGATGACGTCACGCGTCAACACCTGGCGCGGGTTGCGCAGGAAGAGCTCGAGCAGCAGGAACTCGGTACGGGTCAGCTCGATCGACCGGTCGGCGCGACGCACATCGCGCGTGCCGGGATCGAGGGTCAGGTCGGCGAACGAGAGCATCTCGTCGCCCCCGTTCGCCCGGCGCAGGAGCGCGCGGAGCCGCGCAAGCAGCTCCTCGAGCGCGAACGGCTTGACGAGGTAGTCGTCGGCGCCCGCGTCGAGCCCGGCGACGCGGTCGCTGACCTCGTGCCGGGCGGTCAGCATGAGGATCGGAGTGGTGTTCCCCTGCCGGCGCAGCTTGCGGGAAGTCTCGAGGCCGTCCATCACCGGCATCAGCACGTCGAGGACGATCGCGTCCACACCGTGGCGGGCAAGCGAGAAGAGGGCCTCCTGCCCGTCCTCGGCGAGCTCGACCTCGTAGCCCTCGAGCCGCAGCGCCCGCTCGAGCGCCTCCCGGACCGCCCGTTCGTCGTCCACGACGAGAATGCGCACCGTGCAAGTGTGCTCTATCGACCTGAGAGCAATATGAGCAAGCCGGGCCCGCCGCCGGTCGAGCTCCACATCGTCTCCGACGCGACCGGGGAGACCGCCACGCGTCTCGTCGCCGCGCTGGAGGCCCAGTTCCCGGAGCAGCCGTTCGAGGAGGTGCGCCACCCGCGCGTCGAGACCGTCGACGACCTGCGTCTCGTCGTCGACCGGGCCAAGGGCCGGCCGGCGGTCGTCGTCTACACGATCGTCAAGCCCGAGCTCCGCGAGTCGATGAAGGACTTCTGCCGCCGCGCGAAGCTGCACTACTGCGACATCCTCGGGCCGCCGCTGGCGTCGATCGCGAAGATCTCCGGCCGCGCGGCGCGGATGGCACCGGGCGTCCGTCACCCGCTCGACTCGGCGTACTTCCGCCGCATCGCCGCGATCGAGTTCGCGGTCAAGTACGACGACGGCATGGGCGGTGGCCTCGGGGAGGCCGACATCGTGCTCGTCGGCGTCTCCCGGACGTCGAAGACGCCGCTCTCGATGTATCTCGGCTACATGGGCTACAAGACCGCCAACGTCCCCGTCGTCCGTGGAATCGAGGTGCCGAAGGAGCTGTTCGAGATCGACCAGGCGAAGATCCTGGGGCTGACGATCGACGCCGCGCGGCTGGCGGAGATCCGCCAGGAACGCGTCCGGCACCTGGGCGCGACACCTCGGGCATACGCCGAGCTCGTCGAGATCTACGAGGAGCTCGAGCAGGCGAACGCGATCCACCGGCGGCTCGGCTGCCCGGTCCTCGACATCACGGAGCTCTCGATCGAGGAGACCGCCTCGCGCGTCGTCAAGCTCGTCGAGGACCGGAAGCGGACCCGGACGTGAAGCCGAAGCCGCGGATTTCGATCTGGCGCTGGGCGTTCTGGGGCGTCGAGCTCGCTGTCGGGATGTTCCTCTTCTACGTCGTGCTGACGCCGATCTGGATCGGTATCCGCGCGCTCGCCTGGGCGGCCGAGTTCAGAGCGCGGCGGCGTCGCTCGGACGCGCCATAAGATTGCCGCCGATGGGGTACGTCTACGACTTCGACGAGCTCTCTGGGGGCGGCAGGGAGCTCCTCGGGGGAAAAGGGATCGGCCTGGCGGAGATGACCCAGCTCGGCATGCCCGTGCCCGCCGGCTTCACGGTCACGACCGAAGCCTGCCGCGACTACATGGGTGCCGGAGGCGAGATGCCGGCGGGGCTCGCGGAGGAGATCGAGCGGCACGTCGAGGCGCTCGAGGCGAAGGCCGGCAAGCGCTTCGGCGACCGGCACGACCCGCTGCTCGTCTCCGTACGCTCGGGCGCTGCGATCTCGATGCCGGGGATGATGGACACGATCCTGAACGTCGGGCTCGACCGCGAGTCCGTCGAAGGCCTGGCCGAGACGACCGGCAACCGCCGCTTCGCCTGCGACTCCTACCGCCGCCTGATCCAGATGTACGGCGAGACCGTCGACGGGATCGACGGCCACCGGTTCGAGCAGGAGCTGTCGAAGCTCAAGCAGGAACGGGGGGCGGAGCAGGACGTAGATCTGACCGACGACGACCTCGCCGAGCTCGTCTCGCGCTACGAGCGCATCTACGAGGAGGAGACCGGGCGCACGTTCCCGCAGGACGCGCGCGGCCAGCTCGCGCGGGCGGTCGAGGCCGTCTTCCAGTCGTGGAACACGCCGCGGGCGCAGGTCTACCGGCGCGCGCACGAGATCCCCGACGACCTCGGAACCGCCGTCAACGTGGTCCAGATGGTGTTCGGCAACAAGGGCGAGACGTCCGCGACCGGGGTCACCTTCACGCGCAACCCGTCGACCGGCGAGCCGGGGCTGTTCGGCGAGTTCCTCGTCAACGCACAGGGCGAGGACGTCGTCGCCGGGATCCGGACGCCGGAGCCGATCTCCCGCATGAAGGAGGTGCTGCCGCAGGCCTTCGAGCAGCTCCAGGACACGATCCGCCGCCTCGAGGAGCACTACCGCGACGTGCAGGACATCGAGTTCACGGTCGACGACGGAACGCTGTACCTCCTGCAGACGCGGACGGCCAAGCGGACGGCCGCTGCCGCCCTGAAGGCCGCGGTGGACATGGTCGACGAGGGCCTGATCTCGCGTGAGGAGGGCGTGGCGCGGATCGAGCCGGGCCAGCTCGAGCAGCTGCTGCACCCGATGCTCGACCCCGCTGCCGACTACGAGGTCGTCGCGACGGGTCTGAACGCATCGCCCGGCGCCGCCTCCGGCAAAGTGGTCTTCGACGCGGCCGCCGCGGAGCGGCGCGGCTCCGCCGGCGAGAGCGTCATCCTCGTCCGCTGGGAGACGACGCCGGACGACTACTACGGCATGCGCCACGCGGCCGGCATCCTGACCGCCCACGGCGGCCTGACCTCGCACGCGGCCGTGGTCGCGCGCGGCGAGGGTATCCCGTGCGTGACCGGGTGCGAGGCGCTCCACGTCGAGCCCGGCCGAGCGACGCTGAACGGGCACGAGCTCCACGAGGGCGACGAGATCACGATCAACGGCGCGACCGGAGCGGTGAGCCTCGGCGCGGTCCGGCTCGTACCGCCACAGATCAACGAGGACTTCCAGACCGTGCTCGAGTGGGCCGACGGGATCCGGCGGCTGAAGGTGCGGGCGAACGCCGACACGCCCGAGGACGCCGCCAAGGCGCGGGAACTCGGCGCCCAGGGCATCGGCCTCTGCCGGACGGAGCACATGTTCAACGCGGAGGACCGGCTGCCGGTCGTCCGCGAGATGATCATGGCCGGCAACGAGGACGAGCGCCGCGCGGCGCTCGACCGGCTCCTGCCGATGCAGCAGGCCGACTTCGAGGGGATCATCGAGGCGATGGCGGGATTGCCCGTGACGATCCGCCTGCTCGACCCGCCGCTGCACGAGTTCCTGCCCGCGCTCGAGGAGGCGACGTCGGACGCGATGCGCGAGCGGATCAAGCAGCTGCGCGAGGCGAATCCGATGCTCGGTACGCGCGGCTGCCGCCTCGGGCTGATGTACCCCGAGATCTACGAGACGCAGGTTCGGGCGATCGTCCGCGCGGCGATCGCCGTCCGGCAGCGCACGGGCGACGCACCGCTCGTCGAGATCATGCATCCGCTCGTCGCCTTCGAGGAGGAGCTCCGCCGCCTGCGGGAGCTCACGGTCCGGATCGCGGAAGAGGAAGGCGAGCTCGACTACCTCGTCGGGACGATGATCGAGCTTCCGCGCGCCTGCATCCGTGCGGACGAGATCGCCGGACACGCCGACTTCTTCTCGTTCGGGACGAACGACCTCACCCAGACCGCGCTCGGCTTCTCGCGCGACGACGCGGAGGGGAAGTTCCTGACGACTTACCTGGAGGACGACGTCCTCGAGCGCAACCCGTTCGAGGTCCTCGACGAGGGCGGCGTCGGCGACCTGATGCGGATCGCGGTCGACCGCGGCCGGAGCACGAAGGAGGACATCAAGCTCGGGATCTGCGGCGAGCACGGGGGCGAGCCGCGCTCGGTCGCCTTCTGCCACCGGATCGGCCTCGACTACGTCTCGTGCTCGCCCTACCGCGTGCCGCTCGCCCGGCTCGCGGCGGCGCAGGCCGCGCTCGTCGAGTCGGGCGTCGAGGCGGCGGTCGCCGGCGGGTAGCGCGGCGGCTACGCGAGCCCGCGAACCTTCAGATACGCGACTAACACGGATACCACTCCGATGCCGACGAGACCGGCGATGGTCGGGAGGTCCCAGGTCTCGCGATGGCGGCCGCGGGCGACGATGATCGCCGTTCCGGCGAGGCCGCCGATCAGCCCGCCGACGTGGCCGCCGACCGAGATGAAGCTGGAGAACCCGAAGGTAAAGGCAAGGTTGATCAGGATCATCACTGCGAAGCCGCCCATCAGCCGCCCGGTCGCCCGCCACTCGAGGATCAGCCCGGCGCCCAGGATCCCGAAGATCGCCCCGGACGCCCCGACGGTGGGGGCGAGCGGCTTCCAGAGCAGGGCTCCCGCCGACCCGGCGAGGCCCGAGCCGAGGTAGAGCAGGGTGAATCGGAGCGGTCCGATCGCGCTCTCGACCACTGAGCCGAGCCACCAGAGCGCATACATGTTCACGGCGATGTGCCAGATGCCGGCGTGCAGGAAACAGGCGGTCAGCAGCCGCCACCAGTCGCCGTGCGCGACCGCGGGCCCGAACAGGAGCCACTTGTCGAAGAGGCTCCCGCCCGGCGAGTTGATCCCGGAGCCCTGCGCGACGGTGATCAGGTAGACGATCACGTTCAGCGCGACGAGGATCCGGGTGACGATCGCCGTGGTCGGAAGCGTGATCCCGCGGCGCGCGAGGGGCCGCTGGACGCTGCGCACCGGCCGCGGCGTCGAGCGGGTGACGCCCGCGTGGTCGGGGCAGCGCAGGCCGACCGGGGCGAACGTCACGCAGTCCGTGCAGATCGGGCGACCGCACTCCGAGCACGAGAGACCGGTCTCCCGATCGGGATGGCGATAGCAGGTGGGCACCTCGTAGCTAGCGTACCCGTGCCCCATGCGCGTCCATGTCGCCTTCACGCCGCAGGAAGAGGCGGCCGCGCCGCTCGGGATCGTGGTCGACGTCCTGCGGGCGACGTCGTCGATCGCGCAGGCGCTGTCGGCCGGCTACAGGCGCGTCCTCTGCTGCGCAGAGATCGACGAGGCGCGGCGGTTGCGCGGGGAGATCGAGGGCTCGCTCGTGGGCGGCGAGCGGAACGCGGTCAGGATCGACGGCTTCGACGTCGGCGCCTCCCCGCGTGAGTTCCTGGAGCCGAGGGCGGACACGCTGATCCTCTCGACGACGAACGGGACGCAGGCGATCCTGAGCGCGGCGTCCCGGTGCGACGAGGTGGTGCTCGGCTCGCTGCTCAACCTGGGGGCGGTGGCGGAGCACGCGCGCAGGCTCGGGGTCGACACCGCGATCTTCTGCGCCGGGTTCAAGGGCGCGTTCGCGCTCGACGACGCGTACTGCGCCGGCCGGATCGTGGTGCTGCTCGATGGCCAGCGCTCCGATGCGGCGATCGCGGCCGAGCTCGTCGCCGCGTCGTTCCCGGACGCGCACGAGGCGTTGCTCGCGCGCACGTACGGGCCGCCGGGGCTGGAAGAGGACATCCTCTTCTGCTCCCGGGAGAGCGTCCTCCCGGTCGTGCCGCGGTTCTCCCGGATGCTCGGCGCGGCGGCGGAGATCGTCGCGTGAGCTATCGGTTCGCATTCGGGCGTCCACCTGCGGTCGCGGCCGAGGCGATGGTGGCGACGAGCCAGCCGCTCGCGACGCGGGCCGGGCTGCGCGCGCTGGAGCGCGGCGGAAATGCGGCCGACGCGGCGCTCGCCGCCGCCGCCGTCCTCTGCGTCACCGAGCCGATGTCGACGGGAATCGGCGGCGACTGCTTCGCCCAGGTCTGGCGGGACGGCGAGCTGGAGGGCCTGGACGCCGCCGGGCCGGCGCCGGCGTCGGCCGAGCCGGCGCCGGCGGAGCAGATGGGGCCGCGGTCGGTGACTGTGCCCGGCGCAGTCGCCGGCTGGGCCGCGTTCGCGGAGCACTACTGCCGCCTCGGGCTCGACGCGTGCCTCGCCGACGCGATCGACGCGGCCGAGGGCGGCTTCGCCGTCGCGCCCCGCACGGCCGCAGCCTGGCAGCGTCTCGGCGGCC
>JBKPRD010000157.1:0-2588 GCA_046734415.1 Actinomycetota bacterium | reverse complement strand
GTACCGGACCCGCTGGCTGCTCGAGAGCGGCGTCGTCGACGTGCGGCCGCTGATCACCAAGGAGCTGCCGCTCGAGGAGTTCGAGGAGGCCTTCGCGCTGCTCTCGGCGGGGGAGGCCTGCAAGATCGTGGTCTACCCGGGCGGGCGGGCGCCGTCGCCGGCCACTGAGGAGCGGGAGCGCGAGCGCGTGCCGCTCGAAGGACGGTGGCAGCACAGATGACTTCGGTCGCGTTGGATTCGCGCCTGCGCGCCGAGCTGAGCGCGCTGCGCGAGGCGGGCACGTACAAGCGCTTCAACACGCTCTGCTCGCCGCAGGGGCCGCTGGTCGAGATGCAGGGCCGGGGCGAGGTGCTCGTTCTCTCGTCGAACAACTACCTCGGCCTGGCGGACCGCCCGGAGGTGATCGAGGCGGGGATCGAGGGCCTGCGCCGGTACGGCGCCGGGACGGCGTCGGTCCGCTTCATCTGCGGGACCTTCGAGCCGCATCTGGAGCTGGAGCGAGAGCTGGCCGACCTGGTCGGCACCGAGGCCTCGCTCACGTACGTCTCGTGCTGGAACGCGAACGAGGCGGCGATCCCGAGCCTGACGGACGACTCGACCGTGATCCTCTCGGACGAGCTGAACCACGCGTCGATCATCGACGCGGTGCGGCTCGCCAGACCGGCGCGCAAGGCCGTCTACAAGCACTCGGACATGGACTCCCTGCGGACGGAGCTCGAGTCGCTCGAGCCCGGACAGCGCGCCCTCGTGCTCACCGACGGCGTCTTCTCGATGGAGGGCGACCTCGCGAAGCTCCCGGAGATCGTCGAGCTCGTGCGCGCCCACGACGCGACACTGGTCGTCGACGACTCGCACGGCACCGGGGTGATGGGCGACACGGGACGCGGGGTCTCCGAGCACTTCGGTCGTCTCGGCGAGGTCGACGTGATCACCTCGACGCTCGGCAAGGCTCTCGGCGGTGCGGCCGGCGGATTCGTCGCCGCCGGCGAGGAGGTCTGCGACGTCCTCGCCCAGCGCTCACGGCCGCAGCTCTTCTCCAACGCGCTGCCGCCGACGGTCGCCTGCTCGGCGCTCGAGGCCGTGCGCGTGCTTCGCCGCGAGCCGGAGCTCGTCGCGAAGCTTCATCGCCAGACCGAGCAGTTTCGCGAGCGGCTGCGCGAGATGGGGCTCGAGCCGCTGGACGGGGAGGCGGCGATCGTGCCGATCATCGTCGGCGAGACGGCGTTTGCGATCGAGTTCTCGCGGCGGCTGCTCGACGAGGGCGTCTTCGTCACGGGGTTCGGCTACCCCGTCGTCCCGGAGGGGACGGCTAGGGTGCGGGTGCAGATGTCGGCGGCTATCGAGGAGGAGCACATGGAGCGGGCGTTGACGGCGTTCGAGAAGGTCGGCCGCGACCTGGGGCTGATCTGACATGGCGGAGTACAAGGTCAGTCATCTCGACGACCTCGACTACTTCGAGTACAGGGAGACGCGGACGGGGCGGATCCGCCACGAGCTCGGCATCACCGCATTCGGCATCAACTCGTGGCTCGGGCCGAATGCGGGCGACCGCGTCATTCCCGAGCACGCCGAGGACCAGGAGGGCGACCAGGACGAGCTGTACGTCGTCGTGCGCGGCCGCGCCCGCTTCGAGGTGAACGACGACACCTTCGACGCGCCGCAAGGGACG
Organism: Actinomycetota bacterium; assembly: GCA_046734415.1. GTDB lineage: Bacteria > Actinomycetota > Thermoleophilia > Gaiellales > Gaiellaceae > DATBLE01. Next base: position 919 of record JBKPRD010000157.1, on the reverse strand, counting down.
CTCGTGTATGTGCCGGCAGGCCCGAACCGCCGGACCGCGTTCGCGGAGGAGGCGGGCACGACCGTGGTCGCGGTCGGCGCCACGGCCGGGAAGGCATTCGAGGTGCACGGCTGGGAGTTCTGGGGGCCGCTCCACGACCTGTTCATCGCGGGCGACTACGAGGGTGTGATCGCGAAGGGCCGCGAGACGATCGAGGCGAATCCGCAGTACGGGATGCCGCTCTACAACCTCGCCTGCGCCGAGAGCCTCGGTGGGCACCCCGACGACGCGGTCCGCCACCTCGGGATGGCGATCGAGCGCTGGGACGGCGCGCGCGAGCTGGCTCGGAACGACTCGGACTTCGACCCGATCCGGGAAGAGCCGGGCTTCGAAGAGCTCGTGCGCTAGCGGATCAGGCCGCGTCGGCGCGCCTGCGCGGCTGCCTCGAGCTGCTGGCAGCCGAGCTCGACCAGAATCGCACGGATGTGGTTGCGGACGGTCGAGACCGCGATCCCGAGCCGGTCCGCGATCGACTTCGCCGGGAGGCCGTCGGCGACGAGCTCGAGCACCTGAAGCTCCCGCGGCGTAACCGACCCGCGCGCCGGAGCGGCGATCGCGCGGGCGCTGCACGACGCGGGGTTCGCGGTCGCCACCTGCCCGGGTCCGACGATGCAGGAGCCGTGCCGGTCCTACGCGGCGAGGAGTGCGTGCTCGCCCGGCGGGCACACGCGATCTTCTCCGGGCTCCGGAATCACCCCGACGGCCGGGCGATTGCCGCCTGCCTCCGCGTGCAACACCCGCGGACACCGCTTCTCAGAAGCGTCGAGCCGCACACCGCCGTCGGCGACGTCTGCCGCGTGCTCGGGCGCTAGCTTCGCTCGAGCGCGCGGCGGACGTGCCGTGCGATCGCGAGCTCCTCGCGTGCCGGGACGACGTGGAC
>JBKPRD010000156.1:0-20065 GCA_046734415.1 Actinomycetota bacterium | reverse complement strand
CGACCCGATCGTCTTCCTCGCCTCCGACGCCTCGCGCTACATCACCGGAGTCGAGCTGCTCGTCGACGGCGGGATGGTCCTCAATGGCAATGTCGGCCATGCACGAACCTAGGAGGAGCCGATGGAAGCAGCACCACACGGTGTGATCCCCGCGATTCCGACGCCTTTCACCGGCGGCGGCGGCGAGATCGACGTCGAGGCGCTTCGCCGGGTCGTCCGCCACGTCGTCGACGGCGGCGTCCACGGGATCATGACCACAGGCGGAACCGGCGAGTTCCCGCACCTGTCGCGCGAGGAGCGGCGGGTGGTGAACGAGGTCGTCGTCTCCGAGGCCGCCGGGGCGGTGACGATCTTCGCCGGCACGTCGGCGTGCGCGACCTGGGAGGCGATCGCCCTCGTCGAGGACGCGGCGCGAGTCGGCGCCGACGCCGCCATCCTCACGCCGCCCTTCTACTTCGGGATCCCCGACGAGATGCACTACCGGCACTTCGCGGACGTCGCCGCGGCGGGGATCCTGCCGGTCGTCGTCTACAACAACCCGCTCTACACCGGCAACCGCCTCTCCCCCACGCTGATCGCGGAGCTGATGGCACTCGACGGCGTCGTCGGCCTGAAGCAGTCGGAGGACGACCTCGGGCAGCTCGTGGAGGCGCTCAGGCTGACGGAAGCGAGCGGCCGGAGCCTCTGCACCGGGATCGACAGCCAGTTCTACGCCGCCCTCTGCGTCGGCGCGCGCGGGATCTTCTCCACCGCCGCCTCGATCGTTCCGCGGCCGATGGTCCGGCTCTGGGACCTCGTCCAGGAGGGCGACCACGACGGGGCGCTCGCGCAGCATCGTGCGCTGCAGCCGCTGAACCGCTTCCTCGAGTACGACCCCGGGTACGTCTCGCCGACGAAGGAGGCGCTGAAGATCCTCGGCCTCGACTGTGGGCCTGTCCGGCGGCCGCTGCCCGACTTCCCGGAGGCCGAGCGGCCTGCCCTGCGCGAGGCGCTTGCAGGCCTGGGAGTGCTCGAGCCGGAGCGGGTCGCATGAGACTCGTCACGTTTCAGCACGGATCGCGGCGAGCGCTCGGCGCCGTCGAGGGCGACGCCGTCGTCGACCTGCAGGCGGCATACGCCGCCCATCTTGCCGAGGTCGAGGACGACGCGAACGCCGCTCGGATCGCCGCCGTTCGCATCCCGTCGACGATGACGGCGTTCATCGCCGGGCTCGAGCCGTCGTGGCAAGCCGCCGAGCAGGCGGTGGCGCAGGGAACGCCGTCGTACCCGCTTGCGGACGTCAGGCTGCTCGCGCCGCTCGTCCCGCCGATCATCCTCAACAGCGGCCAGAACTACTGGGACCACCGCGACGAGAAGCCGCCCGTCGAGCAGCACGACCCGGAGTTCTTCCTCAAGGCGCCGCTCGGGGTGATCGGGCCGGACGACCCGGTGATCCTCGACCCGGTCGTCACGCAGAAGCTCGACTACGAGGTCGAGCTCGGCGTCGTGATCGGCAAGCCGGGCCGGCACATCCCCCGCGAGCAGGCGCTCCAGCACGTGTTCGGCTACACCGTCACGAACGACGTGACGGCGCGGGACCGGCAGGCGGTCCCGCACCCGGAGGGCGGCTTCGAGTACCGGCTCGGGCCCGGGAAGAACTTCGACACGTGCGCGCCGATCGGTCCCTGGATCGTCACGCGCGACGAGATCCACGACCCGCAGGTGCTCGGCCTGCGCACCTACGTGAACGAGGAGTTGCGGCAGTCGAACTCGACCGCGAAGATGATCTGGGACGTCGCGACGCTCGTGTCCTTCTTTTCCGACTTCTACACGCTTCAGCCGGGTGTCCTGATCGAGACGGGTACACCGGGCGGCACTGCGTGGGCCACCGATCCGGAGATCGGCGGCAAGCCCTACGAGCGCGACGACGTCAAGCGCGCCGGCTACCTGCAGCCGGGCGACGTCGTCACCGTCGAGATCGACGGCATCGGTTCACTGAAGAACCCGATCGTCTCCCCGGACGGGGCAGCGCTCCCCGCCGGCGCAGAGGCGGCAAGCCAGACAGGAGGTTGAGCATGGCGCAGGCATTCCTCGAAGAGGCGCCGACCCTCTTCGTCAACGCAAGGCTGATCGACGGCAACGGCGGCGGGCCGGTCGAGGACGGCGCCGTTCGCGTCGAGGGCAACCGCATCACGCACGTCGGCAGGACGGCCGACTGGGGCGAGAACCCGGACGGGAACAACCGCGTCGTCGACCTGAAGGGCAAGGCCCTGATGCCAGGCCTCACCGAGGGCCACTTCCACATCTCGTTCTGGGGTGTCCGGGAGCTTCCGGACCTCGACCTGAAGCTGCCCGCCGAGCTGTTGACGATCTACGCCGTGAAGAACGCAGAGCTCGCACTGCGGTGCGGCTACACCTCGGCCGCGAGCGCCGGCGCGCTGCACCGCGTCGACGTGACGATCCGCGATGCGATCGAGGAGGGCATCATCGCGGGGCCGCGACTCGCCGCCTCGGGCCGCGACATCTGCGCGACCAGCGGCATGCTCGACTGGAACCCGTCGTTCTGGCGGCTCGGGATGGAGGGCCTGGCGATCTTCGCGGACGGCGTCGACGAGGTCCGCAAGGCCGTGCGCCAGAACATCAAGGAGGGCTGCGACGTCGTCAAGATGTACGTGACCGGCGAAGGCCTGCTCCGTGGACGCCCCGGGATCCCGCCGGAGGAGACGATGTACTCGTTCGAGGAGATCCAGGCGGCGGTCCGCGAGTCGCACACGCGAAACCGGCAGATCGCCGCGCACGTGCGGGGCGATGACGGCGTGAAGCTGTGCGTGGAGGCCGGCATCGACGTGATCGAGCACGCCACGTACGCCGACGACGAGGCGATCGAGATGATCGCGGAGCGGCGCGACGACATCTTCGTCGTCCCCGGGCTCGGCTACCACTGGGGCATCCTCCAGAAGGGCCTCGCCTGCGGGATCTCGCAGGAGATGATCGACGCCTCCGGCTACCAGGACGAGTGGGAGCGGGGCTGCCAGGCGATGCACAAGATGCGCGAGGCCGATGTCCGGATCGTCCCGGGAGGCGACTACGGCTTCATCTGGTGCCCGCACGGCGAGTACGCGAAGGACATCGAGCTCTTCGTCACCGACATGGGCTTCTCGCCGATGGAGGCGATCGTCGCCGCGACGAAGCACGGCTCGCAGCTGATGCGAATGGAGGACGAGACCGGGACCGTCGAGGTCGGCAAGTTCGCGGATCTGCTCGTCGTCGACGGCGACCCGCTCGAGAACATCGCGATCCTCCAGGACCGCACGCGGCTCGCGATGGTGATGAAGGACGGCAAGGTGATGGTGAACACGCTCGGGCTGCCGCAGGAGCTGCAGCCGCTGCCCGACTTCACGATGAGCATCGAGGTGATCCAACGGCAGAAGGCGATGGTCGACCCGATGCCGACCGCGGCCGAGGTGCAGCACTGACCCCCCGCATCGCGCACGACCGGCGGGGATCCGGCCCGCCGGTCGTGCTCGTTCACGGCCTCGGCGGAACGAGCGCCGGGATCTGGGGCCGCGTGGCAGCCGAGCTCGAGGACGAGTTCACGGTCGTCACGTACGACCTGCGGGGAACCGGCGGAAGCGAGCGCGCGGCGGGCCCGTACTCGCTCGACGACTTCGTGGGCGACCTGCGCGCGCTCGTCGAGGGGCTCGAGCTCGCGAGCCCGGCCCTCGTCGGCCACTCGTTCGGCGGCTCGATCGCGCTCGCGTACGCGGCTCGCTATCCCGAAGGCGTGTCGGCGGTTGCTTCCGTCGATGGCCCCGCTGTCCTGCCCGAGCAGGGGCAGCAGGGCCTGCGCGACCGCGCGGAGAAGGTCGAGAAGGAGGGCATGGCGTCGGTCGCGGAGACGGTCGCGACGAACGGAACGGCGCCCTCGTTCCGGGAGCGCGACGCTGCCGGGTTCGACGCGTTGGTGGCGATGCTCGCGGCAAACGACCCTGCGACGTACGCGGCGACCTGCCGAGTCCTGGCGGAGATGGACCTCCGGCCGGAGCTGGGCCGCGTATCGGCGCCCGTGCTCCTGGTCGCCGGCGACCGCGACGGCGTCGTGCCGCCGGCGGCGGGCGACGAGATCGAGGCGGCGCTGCCCAACGTCGCCCGGCGCCTCACGGTCGAGGACTGCGGCCACAACCTGACGGTCGAGCGTCCCGAAGTGCTCGTCGACGAGGTGCGGTCGTTCCTGCGGGGCCGAGTCACGGCCCCGGCGTGAAGCTCGGCTTCCTCACCGTCCCCTTCGGCGGCTGGCCGCTCGAGCAGGTCGCCAGGTGGGCAAAGGACAACGGATTCGAGGCGCTCGAGGTCGCGTGCTGGCCCGCCGGCTCCGGCGATGCGCGCCGGTATGCCGGCGTCAGCCACATCGACGTCGAGTCCGTCGACGAGCGAGCCGACGAGATCCGGTCCCTCCTGGACGGCCTCGGGATCGAGATCTCGGGGCTCGGCTACTACCCGAACAACCTGCACCCCGACCCCGAGCACCGCGCGTCGGTGAACGAGCACACGCGGAAGGTGATCCGCGCCGCCGCGCGGCTGGGCGTGCCCGTCGTGAACACGTTCGTCGGCCGTGACAAGGACCGCACCCACGCGGAGAACGTCTCTGAGTTCCGGAAGGTGTGGCCGGGGATCGTCGAGGAGGCGGAGTCGCTCGGCGTGAAGGTGGCGATCGAGAACTGCCCGATGATCTTCAGCGTCGACGAGTGGCCCGGCGGCGTGAACCTGGCGTACTCGCCGGCGATCTGGCGCGAGCTCTTCGAGCTCGTCCCGTCGCCGAGCTTCGGGCTCAATCTCGACCCGAGCCACCTCGTCTGGCAGCTGATCGACTACGAGCGCGCGGTCGACGAGTTCGCGGACCGGATCTTCCACGTCCATGCGAAAGACCTCGAGATCCGCCGCGACGGCCTCTACGACCACGGAGTGATGTCGCTCGGGATGGGCTGGCAGGTGCCGCGGCTGCCCGGGCTCGGAGAGGTGCGGTGGGACCGGTTCCTTGCTGCGCTCTACGCCGTGGGCTACGACGGCAGCATCGTCATCGAGCACGAGGACCGGAGGTTCGAGGGCTCGGAGGAGCTCGTCGTCCGCGGCTTTCACCTCGCGCGAGACGTTCTCCGCCCCTACGTCGTGTGACGGCCGAGCTCGAAGACGCCGCGTTCGTCGTCGCCGCGAGCCCGTTCGGCCTCGCCGTCTCCCAAGAGCTGATCGACGGCGGCGCACGCGTTCTGCTCGTCGGGCCGGAGCTGGAGCCGCTCGAGCAGGCGGCCGAGCAGCTCGGCCCGCAGGCGCTGCCCTGTGTCGCCGAGCTCTCCGGTGGGGAGGACTCCGCGCGCGTCGGCGGCGTCGCCGCCGCGCTCCTGGGCGGCGTGGACGGGGTCGTGCTTCCTTCCCCGACGCTCCCTACCGGCGACGTGCTCGAGGCCGGGGACAAGTGGCTCGCATCCTTCTCGCAGGGCGTGTGCGCGCCGCTCGCCCTGCTTCGCGGGATCGTCCCTCTGCTGGCGGACGAGGGCGGCGCCGTGCTCTTCGCGACCCCGGCCCCGCCCGCCGTTCCCGATGCCGGAACCGTGTTCTGCGCGATGCTGGACGTCCTCGTCGACGAGCTGGCCCGAATGCTCGGGCCGGCGATCCGCGTCGGCCGGGTCGAGCCGACTCCCGAGCTCGCCGAGGCGGCAGTCCGGCTGCTCGCTCCGCGGTGAGGTTGCTGCTCGTCCTTGCGTCCGCGCTGCTCGTGCTGTCGGCGTGCGGCGGGGGCGGGCGGGAGTGGCGATTCAGGCGCGATCCGGGAGTGCGGATCCGGAACGTGGTGTCTGCCGAGGCGCTTCGGCGCCCCGACGGGTCGCTCCTGCTCTGGGCGAATACCCCCAGCGCGATCGTCGCGTATCGCTCGCGCGACGGTCTGACGTTCCGGCCGGCCCCCGGACGGATGCCACTCGGTGCGCACCCGACCGTCGTCCGACTGCCGAGGGGCCTGCTCCGCATGTACTACGCGACGCCGGACGCGTTGCCGTACAAGCCCTCGCGCGTGCGGAGCGCGGTCTCACGCGACGGTCTCGTCTGGTTCCTCGAGGACGGGAACCGCTTCGCGGACGCGGGCTTCGGCGTGATGGAGGTGGTGCAGCTCCCGGAGGGCGGCTGGCGCCTCTACCTCAACGACCGGCCGTTCGACGGCCCGTCCCGCATCGTCAGCGGCCGCTCGACGAAGGGGATCACGTTCCACCCCGAGCGCGGGGTCAGGCTCCCCTCGCCGTACGCCGACCCGGCGGTCGTCCGGCTTCCCTCAGGCCGGTGGCTGATGGTGCTCTCGGCGATCGAGCCGAGGCAGCGGCTGTACCTCGCGGAGTCGAGCGACGGGCTCCGGTGGAAACTGGACGCCCGGCCGCTCGTGGACGATCCGCACTGGTCGCTCCTGGACCCGACGCTGCTCCCGCTCGGCGGCGATCGGTACCGCATCTACTACACGCGCTCGCGCGGAAGCCTGTACGAGCTCCGCAGCGGCGTGCTCAGTCGCGGCTGACGGCTACTGCGACGCCGTCAGTCCTCCGTCCAGCGTCAGGAGCTGGCCGGTGCAGAACCCGGACGCGTCCGAGCTGAAGAAGAGAATCGCGCCGACGAGGTCGTCCGGCTCGGCGATCCGGCCGAGCGGGATCCGGTTGACGAGCCCCTGGCGGAAGCTCTCGTCGGCGAGCAGGCTCTCGACCTGCGGCGTCTTGACGAACGTCGGGGCGACCGCGTTCACGGTGATCCCGTGCTTCGCCCACTCCGTCGCGTGCTGCCGGTTCAGCGCGTCCATCGCTCCCTTGGCGGCGACGTAGGCCGAGTAGCCGAGGCGGATGCCGAGCTGGCCGCGGACGGACGAGATGTTCACGATCCGGCCCCCGCGTCCGCCCACGATCATCGCGCGGGCCGCCGCCTTGGAGACGAGGAACTGCGACCGCAGGTTCAGGTCCATCATCCGGTCCCAGACGTCCTCCGGGTAGACCTCGGCGTCGTGCAGAGCGGCGCCGGCGCCGCCGCCGACGGCGTTGATCAGGACGTCGAGCCGGCCGAATGCGGCAACGGTCTCGTCGACGACCCGGTCGGCCTCGGCCTCCTTCGTCACGTCGGCGGCGAGCACGAGCGCTTCGCTTCCCGCTCTCTCGACCGCGTCGCGCGCCTCCTGCAGCCTGCCCTCGTCCCGGCCGACGATCGCGACGTTCGCGCCGACCCCGGCGAGTGCGGCGCAGATCCGTACGCCGATACCGCCGGAGCCGCCGGAGACGATGGCCGCCCGACCGTCCAGCCTGAACCTGCTCAGCTCGTCCATTCGCTCTCCTTCCGCGCCGCCAGGAGGACGGCTTCGACGATCTTGACGTAGGAGCCGCACCGGCAGAGGTTGCCGGCGAGCGCCAGCCGCACCTCGTCCTCCGTCGGGTTCGGGTTCTCCTCGAGCAACCGCCGGGCCGCGAGCACCATTCCCGGCGTGCAGTAGCCGCACTGGAAGGCGTGGGTCTCGACGAAGGCCCGCTGCACGGGATCGTCGCCGCCGAGCGACGCGACGGTCCGGATCTCACGGCCCTGTGCAAGGGGGGCGAGCAGCAGGCAGCCGGACATCGGCAGCCCGTCGACCAGCACGGTGCAGGCCCCGCAGACGCCGATCCCGCACGTCTCGCGCACGCCGGCCAGGCCGAGCTCGCGCCGGAGCAACGTCAGCAACGACTCGTCGGCCCGCGCCTCGACGGTGTGGTCGGAGCCGTCGACTCGGAGCTCGAGCTTCACGCAGGCGCCTCCACGGCGCGCGCCGCGGCGGCCAGCACGCGCTCGGGGGTGAGCGGGAGATCCGTCACGGGGATGCCCAACGAGGCAACGGCGTTGCCGATCGCCGCGGGCACCGGCGGCAGTGCCGTCTCGCCGAGGCCGTGCACCTCGGCACCCTCCCGCTCGAGCAGCTCGTGCGTCAGCCGCGCGGGGAGGTCGGCGAACGACGGCACCGGGTAGTCCGACAGGTTCGCGTTCGTCACCTGCCCCTCGGCGGCGACGACCTCCTCGAAGAGAGCCGTGCCGAGGCCCATGATCATCGACCCCTCGTTCTGGAGCTCGGCGCCCGGGCGGTTGACCACGCGGCCCGCGTAGACCGCGCAGTGCAGCCGGACGACTTCGACCTTGCCGGTCTCCTCGTCCACCCGGACTTCGGCCCCGGCAGCGCCCTGGTGCCAGTGGCTCGAGGCGATCCCTTGCCCTGTATCGGGGTCCAGACCGCCTTCCTCGATTGCCTCGCCCTCCCCGACGGTGCCGTCTTCACGAAGGGCGTGGACGGCCGCCTCGAGCGCGCACGCCATCATGTACGTCGAGCGCGAGGACGTCGTTCGCGTGTCGTGGGGCACGACGTCCGTATCCGGGCTCGGGAACCGGATCCGTTCGACGTCGACGCCGAGAAGCTCGGCCGCGAGCAGGCTGATTGCGCGGCGAGCGCCCTGGCCCATCTCCGTCGTCGCGCAGCGCAGCGTGAAGCTCCCGTCGTCTTCGCGTTCCACGCGGATCGACGCCCGGCTCGGCGTCTGCATCCCCTTGAGGATCACGCTCAGACCCTTGCCGCGGCGGTCCTCGTGCCAGCCGATCGCCTCCGCCGCCGCTTCCAGGCACTCGGCGAAGTGGACATCGCGCATCGTCTCGCCCGTGCAGTAGACGTCGCCGTCGCGCAGGAGGTTCCGGAGGCGCAGGTCGAGCGGGTCGAGCCCGAGCCGCTCGGCCAGTGAGTCGACCGCCCGCTCCCGCGCCCACGCCGACTGCATCTGGCCGTAACCGCGAAATGCGCCTGCAGGGGGCAGATTCGTGTAGACGCAACGGGCGTCGACGCGGACGTTGGGGATCCGGTACGGCCCCGGGGCGGCGAAGCCCATCTTTTGCGCGACGCCGGGACCGCAGTCTGCGTAGGCGCCGGTATCGGCGAGACACTTCGTCTCGAGCGCGAGGAGCGTCCCGTCCGCGAGTGCCCCCAGCTTCATCGTCAGGACCGCCGCGTGCCGGTTCAGCGTCTGCCACTCCTCGGCGCGTGGCAGGACGAGCTTGACGGGGCGGCCCGCTTTCCGCGCCAGCGCGGCGGCAATCGCCTCCGTCCGCAGGAACGTCTTCGCGCCGAACGAGCCGCCCATCGGCGGCACGACGATGCGTACCTGGTCGGCGCTCAGCGCGAAGATGCGAGCGAGCTCCTCGCGGAGGTTGAACGGCGTCTGCGTGCCCGTGAAGACCTCGAGCCGACCGCCCGACCAGCGGGCCACGCATGCGTGCGGTTCCATCGCGGCGTGCTGCGCGGCGGGCGTCCGGTAGGTCTCCTCGACGACGACGTCCGCTTGCCTCCAGGCTCCGTCCACGTCGCCGTGGTGGAGCTGGAACCGGTGGCACACGTTCGTGCCGGGCTGCGGTCGCATGCCGAAGTACGCTGCACCGCCGCCTGCGACCGCGATCTCGTCGTGCACGAGCGGCGCGCCGGACGCGACGGCGTCGAGCACGTCCAGAACCGCCGGCAGCTCCTCGTAGTCGACCTGGACGAGTGACGCCGCGTCCTCTGCGTCGCGCGGTGTCTCGGCCGCCACCGCCGCGACGACGTCGCCGGCGTACCGCGCGCGATCGCGTGCGAGGACCGTCTCGTCCTCGATCTGCACGCCGTAGCCCGCGAGGTCGCGCACGTCGTCCGGGACCAGGACCACGCAACCCGCCGGAACCGCAACTGCGTCGATGCGGAGAACGTGCGCGTGCGGGAACGGTGTGCGTACGAGCCGCGCGTGGAGCTGGCCGTCGAGGTCGACGTCCTCGGCGTAGCGGGCGGCGCCGCTGACGCGCGGGTCGGTCACGCGATCTCCTCGAGCGCTCGCCGCACCTCCACCTCGATCACGCACCGCCTGTACTCGGCAGAGCCGCTGACGTCCGAGATCGGATCGATCGCCTCCGCGTACGCCCGAGCGACCTCGGCGGGCGGAGCCTCCGAGTCGCACAGCTCCGGGAACCACTGCGGCGTCCCGGCGACGGCGCCGACCACGACCCGCAGCTCGGACGGCCGGCGGCACGCGGCAACCCCGACGGCGGGCCGATCCTCGTGAGACCTCGACCGGAACTTGCGGTACGTCGCGCGGTGCTCGCCGCCGGGGACGACGACCTCGACGAGCAGCTCGTCCGGCTCCAGTGAGGTCTCGTAGAACCCCGTGATCAGCTCCTCGACCGGCAGCTCCCGCTCGCCGCGGAGGCTCCGCGCAACCGCCCGGGCGCCCAGCGCGACGAACATCGAGGGCGGGTCGGAGGCGTAGTCGGCGTCCGCCAGCACGCCCCCGACCGTCGCCTGGTTGCGGACCCGCGGGCTCGCGACAAGCGAAAACGCGTGCGCGAGTGCGGGCCACCGTTCTCGCACCACCGGCGCCAGCTCGACCGCCCGGTGCGTCGTCAGCGCGCCGAGGCGGAGATCGCCGTTCGTGCGGATGTAGTCCAACTCGGCAACACGCTGCAGGCTGAGGAACGCCTCGGGGGCCAGCAGCCGGCTGTTGACGAGGATGCCGACGAAGGTGCCGCCGGCGACCACCGTCGCGCCGTCACGCCGCTCCGCCCGGAGCGCCAGCGCCTCGTCAAGCGAGGCGGGGACGAGCCACTCAGGCTCGGTCGACAACTGCCAGTGCCCCCTCGTAGAGCGGCTGCGCGAGCTCGCGCGCCCCCGGAACGCGGATCCGCGCGAGCATCCACCGCAGCTGTGCCTTCGACCGCCTTCGGCTGCACCGGCCGCTCGTGAACCAACGCGCGACGACGGGCGCGTTCACCTCCAGGAACGAGAGCGAGTCAGCCGCCTGGACGAGATCCTCGTCCGGCGTCCCGCCGGTCTCGTGCGCGAGGATCAGCCGCCGCACGTCGCTCACGAGCTCGTCCGACGCCCCCTCGCCGACGAGCCACTCTCCGACGATCTCCGCCGAGCGTTCGGAGTGCAGCCGCCGGTACTCGGAGTTCGCTTCCGGCTCGCCGCTCAGGTCCTCGACCGGCCCCCCGGGAAAGTGGCGCTCGATGTCGTGCGTCAATGCAGCGAGCCTCAGCGATTCCGCCGCGTCCGGCTCCAGCGCCAACAGCCAGTCGCGGGTGCGGACGAGATGCTCGGCGTTCCAGTACGGCTCGATCCAGACCAGAGCGCGCTCCTCGAGCGTCAAAGCGTCGTCACGGGGCGTGACTGCAACAGGTACAGCTCCCCGTCGGCGATCGCCCACTCGATGTCCTGTGGACAGCCGAAGCGCTCCTCGAGCGCGCAGCCGAGCTCGGCGAGGCGCGCCAGCTCTTCGGGCTGTAGCACACCGCCGTTCACGAGCAGCTCGCGCTTGGCGGCGCCCCGCCGGTCGACGACGTAGTGGTCGGGCGTGACCTCGCCGGAGACGACCTGCTCGCCGAGCCCGAACACGGCCTCCACCACCATCCGGTCGCGCCGGCGCTGCACCGGATCGACGGTGAACAGCACGCCCGACTTTCCCGAATCGACCATCTGCTGGACCACGACCGCCATCGCCAGGTCGTCCACCGATCCCTTGCGCGCGCGGTAGAAGAGCGCGCGCTCGCTGAAGAAGGAGGACCAGCAGTCGACGATGCGCCCTCTGACCTCTCCCGCTCCGCGTACGTTCAGAAATGTCTCCTGCTGCCCCGCGTAGCTCGCGGTGTCGGAGTCCTCGGCGCATGCCGACGACCTGACCGCGACCGCCCCGCCGCCGAGCTCTGTGTACGCGTCGTCCACATCGCTGCCGCCGACGCGGGCCGCCTGGACGAGCCGCTGCGCGCCGTCGTGGTCGCCGGCGCGTGCAAGCGCCGCCAGCCGTTCCGCGTCGACCGCCTCGGCGAGCGCCCCCGACGGCACGACGAAGCCCGGCGGGACGGGCAGCCCTTCCGCCGTCATCCTCGCGAGGCTCGCGCCCTTTCCGCCCGCGCAGGCGACGTCCAGGCAACGCGGGTCGCCGAACCAGACGACGTCAGTCATCCAGGATGGCGACGGCCCGCACCGGCGCCGCCGTCGTGCCGATCCACTTGACCGGGAACACCGCCAGCTTGAAGCCGTGTGTCGGCAGCTGGTCGAGGTTCATCATGTTCTCGAGATGCCAGTAGTCGTCCTCGTTCATCACGAGGTGCGCCTCCCAGAAGTGCTTCTGCTCGAACATCGCCCACACCGGCGGGTCGAAGGTGATCGCGTCACAGCCCATCATCCGCACGCCCTGCGAGATCAGGTGCCGCGTTGCCTCGGCCGTCATCCCGGGGAAGTCGGTCTTGTAGCGCTCCTCCGTGTTGTAGGCGCCCGCGCCGGTGTGGATGAGGACGATGTCGCGTTCCTTCAGCCCGTAGCCGATCTTCTCGAGCGCCTCGTCGATCTCGTCGGGGAAGATGCGCGTCCCCTTCTCCTTGTGGCGGAAGTCGAGGCGGACCCCGTCCGAGAAGCAGTACTCGAGCGGGATCCCCTCGACCCCGGGAGCCTCCGGCCCGCGGATGTGCTTGACGGCGTCGCAATGGGTCCCGACGTGGTCGTTCTGGACGACCACGTAGCTCGCGGTCAGCGAGGTGGCGCCGTACTCCGCCGCGCCGATCCGCTCGGCGAACTGCGTCCAGCTCTCGTACAGCATCAGCATCGGGGGCGGCACGCGCGGGAAGGTCAGCATGTCCGCGTGCACCGGCATCGACAGGTCGACCAGTCGGGTCATGAAACACGCTCCCGGCGCCGGCCAAGCCGGCGCCTCCGCTCATTGATGAGCTCCGTCAAGCCTACGCTCATTGCAGCACCTCGACGACGCCGCTCGTGCCGTTCACGCGCACCCGGTCGCCGCTCTTGATCCGTTCGGTCGCGACCGAGGTTCCGACGACCGCGGGGATCCCGAACTCGCGCGCGACCACGGCCGGATGCGCCGCCACCCCGCCCGCGTCCGTGACGAGGCCGGCGATCTTCGTGAACAGGACGACCCACGCCGGATTCGTCATCTGGCAGACGAGGATCTCGCCCTCCTGCACCTGGTCGAACTCGCCCAGCGAGGCGACGTTCCGCGCGACGCCTTCGACCACGCCGGGCGAGGCGCCGAGCCCGTGTACCTCGTCCACCTTCTCCGGCGGCGGCCGGTGGAACTTCTCGGGGAAGCCCCAGAGCGACCAGTAGGGGAATGCGAGGGCCTCCTCCGTCGCGGTGCCGATCCACTGCGGCGGCCGGACGAGCGCCTGCTGCTCTCGCTCGTCACGACGATCGGAGACGATCGTCCGCGCGTCGAAGGCGTCCGGACTCGCCGCCAGCAGGCGGAGCTCGTTGTAACGGAGGTAGACGACGTCCTCCGGATCGTCGATCGCGCCGGCCTCGACCAGCTTCCGTCCGATCGCGATCGCGGCGAGGCGGACGCGCGCATTCGTCCCCTGGTCGATGAAAAAGTGGTGGTCGGGCGTGAGCGGGTTCATCCGCAGCGAGAGCTCGAGCGCCTGCCGGAGCCGCTCCTTGGGGTCGCCGTCCGGCACGCCGTCGAAGAGTTCCTCCTGTGCGGCCGCCAGGTCGTCGCGGACCGCCTGGATCGCGGCCGGGTAGTCGTAGTCGGTCTCGAGGTAGCCGCGGACGGCCTCGACGATCGGCGCCGGGTTCTCCTTCCAGGTCGGAAACGAGAACTCGTGCGACCAGATCGCCTTGTAGCCAAACTCCTGCCGGTACGGAGTCAGGCGCTCGTCGAGGAAGCGGCGGCCGCGCTCGGAGCCCTCGAGCGAGCGGAGGAGGTCGGCGGCGGTGTCGCCGCGGAATGCGTCCCGCAGCTCGTCGTCGCCCTTGATCTCCTCCTTCATCTGCCAGAGCGCCTCGATCGAGTCCCAGTTGCGGTCCTCGATCGAGCTCTGCAGGCGGCCGAGCAGCGCCGGATCTGCCTCGCCCTTGACCTCCGCGACGGTGGCGTTCAGCGCCATCGTCGCGGAGAACTGGGCGAAGTTGAGCAGCCAGTGGATCTTCCAGTGGCGGTCGTGAATGTCGAGCGCGTCCTCGAAGAGCACAGCGAGCTCGACGAGCGACGCGTCCTCGGTGTCGTACCCGTCCAGGTAGGCGAAGTTGCGCTCGATCTCCGGCCTCAGCCGGTCGCGCCACCAGTCGAGGAAGTTGCCCGCGTAGTGCGGCAGCACGAAGCCGAGGTATGCCCCCATCTTCGACGCGTACTCGGGGTCGTGAGGCACGCGAGGTGCGTAGCGCGCCTGGAACTCGTTGGCCTCCGGCCGCACCGCCGCGTCGGCCGGGATCGCCGCCGTGTAAAGGTAGCCGTTCACGTTCTTGGCGATCCAGTCGGCCGCGAACGGGGTCGCGAAGCGGCGGAACATGTGGTCGCAGGTCAGCCACCACCCGCCCAGGTCGAAGAAGAGCGGCGACAGGGGGTTGGGGCAATGGAGGTCGTCCAGCACCCAGAAGAGCTCCTCCTCGCCGGGCTCCCAGTCGATCGGGAACGACTCGTCACCGTGGAAGGTGGCGAGCACCTGTGGTGCCTGCACCGCCATCTGCAACCTCCTTCAGCTCAGTGAGCCCGATAATCGATCATCCACCGTCGCCGTGTCCACCGCGGCCAGCGCGGCGCGGATCGACTCGACGTCGTAGACGCAGCCGCCCCACAGGCCGCCGCTGGCCGCCTGGAGGCTCGCCCAGAGTGCGGTGTCGGCCGGCAGGGCTTCGTCCGGCCGGACCGCCGGGTTCGTCGGGCGCTGCCCGAGCTCGGCCGCAGCCTCCTCCGCCGTCCACGCCTCGTCGCCGTGGCCGACGAGCTCGACCGACGCTTCCAGGTTCCGCGTGTCGACGACGATCCGGACGAGGTCGCCGTCGACGAGCTTGCCGATCGGCCCGCCCTCGAGCGCCTCCGGGCTGACGTGGCCGATGCACGGGCCGGTCGAGACGCCCGAGAAGCGCGCATCCGTGAAGAGGGCGATGCCTCTGCCCGCCGGCAGGTAGCGCAGGAACGACGTCAGCTGGTAGGTCTCCTCCATGCCGGAGCCGAGCGGGCCGCGTCCGGCGAGCACGATCACCTCCCCCTCGACGACCGGCTCGCCCTGCTGGCCCTTCAACGCTGCGATCACGTCCCGCTCGCGCGTGAAGACGCGCGCGCGCCCGGTCATGCGCAGGACGCCGTCGGCATCGAGGCTGCGCGGGTCGATCGCCGTGCTCTTGATCACGCTGCCGTTCGGCGCGAGGTTGCCCGCCGGGAAGCAGACCGTCGAGGTCATGCCCTTCGCGCGGGCGCGCTCGGGCGGACAGATCACATCGTCGGGATCGACGCCGTCCTGCTGCCGCAGGCGCTCGCGGAGGCGGTGCCGACGCTCGCTCTCCTCCCACTCGTCGAGCAGGTCGTCCCACGTCCTGCCCACGACGGTGCGGGCGCCGCCGTTCAGGAGGCCGAGCCGGCGGAGGTGGAGCATCACCTCGGGGACGCCGCCGGCCATGAAGACGCGGATCGTCGGGTGGTTCTCCGGCCCGTTCGGCAGCGCGTCGACGAGCCGAGGGACGGCCCGGTTCACCCGCCGCCAGTCGTCGGCGGTCGGCCGGACGAGCCCCGCCGCATGCGCGACGGCAGGCACGTGGATCAGCAGGTTGGTCGAGCCGCCGAACGCGGCGTGCGCGAGCATCGCGTTCTCGAGCGCATCCGGCGTGAGGACGTCGGCCAGGGTGCGACCGTCGCGCCACTGCTCGTGGACGGTCTGCGCAGTGCGGCGCGCGACGTCCAGCCAGATCGGCTGCCCTGACGGGGCGAGCGCGGCGTGCGGCACGGTCAGCCCGAACGCCTCCGCAACCACCTGAGCCGTCGCGGCGGTGCCGAGGAACTGGCATCCGCCGCCGGGGCTGGCGCACGCGCGGCAGCCGAGCTCGGCCGCCTCCTCGAGCGACACGAGGCCGTGCGCAAAACGCGCGCCGAGGGTCTGCACGGCCCCGGCGTCCTCTCCGCGGCGAGGCGGCAGCGTGACGCCGCCCGGGATCACCGCCCCAGCCAGCTCGCCGAAGGAGGCAAGCGCCATCGTCATCGCGGGCAGGCCCTTGTCGCAGGTGCCGACGGCGATCACGCCGCGGCGCGTCGGCAGGCTCCGGACGAGCCGGCGCAGGACGAGCGCGGCGTCGTTTCGGTACGGGAGCGAGTCGAACATCCCGGTCGTTCCCTGCGTGCGGCCGTCGCACGGGTCGGAGACGTGCGCCGCGAACGGCAAACCGCCGAGCCGGTCGAGCTCACGTGCCGCTTCGCGCACGAGGAGACCCACCTCCCAGTGCCCGGTGTGGTAGCCGAGCGCGATCGGCGTCCCGTCGTCCGCGCGCAGCCCACCCTGCGTCGAGAGGATCAGGAAAGGATCGCGCCCCGTCTTCGCGGGATCCCAGCCCATCCCGGCGTTCTGGGTGAGGCCGAAGACGTCCCCGGACGGCCGGTCGCGGAGGAACTCCGGCGTCAAGGGCAGCAGGCCCGCCGGGCCGTCGGCGGCCGTCTCGACGTCGAAGAGGTCGCGCTCGCTCAGTTGTACCGGCCGAGATCGCGGGCGGTCTCGCACGCGACCTCGATCAACCCGGGCTTCGCGTCGAAGATCTGTCCGGTCGACCGGAGGATGTAGCCGCCTCCCTCCATCGCGGCGTCCAGGCAGCGCTTGACCTCGTCACGAACCGCGTCGGCGTCCGCCTCGTGCAGCAGGTGCTCGTTGAACCCGCCGAACAGGCACACGCGGTTGCCGATCCGCCGCTTCGCGTCGGCGAGGTCGACGTCGCCGGACGAGCGGTCCGATGTCAGGGTCTCGATCGCGTCGGGCCCGGTGTCGGCCATGTCCTCCAGCAGGAGCGTCGCGCGGCCGCAGTTGTGGAAGCTGACGAGGTAGCCCGCCTCGTGCGCGGCCTCCACGCACTCCGTGTCGTACGGCTTCATGAACTCCCGGAACTGGTCCGGCGCCACGCCCACGCCGACCCACGTCTCGTTCAACGAGATCGAGTGGATCCCCGCCTCGCCGAGGCGGCGGTAGAAGCCCTGCAGCCAGTCGGAGCAGATGCGCATCAGGTCGTGGACGAACTGCGGCCGGTCGTAGATGTCCATCGACAGGTCGACGAGACCACGGATCTCCGCCGCCATGTCCCACGGCCCGATCACGTGGTGCAGCCACCACGCCTCGTCTCCGACCTTCTCGACCATCTCCTTCAGCACGGTCATGTCGTAGAGGTCCGCCGACGGGAAGTGGCGCAGAGCGGGAAGCTTCTTCTCCGGCTCGTCGCCCTTGAGCAGGAAGTCGTGGCACGACGTGCCGAAGCCGTCCTCCGTCCGGTAGGAGTAGTCGAGGTCGCCGTCGGGGGTGCGGATCTTGTGCGAGTGCTCGCGCCACCCGTCGCCCTGTGCCGTGACCTCGAAGGTCTCGACCCAGGTGTCCGTCTCGAACGGGCGCGGGAAGAGCATCCGCGGCCAGATCTCGTGCTCGCCGATGTGCTGGCTGTACGTCGTGATCATCGGGTCGAGCCCGAGGTCCTGCTGCATCTTGACGATCGATCCCATCGGGTCGTCGATCCACCACTCGAGCATCTCGAGCATCCGCTTCTCGGGCGGCTTCAGCTTCTTGATCAGCGGCAACCCGAGCCAGCAGTGGATCGGTACGCGGTCGGGTGTTCCGCGCTCGAAGGCGATGCGTGTGCGCTCGGCAGTCTTCACGTCCTTCACTCTCCTCTGAGATCGTTCGCGTCCCTAGCTTAGAGCCAATCTTCGAAAGTGAGGCGTCCCGTGAGCATCGAGGAAGTCCAGCCGCGCATCTACCGGATCCCGTCGATCCTGGGCCGCCGGCGGTTCGCGCAGTGGCTCCTCGTCGGCGACGAGCGGCTGCTGCTCGTCGACTCCGGGATCGACGGGACGATCGCCGAGCACGTCACGCCCGCGCTCCAGGAGCTCGGCCGCTCCCCGGCCGCGATCACCGACGTCGTCGTCTCGCACGCGGACGTCGACCACTACGGGGGCAACGCGGAGCTGCGGCGCGTCGCGCCGCAGGCGCGGATCCGCTCGTCCGCGCAGGACCGGCCGTGGATCGAGTCCTGGGAGGCGATCTCGCGCGACCGGTACGGCTGGTACCGCCGCCAGGGGCTCGACTACGACGAGCCGACCTGGGCGTGGCTCGAGAAGGCCGCCGGCCCCGATACGCCGCTCGACGGCACGATCTCCGACGGCGAGATCCTCGACCTCGGCGGGATCGCCGTCGAGGTCGTCGCGCTGCCGGGACACTCTCCGGGGCATCTCGGCGTCGTGCACCACGACTCGCGGACGGCGATCGTCATGGACGCCGTCCTCGAGCGAGGGCTCTACACCACGGACGACGAGCTGATCAGCCCGCCGCCGTACGCGTCCGTGACGGCCTACGGCGGAACGATCGACCGCCTGCGCGAGCTTCGCCCCGCGCGGCTCGGGACGAGCCACTACGCGCCAATCGAGAGCGAGGCGGCCGTGGCCGCGTTCCTCGACGGGAGCGCCGGCTTCGTCGCCGACCTCGACGCGGCGGTCGAGGCCGAGCTCGCAGTGGATCCGCAGCCGCTCGAGCACTACTGGCGCGCCGCCGACGCCGCGCTCGGGCCGTTCGAGGAGATGGCCGTCGAGCTTGCGAGGTCGGTCGCCGCGCACCTCGACAACGCGGTCGTCGACGGCCGTGCCGTGCTCGCGCAGGACGCCGGAGGCCGCGCCACCTGGGCGGCCGCCTGAGCCAGAGGTGCCACAGCGCGGAACCTGATCCACCGCTGGTTGGAGATTTAACCAGGCGCAGCGTTTGACGCACACCGTAACCGGTGCCATCATGTGGTACCGATGGCCGCGCTCGAGTCCGGTGCCAAGTCGATCGACCGTGCCGCGCGAATCCTCGTGCGGCTGGTCGAGAGCGACGACGTCGTCACGCTCGCGCGCGTGATGGAGGAGACCCGTCTGCCGAAGACGACCGCGGCGCGCCTCCTGCGCGCGCTCGAGCGGAACGGCCTCGCGCAGCGGCGGCCGGGCGGCGGCTTCCGGCCGGGGCCGGTCCTCGTCGACTACGCCCGCCGCGACTCCGCCGTCGGCGATCTCGCGACGCTGGCGCTGCCGTTCCTGGAGCGCCTCGAGCAGGTCACGGGCGAGACGACGAACGTCGCCATCCCGACGCCGACGGGTGTCGCGCGCCTCGCCCAGGTCGACAGCCACCACCCGCTCGGCGCCGGCAACTGGGTCGGGCGCCGCATCCCGAGCCATGCGTCCTCGCTGGGGAAGGTCTTCATGGCGTTCGGCGCCGCCCAGCCGCCGTTCGGACGGCTGGCGCGGCTCGGCCCGAACACGATCACGAGCATCCCTGACCTCCTCGCCGAGCTCGAGCAGGTCCGGCGGAACGGCTACGCGACGACGTGGGAGGAGCTCGAGGCGGGCCTCTGCTCGGCGGCCGCCCCCGTCCGCGGCGCGCGCGGCACCGCGATTGCGGCGATCTCGGTCTCCGCCCCCACCGTCCGCACCTCTCCCGAGCGCCTCGCCGAGCTCGCCGACCACCTGGTCGAGACAGCCGCTGCTCTGTCGGACCAGCTTTCCAACCACAAGCAGGAAGGAACGACATCGCCATGACTCACGACGAGATCCTCACCCAGCTCTACGACCGCACGCTCGTCGGCGACAAGCCGGCGGTCGTGGAGCTCACCGAGCGAGGGCTCGAGGAAGGCCTCGGGCCGGAGCAGATGCTCTTCGATGCCCTCATCCCCGCGCTCGAAGAGGTCGGCGCGCGCTTCGAGCGCGGCGACTTCTTCGTCCCGGAGATGCTGATCGCCGGGCGTGCGATGAGCGGCGCGCTCGACATCCTCCGGCCGCTCCTGGCCGACACCGGCGCCGAGACGATCGGGACGTTCCTGATGGGAACCGTCAAGGGCGACGTCCACGACATCGGCAAGAACCTCGTCGACATCATGCTCGAGGGCGCCGGCTTCAAAGTCGTCGACCTCGGCGTGCAGACCGCGCCCGAGACGTTCGTCGACGCGATCAAGGAGCACAAGCCGGACGTCGTCGGGTTCTCCGCGTTCCTGACGACGACGATGCCCATGTTCAAGGTGAACATCGAGGCGATCGAGAAG
>JBKPRD010000155.1:0-4659 GCA_046734415.1 Actinomycetota bacterium | reverse complement strand
ATTGTGCAGATGCTGGGCGTTCAAGAGCCAGCACTCGAACCGCCGCTCGAGCACCCAGAAGACAGGCCGCCAGTAGATACCGGTCGCCTCCATCCCGACCAGCGTCACCCCGAAGCCCTGTAGCCAATCGGCGAGCTGCTCGAGCTGAGCGATCGTGGTGCCGAAGCTGCGCGTCTGCTGCGCGCGCCGGCGGCGGCTCTTCCCCTTGCCCGGCACGCGCACGGTCGCAACGACGCTGTCGCGGTGCACGTCAAGCCCCGCGCACCGCTCAACGACGACGTCCATCACGTGCCTCCTTTCCAGACGACAGGACGCGCCGGATCGGAGGGGCCTCCAGTTACGACTCTGAGGTTCGCGCTCGAGGCAGCAGTCAGCGATTCCGCAGGCCCCCGCGCCATACTTACCATCGCGCTCGCAGCAGCAAGGAGATGCCGGCGTCGACCGATCCGGCGCCGGCATTCTCACCCCGCCACGGTGGCGGCCGCTCGCGCCGCCACGGCTCCTTACCATGCGCTTCTTTCGGCAACTGGTCGCAACCCGCAGCAACGGTTTTCCCTTGTTTGAGCGGGTTTTTCGACCGATCCGATTTGCGACCGGTTGCCACCGGTTGCAACCACGGGGCTCCATAAAGGCTCCATCGGTTGTAATCCGTTTAGGCAACAGACCAGTGGTGCAAACGCCGGTCCATCCTCACGTCGACCCCCTCTACCTTGATGGTCAACCGAGAACCTTTCCTTTCTTGGGTGATCAACGGGAGCCGGTGGCGTCGGCTGATCGCGGCGATGGACCGCTGTCCATATGTAGTGGTGGATGGGTGGAGCGGGCGGTCTTGCTCCGTCAGGTTCTAGTCTGGCTAGGTCGCCGCGCGGAGATATCTCGCCGGGCGAGTCGCACGCGCTGCGCAGGAATCGCGCTCTAGCCCCCGGGGCTGCGGGTTTCTGCTGACGCGGTCTGCGGGCTCGTGCCGATGTGGGCGAACCGGCTCTGGCGCAGGCTCGCTGTGAGACAGGACAGAGGTTAAGCCATGGACGGATTCGTCAACCCGACCGGTTTCACGATCCTCGCGTCTCTGTGGCTCCTGTTTGCCGTTGCGTTCTTGCCGAGGGGGATCCGGTGAGGGCCGCGGTCGTCGACTGTGCCGTGGAGATCCGTCGCTCTGCGGAGGATGTCTTCGATTACGTGACCGACATCAGCCGCGAGTTCGAGTGGAACCCGCGGACGAAGCGCGCCGCGAAGCTCACCCACGGTCCGATCGGGGTCGGTACGCACTGGGAGGGCGAATGGATCGCCGGCGATCCGATGCTTATCGACTACGTCGCGTTCGAGCGGCCGAAGGGCTGGCTTTCGACGGGTCGCTCCCGCAGCCTGCTCGTCACGAACGAGGGTCGCGTCGACCCGACAGCGGAGGGCGCACGTCTCACGCTGCACGTCGAACTTGAGCCACAGGGCCGACTGCGACTGGTTGCCCCGCTCCTCGGTCGGCTCATGCGCGGCCGCGAGCGCCAGAACCTCGCCGCGATAAAAGAGCGACTCGAGCAGGGCGTCCAAACGAATGGAAGTGGCCACCAATGACCACGACGATGCTGACAGTCGAAGCCACCCGGCGCGGCCGCTTCGGCCGGTTCGTGCTGCACTTCTTCGAGATGTGCGCGCCGATGTGCGTCGGCTTCGCGATCGGCGACCTCATCTACTTCTGGGCCGCGAGCAAGTTCGGCTACTCGCACCCGTTCAAGGAGCTGCCAGCGCTGTCGGTCGTGATCGTGACGTTCACGATGACGGCGCCGATGGTCGCTTGGATGGCCTACCGCGGCATGCCGCGCCGACCGATCGCGGAGATGGCAGCCGTGATGCCCGTCCTCGCGGCGGTGCTGCTCGTTCTCGGATGGCTCTCGCTGCTCCCGATGGGCGATCTTGCCCTCTTGGAGCACGGGCTGATGATGCCGGCGATGCTCGTCCCGATGCTGTTCCGGCTCGACCTCTACACGACCAGACACAGCCAACACCAGAGCGGAGCACCAGCCGTACATCGTATGAGAGGAGTGCATGGCCACTGAGCCGCCAGCTGCTGTCGACCTCTACTGGTTGCCGCTCGGCGCCGGCGGTCACTTTGTGCGGATGAACGGTCGCATCTACGAGGCGCTCGCCGCCTGGCGCGGCAAGCGGTCGCGGCGCGATCTGTACCACTCGGCGCTGATCGTGACCATGCCCGCGGGCACATTCGTGATCGAGCAGGCCTGGCCGATCCCGAGCGGCGATAAAAAGCAGCGTGGGGTCGTCGCGGAAGGTCCCGTCGGTACCGAGCGCGCGCGGTCGCTTCGCTTCCTGCGCTACGAGGTCCGCCGCTGGCGCGACGGCGTCATCGCCGACCTCGACGAAGCGGTCGAAAGCCCGCAGCGACTGACCGACGACGTCATCCTCGCCGAGCGGGTCCTCGAACTCGTCCCCGAGGCCCCGACGCCGGTCTGGGGCCGCGACGAAGTCCGTGCCGGTGAGATGTGGAACTCGAACTCGCTGATCTCGTGGCTGATCGCCCGAGCCGGCCTCGACGTCGACACCGTTCAGCCGCCGGCGGGAGGGCGCGCTCCCGGCTGGGACTCCGGTGTCACAGTCGCCCGGCGGCAAGACACCACCTCACCCGACCTCCGTCAATCGATGGTCTCCGCAACTCTCGACACCCTCCCGAGCGGAAGCGCATGAGCGCCGGTGTGGCAACCATCGGTTCGCCCGCGCCGGCTCCGTCGGCGGTCGACGGCGCACGGGCGTTCGCCGTGATGCTCGGGGGGTCAGTTGTCCTCGACGTCGGCGTAGCCGCCAGCATGATCAGCGTCGCCAAGGCTCTTGTTCGAAGGCGCCGACCGGCGTTGCATGCCGTGGCTGGCGTCGCGGCGGCAGCCGTGTACATCGCAGCGATCAGGCCATGGATGCTCAACTGGGGCACGTCGGCGGACGACGCACGCAGGCCGCTCCCAGGCGACGAACTCACTCCTGACGACCCGATCGAGTCGACGAACGCCGTCACGATCGATGCCCCCGTCGAGGGGGTCTGGCCTTGGCTCGCACAACTCGGCCAAGACCGCGGCGGGTTCTACAGCTACGAGTGGCTCGAGAATCTGGCTGGCTGTCGAATGCACAACGCCAACCGGATCCATCCCGAGTGGCAGCGACCACGCCAAATCGGCGAGACGGTCAAGCTGCATTGGGGATTCGGCCTACCGGTATCGACCTACCAGCCCGGCCGCGCGTTCGGCCTCAAAGGCTGGGGCACCTTCGTTCTCGAGCCGCTCGGTGGGCAGCGCACGCGCTTGCTCGTGCGCGGCCACCGAAAGCGCGGACTCGGTGGTGTCTACAACGTGATGCTGATGCAGATCCCGCACTTCCTCATGCAGCGGCGGATGCTACTGGAGATTAAGCGGCGGGCCGAAAGCGCTCTCTCCATGGTGAGATAGGTCCCTCGGCAAATGCGGCTGTCCGTCTCATGGAGTTGCGGGATCGCACCGCTCGTGAAGGTCCCGCAGAGAGACGTTCCGGCTTGATGGGTGCGGGCGAGTGAGAACGTGTCGCC
Source organism: Actinomycetota bacterium (assembly GCA_046734415.1). GTDB lineage: Bacteria > Actinomycetota > Thermoleophilia > Gaiellales > Gaiellaceae > DATBLE01. The sequence goes on along the minus strand of JBKPRD010000155.1, from coordinate 1,097 downwards.
GTCGAAGCCAATGACCGAAAGGTCCGCGGGCTCGGCATTTCTGGGCACGTGCTACAGGTCGATGCCGAGCTTCCGTAGTTCGACGATCGCAGCTCGACGCCAGCGGATCGTGTCGGGAGAGAACGGCAGCGTGAACGGCATCCCGTTCGCTTTGCGCAGCGGCTTGCCTTCGCGCAGCACGCGGTAGTGCCCCGGCGTCGATTCGACGGTCAGGCCCGCAGCCTCGAGCCGGCGGATGAATTCGCGCACGTCCTTCCTCATCTGTTCTTGAGGTGGCTCACCGTGCCGGGATCAACCGGAAGACGGCGTGTCGCGGCAGTTCTGCCGCAATGGCCTCGTCGGATGAGTTCGGTGTGGCGTCGAAATAGGGACGGGTAACGCGGATCTCGGCGATGTATTTGCGCAACACGGGGACTGCGTCCTCGGCTCCGGCTTCCTCGATGTTGTACGTCTGCGTGTGGCCGCCGCGGCTGAGCGTGACCTCGCCGGATGCGCGTGTGTTCATTACCCAGCTTGCGGGGCCGTAGCCGGCGACCAACCAGCGGTGTCCACCGACCTCGATCACGTCGACCGGGGTCGAGTACAGCCGTCCGGTCTTCCGCCCTCGCACGGTGAGGATGTGTCGGACTGAGGCGCCCAGGCCGCGCTTTGTCAGGGCGCGGAACCACCAGTTGATAAGTCGGGTTCCAAGGTGTCGCCGGTAGGTCTTGGCCATGCCCTGGGCGAGCGTGGACGATCGTGGCTTCCGCTGCAAGATCTTAGGCCCGCACCCGCCTCGCGGAGATGGACGAGACCAGCGCCGCACCTTCGACGCGCTCCAGCTCGGCGAACTCGCCCCAGCCGCTTGGAGCTTAATAACCTCGCTTCATGGCAGAGCCAGGAATGCAGCCGCGGCAGGATCCCACGTCGAAACGCGGGTTCTACGTCCTCAAGACCGACGGCGGAATAACGGCTGAGCAAGGTCAAGCCGCGGGTCCGGCGGCAATCGGAGTCGTGCTGTCGAGGCGGACGCACTCGCAAGCAGAGCGCTCGGCCGCGGCCGCTAACCCCAACCAACGCCTACGGCCCGCGCAGGCGTTGACTCTTGTTCGCGGGAC